>JBKOWV010000002.1:0-5529 GCA_046724585.1 Verrucomicrobiota bacterium
GTAGCTCAGCGGTTAGAGCAGGGGACTCATAATCCCTTGGTCCCAGGTTCGAATCCTGGCGGGCCCATTTCAGAAATCAAACATCACAAGTCGGAAGTCAGAGGTCGGCGATTGAGGATTTCTTTTCAACACGCGGTCCGCGGCGCATTGATTTCATTTGAGGTTGCACTTCTCAGCGTGCTGATTCTGGCGGCACGGGGCGCGAATTATCAGGATGTGTTCGTCGCCGGGAACGTCTATTTCACCGATGCAGACTGTTACGCGCGGATGACGCGCGCACGGATGTGCGAGCGAACGCCCGGCTTAATCGTGCGTCATCACGATTTCGAAAACTTTCCCGGGGGAACGAGCCCGCACACGACTGCACCTCTCGATTATCTCATTCTCGCATTATCGGTCCTGCTGAGACCCTTCACCACACACGCATTCGATCTGGCTGGGGCGCTTATTTCGCCACTGCTCGCTTTACTGGGAGGTTGGTTCCTGTGGTGGTGGTCACGGCGAATGAAATTCCGCTATGGCTGGGTAATGCTGATTTTGTATGCGATCAGTCCGATTCTTGTTCACGGAACCGAGCTTGGCCGGCCTGACCACCAATCGTTGCTGATGCTGCTAGTGACGATCGCGATTTGCGCGGAATGGCCTCGGCGACGCGATCCAACGTTAGGATGGAGCACGTTGAGTGGAATCGCCTGGGGACTCGCAATCTGGGTATCTGCCTATGAATCGCTTGTCTTATCTTTCATCACGATGGCGGTAAGCGTGCTGGAAGATCGAAAGACGATCTTTGCGAATTACAGACGTATCGGCTGGCTCTGTTTTGGGCTGATCATTGCAACCGCCCTTCTCATCGAGCAACGCATTCCGGAGATATCGATCTTTCAATCGAATGAAATTTTCGAAAATTGGACACGCACGCTAGGCGAACTTGCTCACGTCTCACCGGTGAATCCGATCTGGTTTCGTTGGACAGGTTATATGATCGCAGTAGCGCCGATATTGCTCTGGTTATCCATCAGGCGAGAACACGGCGCCTCCTCGCCCGGGCGAGCAAGCCTACCAATTTATGATCTCCTTATCGGGACCTATTTCCTCACGATTTGGCAGGCGCGTTGGGCGTATTTTTTCGTTTTGATCTTTGCAATTGCACTCCCGGCTTTGCTCGAGCCGATCAAATCGCGCACAGCGGTTTCGATCGCCCTTATACTGTCGATCTTTCCCGTCTTGCGTGATTGGGACGCGCGCCTCTGGCCCAATGAGGCTGAGTTCGCCCGCCGAATCGAAGAGCGAAACGAATCGATCCAGCTGCGCGAGCTGGCAATCAATTTGCGATCGCCTGAGACGCAGCCCTTTCTCTCCCCGTGGTGGCTTTCGCCGGCGATTGCCTATTGGTCGGGGCAACCTAGCGTGGCTGGAAGCTCGCACGAGAGCCTGGAAGGAATTGAGCAGAGTGCGCGGTTTTTTCTCAGTCCGGATTGGCAAACGGCACGCAAAATTCTGGAGAATCGTCGGGTGACGTGGGTCATCGCCTACGATTTCGAGCGCCTGGCGCGTAATTCCTCCGCGATCCTGGGTTTGCCAGTGCCTCAGCATGCACTCTGTTTCGCACTCGACCGGACGCCTGCCCAAGCGCCGCCGTTCCTGGTCTTTTCGGCTCAGAACGGGGCTGGCAAACTTTACCGGACCGTTAAACAATAAAAAAATCGTTCTTCCTGTCAGAATCCGTTGACAGTGTGAGGGGAGTGTCACAATAATAGCGAATGTTAAAAAGATTCATTCCGCAAAAACCGATGTCATCGACCCCGGAACGGTCGCCAAACTCGGAGACGGATGAAAATAACCGTGTTGCTTACCGCGACGAACCAAGAACATTACCATCAACAACTAACTATCAAAAAATTATGGCTGAACACTCTGGCAAGGATGTCCTCTCGAGCGACGTCGAGATCAAGGGCTCAATAAAGTTTCAAAAAGAACTTCTCATCGACGGCAAGGTCGAAGGAGAAATCAATTCAGACGGCGTCTTAACGATAGGCGAGAATGCTGACATTCGCGGCGAAATAAAAACCAAGTCGATAACCGTGTACGGCAAGGTGCACGGCAATATCACGGTGGGCGAGCGTTGCGAACTAAAATCGAAGTGCACATTGCAAGGAGATTTGAAAGCGGCGCGTCTCGTCATTGAAGAGGGAGCGACTTTTATTGGCAAATCGGAAGTCACCAGCGGCACGATCCCTGCCAAGTCGACGGCGGGCCGCCCGGAAGTTGTGCGGCATGACGAACCGATCAAGGCGGCCTTTGGCGGGCGCGGATAAGGAAAGGATTTTGGCTTAGCTCCCAGTGGCCAATACGTCCTCGCCTGCTAAAGTCAGTGTGGAATGCCCACACTGTGGCTTCAAGCAGATGGAGTATGCCGCGGCCAAAAGCTCCATCTGCCGCCAGTGCGGCCGTTACTTTTCTCCATTTGCGCCGAAGCCCGGCCTGAAGCTGCGTGTAAAAGAAGAAGCGCCCGCGTCGCAGCATTCGTCCATCTTTCACCGGTTTGAGGATTTTTGGAAACGGCAACGCAGCTCGGTTATCGAGTGTTTCGAATGTAAGCGGAAACAGCAGGTCTGCGGCGCGGCGACGTCGACAATCTGCCCTGCATGCAGCGCGCATATTGATCTCCGCGATTACAAAATCAGCAGCGGTTTCAGCCGAACGATTCGAACGCGCGGCGACGTGCATCTCATGGCCAAAGGCGATCTGGGCAGCAGTAGCGTGATTTGCCGGTCTGCCCTGATAGAAGGCAGACTGCGCGGCAATCTGCATTGCGACGACACGGCGACGATTAATTTTTCCGGGAGAATTCCCGGCCGGCTTAGCGCTCGACACGTAATTGTCGAACGTAAAGCCGATATTCAGTGCTCTCGCCAAGTCCGGGCGGGAAGCATCGAAATCAAGGGGAAGATGTCGGGTGAGATCATTGCTCAAACAATGGTCACCATTCATAAAAAGGGTTCACTCGAAGGCAATGTTACCGCCAGGGCAATTTCGGTTGAAAAAGGGGGAATCTTTTCCGGCCAGCTGGTCATCGGCCAGGCCGACCTGACCCAGGGAGAATTATTGCCGGAACAAAAACCAGCGACCGGGAGGCTGCCGGGGGCTGATATTTCGGGAGCCGCACCCCGCCCTTTGCCGGCGACTTAAAGCGCTCGTCCCAATGCGAAGACTGCATCCACGCAGTCCGTACGAAAAGCTTGGCGGATACGTCCATCTGCCGCGTTTAATCGACAAGGCGAGACTGCATCGCAAGGGGTTGCTTAACGGCTACAATTATAAAACCGTCGGGTTCGATAAGCACTTGCTCGCCTTTCTAAAAATTGATGGCGATGCATTTGAGGAAGCCGCCAATAAACTGGAGAACGACGGCGCGATTCTGAACTGGGTCCGGGAAAACGCAGCGAAACATTCCCGAGACGCGATCGAACAGTGGAACCAGGCGATGATTTCGCGTCATCCCAACACCGCTGCAAAAAAGGCGCGCTTTCTCCATTTTCTGAAAGAAGCTGGAGGCGGAGGACGCAAAGATATTCGGACTTATTTTGATCTGATCGAGTTTGACGAAGGCCGCCTCTAAATAACCTCAGGCTCTCACTTTCAGCCCTTTCCGGTCGGCCCGGGAGATTGAGGAGCGAATAGGGTCCACCACCGGCCGCAGCTACCGCCTTGCGAGATGGCTGAATCTTAAGAGGGAAGCGGTGTGGGGAGGCTGCGCAATTTGAAACCAAAAAAGATCGCCAGCACACCGAACACGATTGCGTAGGATCCGATCAGCCAGATTAGAGCAAGAGCGCCGGGAGCAGGATTCCACATGAGCAGCACGGCAAAGATGATCGATGCCAGACCCATAAGAATCAGGAACCACTCGCCTTTGATTTCCTTGCGCAACTTGATTGCCATCGCAATCTCGGACGCGCCGATCATAAGCGCCCAAGCCGCTATATAGATAAGCAGCGCCAGGGCTGTTATCTGCGGTGCACGGAATGTGATTACTCCAATAATAATTCCGATAATTCCGACGATAAGATGAAAGCCCCAGTCGGGGTCAGAAGAGCGACCAGCAATCGCGCCCACGACGCGAAATATGCCGTCCACGAGCACCCACGCTCCGAAGAAAATTACCAACACGGCAAGAGTCAAACCAGGATACGCAAATGCGATAATACCGAACACGATTGCCGCGATACCCCTCAACACCGGAACCCACCAACGACGTTTTAAAGTTTCGAGCAGCATTCGTTCCTTTTAAAACTCGGCTTTCACGGAAGCAAGCCCCATTTTGGGGCACCGGTTCCAGCTGACGATAAAACTAAAGCAATGTCAGTTGCTCTCGCGTTCGCCTGAATCCTTCGGCCGAAAGCTTGGGTCGCTCTCCGATCCCGGCCCGACGACAACCAACTTCGAAAAGCGAAGCGATCTGCTCGGCAAAAATACCTTCCCCAGTCATGCGTGTGTGCCACTCCGAATTGTTGAGGCGATCTCCGCGCAAATGCCGAATGCGTCCCATTACTTTCGCTTTGCGATCAGGAAAATGTTCTTCGAGCCAATGCTCAAAAAGCGGTGCGACCGCCCATGGGAGGCGAACAATCGTGTAACCGGCAAATCGGGCGCCGGCCGTGGCGCAGCTATCCAGAATTTTCGGGACTTCGTGATCGGTCAACCCGGGAATGACCGGCGCAACCATTATTCCAACCGGGATTCCTGCGCCGCGAAGTTGGCTGATTGTATCGAGGCGCGCTTGAGGCGAGGAAGTGCGTGGCTCGAGCACTCGTTGCAATTTCGGATCGAGCGACGTCACGGAAATGTTGACGGCGACTGCATTGTAGTTCGCAAGCTCGCACAAAAGATCGGTATCTCTCGTAACGAGCCGGTTTTTGGTGATGATCGCCACCGGGTTACGAAATTTTGCCAAAACCTCGAGACAACCGCGCGTAATCCGCAGCTTCTTTTCAACCGGCTGATACGGATCGGTCACGCCGCTCATCACCAGCACCTGCGGTTTCCAGCCCGGCCGCTCCAATTCGGCGCGCAATAATTCTGGTGCATTTGTTTTCACCATGATCTTGCTCTCGAAATCGAGCCCGGCAGAAAACCCGAGGTATTCGTGAGTCGGTCGTGCATAACAATAAATGCAGCCGTGCTCGCAACCACGATAGGGATTCAGGCTCGTTTCAAAACCGACATCCGGACTGTTATTGCGCGTGATGATTGTCTTTGTGCCGTCACGAAAGAATTGCGTCTCGCGCCGCGGCCGCTCGCTTCCATCAGGGTCGACATCGGTTACATCGAAGTCGTTAACATCGACATGCAGCTTTTCGAATCGATTGGCCGGGCTCCAGGAAGCTCCTCGTCCATGGATTGACTGCCGGCTCTGCGGCAATTCCTCAATCACGGGCACGAAGTTGCGCGTGGCCATAGTTAACGTTCGCATGAACATAGCGAAGTGTCGAGAAAATCCTCGCATTACTCCACTCCAATGCTCCAAGA
>JBKOWV010000052.1:0-4952 GCA_046724585.1 Verrucomicrobiota bacterium
CTATTTCCCGACGCCCTCTTCGTGCATATCCTGCGCGATGTCACATCGGTTGTCCGCTCGATGCTGAACTTTCATCGCATCAGCGGCATTCAACTGGTTGCAAGCGAACAAGAGGCCTACGACTACTGGCTGCGGACTGTAAGCGGTTGTCTGAATGCCGAGCGGGCCTATGGCCCGCGGGTCGTTCATCGACTCCGGTACTCCGATCTGATCGATAGGCCAGAGCCAACACTGCGCGCAGTATTCGAGTTTCTTGGCGAGCCTTACACTGATGCTTGCCTGAATCCGCTTCGGAAACGCATTAACAGCTCTAATGTTCCTCCTGATTTCCGGTCCGACGACCAGATGACCAATCCGGCGCTCGTCGAGAAGGCAATGAGCTTAAGTACCGAACTGGAGCAGAGCCCGCAGTGTAACGAAGCTTCCGCTACAATCGCGAGAAGTCTCGAGGCCGCATTCAACCAGCGAGTCCAATATGTTGCGCAGACAAGCAACGAGTACCGGAGAACTCAGCAGATTATCTCAGAGCTTCGCGGGCAAAGCCCGTGACTGGGTAGGAGAGCTTCCCGCCGCGCCGTCGACGTTCATCGCAAAGCCGAACGTGTTTCCCGACCCATGAGGTCGAAAGCACGGACACGCACTCGTTACCAAATTCATTCTCGCTAACGAAGGATTTTGGCGGAGGTGCAAATTTATCCTTTTCATTCTCACGGCTTCTGTTTAGACGTTAATCAGACGGCGAAACCGCATCAGCAGTATGTCCCCTATAGCGCCTGACATTCCGAGCACATCGGGGGAAAAATTGCCGGATCTTCACAGTTCTTCGACACAGCCGGACAGAACTTCATGCTCCTCAGGCCTGCATGGAGGAGGTGGGACGCTCGGTGCTTTGCACGAGGCCAACGCTCGATTGAGCGAGGTGGAATATTCAATGCAGCGACTTTACCTGCATTCCATGCCACGATACCTAACGATCGTGATCAGCGATCGCTGCAACATTGATTGTCCGCATTGCTATCAAGCGAAGACCGGCGACAATCTCCTCCAAGATCCGGAAATCGGGTCAGCATTAAGAAGAGAATTCAGTGCGCTTTACCCATATCTGTCGACTCTCCGAATTCAAGGAGGCGAGGTATTCGCAATCAAAGGCTTCCGTGAGTTGGTTGAGGACGTGGTCGCGACTGCGGATCGACCCTTAATCAGCATCAGCACAAACGGAACGTTAATAGACCAAGCGTGGGCTGAACGGATTGTACAGACCCCGTTTCAATCCGTCACAGTCTCCTTCGACGGAGGAACTCAAAGCACTTTTGAAAAATTACGAAGGGGTGCGCGATTCTCGAAGGTAATTGAGAATGTCACACGCCTGCAAGAGCTGAAGAGATCGATCGGCAGCTCGTTGCCAACACTTGACGCCTTTTTTGTTCTCATGCGCTCTAACTATCGCGAAATCCTCCCGTTTCTTGTCTTAATGAAGAATCTCGGGATCTACGAGGTGGCATTCCAAACCATGTTGACCGACGCGCGAAACCTGACGCGCGAACCCGGACTTGTGAATGAAGTCATCAAAGATCCCGAGGAAGTTCGCGAGCTTTATTCGATTGTTCGACAAACGATGACTGAAGAACGCCCGCACTTTCGCCGAATGTCGTGGAGCGGATTACATTCGCTTTTTGAGCATCACGGACTCGATCCTGCCTTCCTAGATGAAGAGCATTCTTCTCTCTATCCGGATAAGCCCTCGAAGCGTCAGAGTGAACCATCAGGCAAAGTAGAGCGACCACTGCCGACGGCGGACAACGCCACCGTATCTAAATATCGTGCGAATTGTTCTGAGCGAGAAAAATCGATTCCGATTCCAGCACTTCCAGAAGTTCATTGGGAAACCGACGGAAAAATTCAGCTTTGTCCGAATCCGTGGTCAATGATGTTCGTGGTGGAGAATGGAGATGTCCTACTCTGCTTTCTCTCGGAACCGGTCGGAAACCTTTACGAGAGTCCTCTGGTCAAGATTTGGAATAGCCCGCGCGCGATCGCGAAGCGAAGCGAAATGATCCAAGGCCGCTATCTTTCCAGCGGTTGCTCCCAGCTCTGGTGTGATTGGCGGGATGGAAAAAACTGCGCTACGCCTAGTAGCGAATCCAGGAAGGAATTGCTCGATGTTTTCAAACAGGTGCGCGACAGAGTAGCTGTGCCACAGTCAGAGCTATTTCCGCCAGCGCTGCCCGGTCGCCTGGGTGCAGTTAGGCGCCTTCTCGAAGGCCGCGAGCGGCGAATAGTCGAGCTTGAAGCCCAGAATGCCAAGAATGCTGCCCGAGCAGAAAGGCTCGCAAAAGAGATTAAAGGCAAGAAAGCCATTATTGAGCATCTTCGTGGCCACCGGCAGCGCCGGAAATTGCGCCTGAGGCGATGGCTTTTTGGTTAGGATGCGCCAGCTTAAGAGGAGCCCGGGTTGGCATATTACGCGACGTGAGCGCGAATACGGCCCTGGTAAGCGGATTCTAGGTCCTTCAGATCAGGCATCTTCAAAGAATTTGAAATAGGGGCTGCTGGCGAAGTAATCGCGCAGTTCTTCAAAGTTGGCGATTGCCTGCCTCAAATCGTTACGGGCTAGCTTGAGCGTCGCCGTGGTCAGTTCCCGCCTCGACACTCCGATGAAATCCAGGAGAGATTGGATCTTCTCGCCGCCCGGAGTAACCATTTCCTCGTATGAAATCGAAAAACTAGGATGCTGCGCAAAGAGTTCTGCGAATTCTTTTTCTCGGCGCAGAATTGTTTCAAAATTTTTCTGACATTCGCGAGGGTCAAGCGTCACGGGCTGGAGTTCAGGTACGGTCTGGCCCTGGACGACCCATCTGATGCCAGTCACGCGACTCGCGATATAGTGCGAAAGATAACGACGGAGCAAATTCTCGCGCCTGAGGTGGATTATCCGAAAGTCTCGGTCATTGATAATCTCGTTTCGCAACAGGCCGAATTCAGGCTGAACCAATTCGTTGTGTTTGAGCTTGAAGCAGACGGCCTTTTTCCCTTGAAGATCAAGCACGATTTTGTACAGGAATTTGAGCGGATCGCGGTCTCTTTCCTCTGAGAGCTGCTCGAGGAACCCCGGTTGATCCCGGCTTTTCCAAAGATAAGTGCCGGTTATACCAGTAATTTTATTCGGACTGAACACCTCGCCGTGCGAGCAAATGTCCGGATGAGAGCGCAGGAGGTTAACCAGCATCCCACTGCCAGACCTTGCGGGACACGTGATCATGTAAACATTATCTCGATAAGAGATCATAGATGCGCATGGAGCATTTTGTTTCGTTTTCGACTGTTCATCCGAAAACTTCGAACTAAGATCGGCAACTGCTAAACCGGCTTTTTCGGGGGTTATTCGCTCGTTGTGCTTTTCGCGGGGAATCTCATCAACAGATCTTGGGCGCATAAGGTATTGCCCGCCGACCGGTTGCACAATCTTCTCTTCAATGCACAAATGGTCGAGGAGCATCAGAATTTCAAACAGAGCTTTAGTATCCTCGTTTTCCAAATACGCCGCGCGGGTTCCCGGCGATACAACAAGATGCAGGAATGCATCAAACTCCATTTTCCATTCAATCGTAAACCAGCGCTGAAACACCGGGACGATCTCGCCCGATCGAATCGCTTCAAATGGCGAGGCAAGATGACCCGGCTCGGGCCGTTTAATCTCCGCAATTAACTGGCAGTTAATCTTATTCTTCCGAAATTTTTCGGGAAGAATTTCCAGAATCCGATTCATGATGGACAGCCGTTTCGGGTCGTGCTGCCCCTGCGTTTCGCCGATGAAATCATGAATCCAGAAGTAACCATCGCTCTTCAGCGAACGCCATACTTGTTCGGCGACCCGCTCGAGAAAAAGGACGTGATGAAGCGAGGTCTGAGCCACGACCAAATCGAATGTTTTCTCGGGGAATTCCACGAAATTCAGGTCGGCCACTTCATAAGTGAGCGGCAGGTCCTGCTCTTTCGCAATCTTGCGTGCCGCGGCTATGGCCTTTTCCGAGATATCGATTCCATGAAAACTTCGGCAAACGCCCCTGGATATGAGTTCGCGCTCACGCCTACCGGTGCCGCATCCGAGAGTTAGGCCGTGTTCAAACTTTAGCTTTTTCTCATTTGCGACTCGAAATAGTGATGACTGATTACGACAAATCCCAAGCGTCGCGCTTGCTTCGGTCGCCTCGATTGCAGCTTCGGAGCGATCTCGATCCGGCAGCATTTTGCCCCAAATCTCATTTTCGCGTGCCGCCATCGCTTCGTACACGCGTCGGTCGGCCATCGCCCGTTTAATGATCTCCTGCGTTTTGTTTGGACTCATGAACCAAGGCACTCGTCGCGAAAGCGAGAAGGTGCCTCATCGCTTCTTCATCCGCAATGCGTATCTCTTTAGAAATGGGCCAGCAAAACATTCTGCGTGGCTGTTCGGTTAGCGCCAAACTTTCGCATTAGGGAGTATGTAATCCTTGAACCACGCTGGAATTGAAGGAAGCTCCGGCGCGAAGCATTGCAGAGGAGACCTGCAACTAAGATAGGTATCGATGACGGCAGTATGGTGGGGCGGAGGCAGTTTTTGGATGCGCCGACGGCATCTGCGAGCAGATTAAATGGTTTAATTCTTGAACTAGCTGCCCGCACTACGACCGTGCAACCAGATGCAGAACGAGATAAACAAGCCGATTTTTGTGGTTGGATCACCGCGCTCGGGAACCAGTATTCTCACCTGGTGCCTGGGTCAGCATCCGAACATATTCCCAGTGCCGGAATCCAACTGGATGGGGCAATTCGCGGTAAATGTCGCCATCGGCTATGAGGTTGGAAGCGCGCGCGGCGAACGCTCACTCTTGAGCGGGATGGATATCGGACGCGAGGAGTTCTTTGCCAAATTTGGCCGCAGCATTAACGATTTAATTCTCAGCCACCGGCCA
>JBKOWV010000157.1:0-6169 GCA_046724585.1 Verrucomicrobiota bacterium
CTTTGATCGTGCTGGCGTTCTTGAATTTTCTGCGTCAATTTCGGACGCCGCCGATGCTTGTACGGGCATTCGGCATCGCGGCGGTAGCGCTTCTCAGCGCTATTGGGCTGTGCGTACAGGGCTGGTACGTCTGGAATTTCACTCGGGGTAACTGGGTTGCGTAGTAGAAGATGAAAACAAGAATCGTCATTATCGGAGCCGGTCCAGCGGGTTTAACGGCGGGCTATCTGCTTTCGAAGGAAGACGTGGACGTTGTCGTTCTGGAAGCCGATCCCATTTACGTCGGCGGTATTTCCCGGACGGTGACTTACAACGGTTTCCATTTCGATATCGGCGGGCACCGTTTCTTCTCGAAGTCCAAAGCAGTAGAAGATCTGTGGACGGAGATTTTGCCGAATGACATGCTCGTGCGTCCGCGCTCCTCGCGCATCTTTTACGACGGCAAATTTTTCTCTTACCCGCTGAAGCCGTTCGAAGCACTGCACAAGCTTGGCATCTTCAACTCGGTTCTCTGCGTCCTTTCCTGGCTGAAGGCGCGGCTATTCCCGGTGCGGGATCCGCGCAATTTCGAAGAGTGGGTGAGCAATCAGTTCGGCAAACGGCTCTTCAATACATTCTTCAAGAGCTACACCGAAAAAGTTTGGGGAATGAGCTGCAAGGAAATCTCTGCTGACTGGGCGGCGCAACGCATTAAAGGGCTTTCGCTCGGGAGCGCGATCAAGAACGCGCTCTTTCCGCAGCGCTACAATGGGGATCGAACGAAAGTAATCAAGACGCTCATTAATTCATTCCGTTACCCGCGGAAAGGCCCGGGCATGATGTGGGAGGCGTGTGCAGAAAAGATGAAGGCGATGGGCGGGAAACTCGAGATGGGCTGTAAGGTCACGCGCTGTTCCTGCGACGAGGTATCTGGGAATTGGACGGTCGAATATAAAGATCGGCAGGGTGACCTGCGCAAAATCGAAGCCGAACACGTCATCTCATCCGCGCCGATGCGGGAACTGGTGTGCGGACTGTCGCCGGCTGTGAGCGAACGAGCAAAACGAGCGGCTCAAAGTCTCAAGTATCGCGATTTTCTCACGGTCATGCTGATCTTGAAAGACCGACAGATGTTCGATGACAATTGGATCTACATTCACGATCCAAGCGTCAAAGTTGGACGCGTCCAAAACTTCCGTTCCTGGTCGCCCGAGATGGTGCCTGATCCCGACAAAGTCTGCTATGGTCTGGAATATTTCTGCTTCGAGCACGACGGGCTGTGGGATTCGAGCGAGAGCGATTTGATTGAACTGGCCAGGCGTGAGCTGATTCAGATTGGCCTGGCCAAAGAAGGCGACCTGATTGACGGCTGCGTTGTTCGTCAGAAGAAAGCCTATCCGGTTTATGACGACGATTACTCGCGGCACGTCGCCACGATTCGCCAGGAACTGGAGGACCGTTATCCGAACCTGCATCTCGTCGGGCGCAACGGGATGCACAAATACAACAACCAGGATCACGCCATGATGACTGCGATGTTGTGCGTCGAAAATATTCTGGCCGACACAAAGCTTTACGATCTCTGGCAGGTCAACGGAGACGCCGAGTATCACGAGGCCGGTCCTGCGGCGGCTGAGGAAACTGTAGGCACTGGACTGCGGCTTGTCCCGACACGCGTTGTCGCGACGCCTGAACTCGCGCCGGAAGGCTAGCGTCCGTCACTACCGCGGATTGCAGTTTCGAGGAAGCGATATTTAGTCTCTTTCGAACTCTTCGACCGGCGGACAGGAACAGAACAAATTTCGGTCGCCATAAACGTTATCGATGCGCGCGACGGCCGGCCAGAATTTGTGTTCGCGCGTCCATGGCGCTGGGAATGCTGCTTGTTCACGCGAGTAGGGACGGTCCCATTTATCGGAAGCAATTTGGCGCGCGGTATGCGGCGCGTTTTTCAAGAGGTTGTTTTTACGATCACCTTTTCCATTCGCGATCGCTTGGATTTCTTCGTGGATCGAGATCATCGCGTCGCAGAAACGGTCGAGCTCGTGCTTCGGTTCGCTCTCCGTTGGTTCGACCATCATCGTGCCGGCAACGGGCCAGGAAATCGTCGGCGCGTGAAATCCATAATCCATCAACCGCTTCGCCACGTCTTCCACCTCGATTCCCGCGCTTTTCCACTGCCGAAGATCGAGAATGCATTCATGCGCCACGAGTCCGCGCTTGCCTTTGAAAAGCACCGGGAAATATCGATCAAGTCGCTTCGCGATGTAATTTGCGTTTAGAATTGCGACCTCACTCGCCCGTTTCAATCCGTCCGCGCCCATCATTCGGATGTACATCCAAGTGATGGCGAGAATACTCGCGCTGCCATAGGGGGCGGCGGCGACGGGACCGGTCGCCACGGAGTCGATAGCCGATGGTTGATAGTTGATAGAAGCAGCCGCTGGCAAAAACGGCGCAAGATGTTTGGCAACGCCGATTGGTCCTACGCCGGGCCCGCCGCCGCCGTGTGGAATGCAAAAGGTCTTGTGCAAATTCAAGTGACAAACGTCGGCCCCGTAGTCGCCGGAACGGCAAAGGCCGACCTGAGCATTCATGTTCGCCCCATCCATGTAAACTTGACCGCCGTGCGCATGCACGATGCCGCAGATTTCGCGGATGGTAGGCTCAAACACGCCGTGCGTAGAAGGATATGTCACCATCAGCGCGGCGAGATCACGCGCGTGCTCGTCGGCTTTGGCGCGCAGATCGGCAAGATCGATGTCTCCGTCTTTCAAACATGCGACGGGCACAACTTTAAAGCCGGCCATCACGGCGCTGGCTGGATTTGTCCCGTGCGCGGAAGTTGGTATGAGACAAACGCTGCGATGCGCCTCGCCGCGCGACGCGTGATACTCGCGGATCGCGAGCAGGCCGGCGAATTCGCCCTGTGATCCGGCATTGGGCTGCAGTGAAACTGCGTCAAACCCGGTGATTTCAGCAAGCCATTCTTCGAGCTGCCTGCAAATCTCCATATATCCCGCGGTCTGATCGCCAGGCGCAAACGGATGGAGCTTGGAAATTTCCGGCCATGAAATGGGAAACATTTCCGCGGTGGCATTCAATTTCATCGTGCATGAACCGAGCGGAATCATCGATGTAGTCAGCGACAGATCGCGCGATTCGAGCTTTTTCAGATAACGCAGCATTTCCGTCTCCGTATCGCATGTGTTGAAGATGGGATGAGTGAGAAAATCCGAATTGCGGATTGCGAATTGCGGAATGCGGATTGGTGGCTCGCCAAGATCGTCGTCGGCAAAATCGCGGACGCGCGTGCCGCGGACGATCGACATCAGCAATTCGATGTCGCGCGGCCTTGTCGTCTCGTCGAATGAAATGCAGACCGCGCGCGGGCCAAGCGCGCGCAAATTGCAGCCAGCTTTTTCGGCATGCTCCAAAATGACTGCGCTGGATTCAACTTCGACGCGAATCGTGTCGAAGAAATTCTCGTGTGCGATTTTCAGGCCAAGCGCGCGCAGACCATCGGCGAGTTGGCTGGTCAGGCGATGCACGCGTTCCGCGATTGCGCGCAGACCGCGCGGGCCGTGATAAACCGCGTACATCGATGCGATCACAGCGAGCAGAACCTGAGCCGTGCAAATATTGCTCGTGGCCTTGTCACGGCGGATATGTTGCTCGCGCGTTTGCAGAGCCAGCCGATAAGCAGGGCGGCCATCGGTATCGTGCGAAACGCCCACCAGGCGTCCAGGCATATGGCGTTTGTATCGGTCGCGGGTGGCGAAGTAAGCCGCGTGCGGGCCACCAAAACCAAGCGGAACGCCGAAGCGCTGGGTGTTACCAACCGCAACATCAGCGCCGAATTCTCCGGGCGGTTTCAATAATGTAAGCGCGAGAATATCGGCCGCGACGACAACAAGAGCGCCGGCGTTGTGCGCTTCCTCAATAAAGTCACCGTAATCGTAAATCGCGCCGTCGGTGGCGGGATACTGGACGAGTGCACCAAAAACGGTGTCGTCGAATTTGAAACGCGAGTAATTGTCGATCTTGATCTCGATACCGAGCGGCCTGGCACGGGTTTGGAGGACGGCAATTGTCTGCGGATGGCAATTGTCGGCGACAAAAAAAGTCTTTCGATTCGGAACGACCGCGTGACAAAGCGACATCGCCTCGGCGGCGGCGGTGGCTTCATCGAGCAACGACGCGTTCGCGATGTCGAACGCGGTCAGGTCTGTAATCATTGTTTGGAAATTGAGCAGTGCTTCCAGCCGGCCTTGCGCGATTTCGGGCTGGTAAGGCGTGTAGGCGGTGTACCAGCCAGGATTTTCGAGAATGTTTCGCTGGATAACTGGCGGCGTGATGCAGTCGTAATAACCGGCGCCGACGAATGAGCGCACGACTTTGTTTTTCTTCGACATCGCCCGCAGCTCGGCCAGCGCATCAATCTCCGATTTTGCTGCCGGCAGGTTCAGCTGCCGACTTAACCGGATATTTTTCGGAACGGCCGCATCGATCAGGGCATCGAAATTCTCGAAACCGACTTTGGCCAGCATCGCATCGATCTCTTCCTTGTTCGGACCGATGTGGCGGCGTACGAATGAATCGAGTTCAGTCGTTCGTTCGCGCAATTTCATTCAAAGAGACTACGGAAGGCGAATCGCGCTTCAAGTCCTGCAGCCACGGCGTTCCGCCGCCGTGTTCGCGTAAACGCGCAACCCTATTTGGAGTCGTAGGTTTTGACGCCGCGACTTTTTAGCAGCGCGCGAAGTTCGGCAAGATGTTGATGGTTTCGGGTCTCGACCGTGCAGAGAACATTGACGGCGGAAATATCCGGGCTGGCAAAGGCGCGGTCGTGCACCACTTGCTTGATGCTCGCGCCAGTCGAAGCAATTTGTGCTGCCAAATCGGCCAGGCCGCCGGGGCGATCGCTAATGACGGCCGTAAAACGGCCGAGGCGGCCATCCGCAACCAAGCCTCGTTCAATTACGCGACTGAGAACGTTGGGGTCGATGTTGCCGCCGCAAAGGAGCAGCACGACTCGCTTGCCCGCGAGCTCTCTTAATCTTCCAGACATACAGGCTGCAAGCGGGGTGGCTGCGGCTCCTTCGACGACACTTTTTTCTAATTCGACCAGACGCAGGATCGCGAGGGCGATCTCTTCTTCGGTCACAGTGACGCCAAGGTCGACAAGTGGCTTTGCGATTTGAAATGCATTCGAGCCGACCTGTGGAATCGCGAGTCCATCGGCCAGGGTTGGATGAATCGCAATCTTTGTTGGCTTTCCCGCTTCAAGCGCGGCTGAGAAGCTCGCCACATTCTCTGCTTCAATCGCGATGATTTTTGCGTTTGGCCGCAAGGTCTTGACGGCCAAAGAAACGCCCGCGATTAAACCGGCGCCGCCCACGGGAATAACCACTGCCTCGAGATCAGGAGTTTGCTCGACAATTTCGAGGCCCATGGTTCCCTGGCCCGCAATGATCGCGGGATCATCGTAACCGTCGATGTAGGCGAGGCTTTTCTCCTTCGCGATCTCGTGCGCGTGCGCTTTCGCTTCGCTGAAATCTCTCCCATGCAAGACGACGGTCGCGCCGAGTTTCTGGCAATTACTTACTTTCACCAGCGGCGAAAACTTCGGCATCACGACTGTCGCGGGAATGCCAAGCAACTCGCCCTGATATGCGAGCGCCTGAGCGTGATTGCCGGCAGAGGCGGCGATAACACCGCGCTTTTGCTGATCAGCGGAGAGTTGAGCGAGCGCATTACGCGCGCCGCGTTCCTTAAAACTTCCCGTCCGCTGCAAGTTGTCGAACTTGCAGAAAATTTCCATGCCGGTGATTTCGCTGAGTGGGATGGAGGCCCGACAAGGCGAATAATAAACCGCATCAGCAATACGCTTACGCGCCGCTTCGATGTCCTGAAAAGTGACCACGAAACTCAGCCCTCGATTGCCGCCTGGGCAGCTGCCAATCGAGCAATCGGAATCCGAAACGGGCTGCAGCTTACATAGTCCAAGCCGAGCCGGTCGCAGAATTTGACACTCATAGGCTCGCCGCCGTGTTCGCCGCAAATCCCAAGCTTTATGTTCGGCCGGGTCTTGCGTCCCAAATCGCGGGTGATCTCCATCAAGCGTCCGACGCCTTTCTGATCGATCGATGCGAATGGATTGGTATCGACGATGTCGAGTTCGGCGTAA
>JBKOWV010000100.1:0-6057 GCA_046724585.1 Verrucomicrobiota bacterium
AAGAACGCCGCGATCAAAAGACCTCTAAATCCAAGTTTCATTGAGTCGGTTTTGCAGAAAGACCGAGAAAACGCTGGTAGAGAAAAGAAGCGAAGATCGCGATGATTGCGACCACTACGAACGCAGCGATTCGATAAAGCTGATCGAGCTGCGAAAGATCGTGCAGGAAGAGCTTGAGAATAGTGGCACCGAGCAATCCCAGACCCGCATACCGCACTGGTCTGGCGGTTTGGCGAATGCCAATGATCAGAAGCAGCAGCGCGAACAACGCCCACGCGATGCTATAACTCATGTCGCGCGCGAAGTTTCCGGAAAACTGAAATGTGAGCGCCGCCATGCCAGGCCGGCCGAAGTAATCGGCGATCTCGATGTTTAACAACAGAAACGCGAGGATCGTTCCGAGAGTGTAAAACAGGGGCTGGGCGTTGCGGCCGAGAACGAGATTTCGCGGCGGCGCAAGGAATCGCGCGGCAGCAAAGAGGCAGACCGTGACGATGCCGTAGGTGTAAAGATACCAATTGAAGATCGGCGTTGCGGACCGCGCATGGTAACTGAGGACCGCCGGATTTAGAGCGAGTCGCACAAATGCAACCGTCAGCAGCGCAGTTCCCACGAGACGCAATCCCGGATGCGGCACCCGTTGAAACAACCAGCAGAGCGCGACGCCTTCCAGGGCCCAGCCAAGAGTGATCCATTGTCGATCGAACTGAATTGGAAAAATAAGCGTGATGAAGAACAGCGTCGCGCCAGCAAATAACGCCAGTTGCGCGTTTCGCGCCGGGCTCTGCATGGATGTGCGCTTCAAGAGAACGATGAGCCCGATCAGCGACGGAACAGCGAACGCCGCCGGCACCAACCCCGGCATGTCGTTCGGATAAGCGGTCCGAATCATATCATAGACAAGAAAGAAGTGCAAAGGCGCGGCGAGAGCAGCCGTCGCCCAAGGCACAGTTTTTGCAGCGAATGGTCGATGAAACAGAAACGGAAAAATCGTGAAGACGGCGGCGAATCCGATATACCAGGCGAGCGGCACCATCGCGTGATCGGGGCTGAAGCGCGCAGAATGCCAGGCATATTCCAAGGCAAGGGTCGCTCCAAGACCGACCGCGGAGAGCAGATCGAGAGAAAATATCGTCGCCATGCCCAGAAGCAGGACGACGAACACGAGCGCGAGGGCAAAAACTGGCGAAGGATTCAGCAACGGAAGCCGGAGCGTCACCATGATGAGCAAAAGAAAAGGAAGCGTCGCTGATAAGGCGGGAAGCTGGATCGCGAAATTGGCCGGGGCGGTGAGAGCGCCGAACAGTTTTCCAGCTCCTCTGGTTGTCATGCCCAGACCGGTGGACAACTGACGACTCGTCCAAATCGCCGCCAAAACAAAGAAAATGGCGAAAGCGCCAAGTAGAAGAAGCGAACCGGGCAAGCCTGCGAGCTCGATCGGAATCCGCAACATCCATGCGCCGATCACGACAAAAGTAAGCAACAATACAGCCAGGATCGACAGCAAAGCGCCGGTCGCGACCGCCAAAAAGATGGCGATCAGATCCACACAAAACACCAGAGGCCAAACGACAAGCGAAACTTCCGGCAAGTTGAAGACCGGCATCAGGATCAGGACAAGCGCTAGCGCGGGAAACAGATGGTTCCACCACGCGAAATCGATCTTGCGAAATCGATGTAGCACCAGCGGCGCCACGGAGTGCAACAACGCGAAAACGAAGAACGCCGCGAGCGCAGGGTAAAGATTTTGTGTCGTGAGATACCACCCAGTCCAAATCGCGAGAAATATGAAAACGGCCAGACCAGCCACCGTGCTCATTGCAGCCAGCTTTTCCTTAACGACGGCAATTGCCAGCAGACCGATATCCGCGAGGAAAATGTAGCTCAACAACAACGCTGGCCGATTCCCAAAAGTTTGAAACGACAGGAAATAAAAGCTCCACAGAATCGCGGCGCTGCTCATTCCGATGGCCGCCGCCGAGAATGCGCCTTCCGATTTCGATCCGCGTTTCGCTGTCCCCAGAGCAGCGCAAAAAAGAAGTTCGAAACCGAGGAAGATTGCCATTGGCACGAGCACCTTGTTGGCAAGGAAGTATTCCTCACGCAAAAAGAATTGCGTCACCCATGCGATTTGCATTAGCACCGTCCCAACTGCGCCGAGAATGGGAAGCGCGCTCCATTGTTTCCGGCGCGCCACCATCAGCAGGCCGATATCGAGGAGCGCGATATAACCAAAAAGACCAAGCGGATTATCTTCTCCGGTCGAGAGCAGGATCGGCGTAAGGAAACCGCCGGACATTCCGAGAACAGCCACCATGATCGCATCCAGACGCACGGCGAGCAGAAACGCCACCGCTGTGATCAGCGTCATCAAGAGGAAGGTCGGAACCAATCCGAAGAACGCGAAATGGTAATATGAACGGCAGGCGAAAGTAACGGCGTAGAGAATCAGAATTCCGGTCGCACAAAGTGTTTGCGCTGTAACCATGTTCTCCTTCCGCTTGAGTGCCAGTCCGCCTGCGACCAACACCAGCCCGACCGCAAAACCGATCGCGACGCGTAATTCCGGCGGAATGAGGTTGTGCTCGAACGAGTATTTCACGAAAAACGCCACCCCGAGGAACAACGCCAGTCCGCCGATCCAGGCGAAGAGTTTTGCGCCCATGAATTGCTCCCAGTTGATCGCCGGCAGCGAAGGTTGGGGCGCTGGCAGCTCGGCAGCGGACGGTTGCGGAGGCACTGGCGGAACAGACGCCGCCGCAGTTATGAGCTCCTCTGGCAATGGAGGCGGAACCGAAGTGGGCTGTAACTCCGAAGGCTGTGCAACCGGCGGCGAAACGAAGCGCTCGCGGTCTGCCGCTTCCGTTTTTGCGTCGAATGGCTGTTCTGCTGCCGATTCGGCTGGCGTGCGCCTTAACATCTGCAACTCCGCTTCCAGACTGCGCAACCTGGTTTCGAAATTTTCGACGCTGCGTCGCGCGGCAGCGGCCTTTGCGATCGCCACCAGGGGGACCACGAAACAGAGGGCGATGACAACCAGCAGGAGAAAAGCGAGAGATTCCATAAATTAAGGTGTTTAAATCGGTTCACATAATGCACGGTTTGGCGCAGTTACGTGAATCGATAAATTTGCCGGTCAGCATCGAATTATTCGATCATGAAAAACATGGCGGCATCGCGCCGGCTGTGCGCAAGATGCCGTACGGAATTCAGCAGCCAGCTGTGAGCGGACAAATCGCCAGACTCGAAGAAGCCCTCGGCGCGAAATTATTCAATCGAAGGCCATTTTGTCTTCTTCCGGCGGGCGCAGAGCTATTCGAATTCATCAGGCCGTTTTTCGATGACGTGGAGAAAGTCGCTGGCAGAATCCAGGGCGCTTCCCTGCTATTGCGCATCGCTGCGCCTTCGGTCGTGCTGCATGATTACGTGCCTGAATTATTGCGCCGGGTTCGCCGGCGGTTTCCCTCTTTTCGGCTTCAACTTCACGAGGCAGTACGAGCCGACGCCGAGAGATTGTTGCTGGCGGGAGAGATCGATCTTGCGATCGCGATACTCGATGGCAAGCGGCGTCCCGAGATTCATTCGCGTCCCCTCCTCGAGCTCCCAATGATCTTGCTGGTAAACAAAAAGCAGAACATTACGCGCGCGGAACACCTATGGGCCCGGGACAAAATCGAAGAGACGCTAATCACGTTCCCGCGTGGTGACCCAGTGCAAGCGCACTTTCAGCGCGGCCTCGAACAGCTTGGAGTCGAATGGTTTCCTAGAATTGAAGTCAACTCCACCCGGTTAATCGAACCGTACGTCGCTAACGGCTATGGGATCGGATTGACCGTTGCCGCTCCTGGTTTCAAATCGCCGCCCGGAGTGCGCGCGATCCCACTGCCAGGCTTTTCGCCGGTGATTGTCGGAGTAGCTTGGGCCGGAAAGCCGATCGCCCAACAATTTCTCGCCGAGGTCGAAATCGAAGCCGGCGCTGTAAAACAAAACACAAAATCCCGCTACCGCTCCAGCAACTAGCTCAGGCACGAGCAATTTTACTTTTAGAAGATGCGGCCGTAAGGCAGGCGCGCTCTGCCGGTGAACACCTGAGGCTGCCTTGCCTCACCTGTGCAAAGATCGGCATTCGGCACTGGGATCACCGATCCCAGGAATTGCGGCTGCCTCCGCACGTCGAGCTCCTGCTCGAGATCGTAAGCAAAGCCAATCAGTTCCGGCTCATGCAGGAAAGTGCTGTACATCAGCATTCCTGCCGGCCTCCCGTTGTCACGAATGCCCACGGGAAGCGAGAGGTTCGGATAACCGGCCACCGCTGGCCCGGTCGAGTTCGTCAGGTGTGGCGCAACAATCGCATCGAGATTATCGGCAGCAAGTGCATTATCGATTCCGGAGCGCGCTGTATTCCGAGCGTGCGTTCGCGCCGCCACGTAAACGGGATCGGTCGGATAACCACTCGTCTGTTCCGATAATTCGAAGACTTCCTGACCATAGAAAACCAGCTCTTGCTCACAATGCGCTATGTTGAAAGCAATCAAATCAGCCAACGTTCGCATGTTTGTGTGCGTGAGCGTTGCGAGGTAATCCGCGATTTGCGCCTTGAATTCAAAAAGCAGCGCAGTGAACTCGTCATCGGTGTAGGCGAATACGTCGCCGGTATCAGTGTCCACAATCGTCGCCCCGAGGCTTTCCATCACATCCAATGCGTGCTCCGCAAACGCCACCGTCTCTTCGTCGCCCGGAATGCCGCTGCCGAAGTAGCTGTAATCGAAAAAGCGAACATCGCGCCCGATCCGCGCCCCGTTAAGCGAGCCGCGTTGGAGAAACTGCACGTAGTCGCTAGGCAGCTGATGTCCAATCACTTCGCCAAACGGCGATTGCAAGGCGCCGAGCAGAATCGCCACATCTGTGACGCTGCGCGCCATTGGCCCAGCCGTGTCTTGCTCATGGGCAATTGGAATAATCCCGTCCTGCGAAACAAGACCGAGGGTTGGCTTCAAGCCAACGATGTTCTCGACAGCGGACGGCCCCGTGATTGATCCGTCCGTCTCTGTGCCGACTGCCGCCGCGCACAGATTCGCGGCAGCGCCATTACCCGAACCAGAACTCGATCCCCACGATGTATAGCTCAAATCATACGCGTTGATCGTGTCTCCGCCCCGCGCGCTCCAGCCGACGGCGAGAGGAAAGACGTTAATAAAACCGCGGAAGTTTGCCCATTCCCCCAAATTCGCTTTGCCAAGAATCACGGCGCCAGCTTCGCGCAGTCGCTGAATGATCACGGCGTCGGCCGGCACATGGCTGCGCAAGAGAGCCAGCGACCCCGCTGTTGTCTCCATGTTGTCGTCAGTCGCGATGTTGTCCTTCACCAAAATGGGAATCCCGTGAAGCGGGCCTCGAACCTGTCCCTTACGGCGCTCGTTGTCCAGATGCTGGGCTATCGATATGGCGTTTGGATTTGTCTCAATTACCGAGTGAAGCAACGGATTCAGCGACTGGATACGGTCGAGATAACCCATCACCAAACCTTTGCTGCTCAACTGGCCCGAGGCCATGGCAGCCTGGAGCTCAGGAATCGTGGCTTCAAGGAATTCAAAACTCGTTGCGGCTGAAACAGACGGTCGAAAGAGCGAAGTGATCCCCCCGGTTAACAGCGCCGCGCTACCGACGGCGGTCGTGCCGATAAATTTTCGGCGCGTTATGGTGTGGTCGAGGTCAGGGCGGATAGAATCTTGGTTGTTCATATTATTCTCCGGTTGCGCTGTTTCGCGAGTGAACAGACGTGAGCTCATTATGTAGCGACCTGTCTCGGAAGAACTCCGGTTCGGCCGGTTCGGATTTTAGGGTCGTTGGTATTCGCGACATCAACTCCATAACGCTGCGTGAGCTAATTCGATTCTGAACTCGAAAGCGGTCGTGAATTTTTTTCATTCTCTGCGCTTTATTTGACGGTTCCGCCTTCCTCCGCAAATTAGCCTGCTCCGGGCGCCCGTAGCTCAACTGGATAGAGCATCTGACTACGGATCAGAAGGTTTGAGGTTCGAATCCCCACGGGCGCGC
>JBKOWV010000179.1:0-35941 GCA_046724585.1 Verrucomicrobiota bacterium
CGAATAGCCCGAATTGCATCGTCATTTCCGGCGATTGGATAGTCGATCAACTCGGGATCGGCATTTGTGTCGACAATCGCGACAACTGGGATGCCGAGACGGCGCGCCTCATTAACCGCGTTTTGCTCACGAATGGTGTCGATCACGACCAGTGCATCGGGCAACTGCGACATTTCGAGGATACCATCGAGATTGCGCCGGAGCTTCGCGGCCTCTCGATTAAGCGCCGCCAGTTCCTGTTTGCCCATCTTTTTGTATTCGGGCGA
Source organism: Verrucomicrobiota bacterium (assembly GCA_046724585.1). Lineage (GTDB taxonomy): Bacteria > Verrucomicrobiota > Verrucomicrobiia > Chthoniobacterales > UBA10450 > Udaeobacter. The sequence goes on from JBKOWV010000179.1 coordinate 267, forward strand.
TTGCTCGATCTGCTCAATGTACTTCAAACGGCCGATGCTTTTGCGAATGGTCGAGAGATTAGTCAGCGTGCCGCCGAGCCAGCGCTGATTGACGTAAAACTGGCCGCAAGCCAGCGCCGCCTCCTTTATCGCTTCCTGGGCCTGTTTCTTGCAGCCCACAAATAAGATCTTGCCTCCGCGGCGGGTCACTTCTTGAAGAAACTCCGTGGCGCGCCGAAGTTGGACTACGGTTTCATCCAAATTGATGATATAAATTTGATTGCGCTGCTCGAAAATGAACGGCTTCATTTTGGGATTCCAGCGCTTGGTCTGGTGCCCAAAATGGACGCCCGCTTCCAAGAGCTCCGGCACTAGTTCTGTTGTCTCAGCCATAAAAAAATCACGCCGGCCGAGCGGCACGGCGAGTGGCGAATATGCTACGACGCTTCGCAGATCGCAAATTCAATTTCCACCTAGTCGTCATTTCGCTCGCGACGTCCGCTCTGCATACCTCGCCAGAACCCAGAGGAGATCTGAGAGGCGATTCAGGTACCGCAAAATCTCCGGATTAAAATCTTCAGCATCGGCCGTGAACCGAGCGATATGCCGCTCGGCGCGACGGCAGGTTGCCCGGGCGAAATCGAGAGCGGCGGAAGTGGCTGTTCGCCCGGGGATGACCCAGTCTTTCGGATACAGCGATTTATCCTTCTCAAGATCGACAATTACCGCTGTGATCCGGTCGACCATCGCGGCGGTGGTGACGTGAAAACCATCTTTGACGTAACGGTCCCGATCTTGCGGCGCCGTCGCTAGTTCACCCATCACAACGATCAAATCTTTTTGCGCGGCCAGGATTTGGCCCGAAACAAATTCTTCCTTCGAAATGGATCGGCCAACACCGAGCGCAGCGGTCAACTCATCCACACATCCATAGGCATCGACGCGCGGATCGGCTTTTGATACGCGCCGGTTGTACATGAGCGAGGTTTCACCCTGATCACCAGTTCTGGTTACGATCGACATCAGACAATTGTAGGGCGTTTCTGTGAAACGCCAACGCTAGCCAGCGTCTGACACAGACGCCCTACAATCCATTCGACAAGGCCGCGATTATCCGATCGCTGGCTGTGGCTCGGCTTCTTCCATTACAGGCGCGCCGATTTGCTCACCAAGCTCAACTAATTTGATTTCGCGGTGCTGAGGGAATCCCGTGCCTGCTGGAATCAAATGACCCATGATGACGTTCTCTTTGAATCCGCGAAGCCGATCGACTTTACCAAGCGTGGCCGCCTCGGTAAGCACGCGGGTTGTATCCTGGAATGATGCGGCCGAGATAAAGCTGTCGGTTTCGAGCGAAGCTTTTGTGATGCCGAGCAATACCGGCACGGCTTCGGCTGGCTTACCGCCCTGCTCGACCACGCGCTGATTCTCCGCTTCGAAGTCGATCCGATCGACTTGATCGCCCCAGAGCAAAGAAGTATCGCCGGGATCGGTAATTTTTACTTTGCGCAACATTTGGCGCACGATGATTTCGATATGCTTATCGTTGATCTCCACGCCTTGCAGCCGATATACCTCCTGTACTTCGTTCACCAGATGTTCCTGCAGGTCCTGAGGTCCGCACACCTCGAGGATTTCGTGAGGAACAATAGGACCCTCGGTAAGTTGCTGGCCTTTCTTCACGAAATCGCCTTTGAAAACGATGATGTGTTTGGTGAGCGGGATCAAATGCTCTTCGTCAGCCCTGGTGTCGGGGTCCTTTAAAATCAGGCGTCGTTTTCCGCGGGCAGTTCCACCCATCTCGACGATCCCATCAATCTTAGCTATCTCTGCCGCATCCTTCGGCCGGCGAGCTTCGAATAATTCCGCCACGCGCGGCAGGCCGCCAGTGATGTCCTTGGTTTTTGCGACTTTACGCGGCGTTTTTGCCAGGAGCGCGCCCGCGCGCACCTTCTGCCCTTCTTCGACAATGACGTGCGCGCCAGCTGGGATCGAGTAACTGGCGAGCAGTTCCTTCTTCTCACCCACGATGAGAACCTGCGGATGCAAATCCTCCTTGTGCTCGATAATCACGGTGCCCATCAGACCGGTCGCTTCGTCGACGTCACGCTTAATCGTGACACCGGCGATCATATCGCGGAATTCGATCTTGCCACTCTTATCGGTCAGAATCGGCACGTTATACGGATCCCATTGCACGAAGGTCTCACCTTTCTTGACCGAGGCCCCGTCGTCTTTAGAGATCATTGAACCGATAACCACATTGTAACGCTCCAGTTCGCGGCCTTCTGCGTTATGCACGCTGATCGAACCGTTCTTACTCAAAACGATCCAGCTGCCGTCGAGCGCCTGCACCGTTCGCAGGTCGTTGAACTGAACAGCGCCATCGTTCTTCGCCTTGATGATCGGTTGCTTGAATGTCTGACTGGCCGTGCCGCCGATGTGAAATGTCCGCATTGTTAACTGCGTTCCCGGCTCGCCGATCGATTGCGCGGCAATGATACCGACTGCTTCGCCCAGCTTCACGAATTGACCCGTGGCAAGATTGCGGCCATAGCACATCGCGCAAACGCCGCGACCACACTCGCATGTAAGCACCGAACGAATCTTCAAGCTCTCTACGCCGATTCGCTGGAGCTCCGCCGCGATTTTCTCATCGATGAGCTGGTTTGCCTTGACGATTTTCTTCCTTTTCTCGACCGGGTCTGCAATGGTCTCACAACTGACGCGGCCAATAATGCGCTGGCCAAGATCGACAACCTCCTCATCGCCCTCATAAATCGAGCGCACCACGATTCCATTTACCGTGCCGCAATCTTCTTCGTTGATGATGACGTCCTGTGCTGCGTCCACAAGTTTGCGGGTAAGATAACCAGAGTCCGCGGTTTTGAGCGCCGTGTCCGCGAGACCCTTACGCGCCCCGTGCGTAGAAATGAAGTACTCGAGCACGCTCAGCCCCTCGCGAAAGTTTGACGTGATCGGGCGCTCGATAATTTCGCCGCTTGGTTTGGCCATCAAACCGCGCATGCCGGCAAGCTGCCGGACCTGCTGACGGTTGCCGCGCGAGCCCGAATCGACCATCAAGTAAACGGGATTCAGTTCTTTGCGGCCCTCGTTGTGTTCGAGGGTACGGAACATCACGCTGGAAATTTCGTCTCCGGCGTGCGTCCAGATGTCGATGATCTTGTTGTAGCGCTCGCCATCAGTGATGATGCCTTTACGATATTGCTGTTCAACCTGCCGGATTTGTTTGTAAGCATTTTCGAGCTCCGTTTCTTTCTCTTTCGGAATGATCATATCCGAAATTCCAATTGAGATGCCGGCTTTGGTCGCTTCGGCAAAACCGAGCTCCTTCAATTTGTCCAGGGTCGCGACGGTTTCAGCCGGTCCCGCGATTTGATAACAACGCCAGATGATATCGCTGAGTTGTTTCTTGCCCGCCGCTTTGTTGAAAAATCCGAGCTGCTTCGGCCAAATCTGGTTGAAGATGACACGGCCCGCCGTGGTCTCGATCGTTTTAGTCTCCGCATTTCCATAGATCGTTTGCGTGCCAAAGTCGGGGTTTTTGATCCTGATGCGGTCGTGCGTCCGAATGCTCCCTTCGGCCATGGCAAACTCCACCTCAGTCGGATCGGAAAATAGCGGGAGACGCCCGTCACCATCACTTCCGGGGGTCCGCCGCGGATTTTGGGTTAGGTAATAACAGCCGAGTGTGATGTCCTGGGAGGGCGTCGTAATCGGCTTACCACTGGAGGGAGAGAAAATGTTGTTCGGGGCTAACATCAGCATGCGCGCTTCCATTTGTGCCTCCACCGAAAGCGGCACGTGCACGGCCATTTGATCGCCGTCAAAGTCGGCATTGTAAGCGGTGCAAACCAGCGGATGGATGCGAATCGCTTCGCCTTCGATCAATTGCGGCTCAAAAGCCTGGATCGACAATCGATGCAAGGTCGGCGCGCGATTGAGCAATACCGGGTGACCTTTCGTTACCTCATCCAGAATGTCCCAAACTTCCGGCGTCTGCCGTTCGATCATCTTTTTCGCACTGCGCACGGTATGGACGTAACCAAGATCTTTCAGTCGACGGATGATGAACGGCTCGAAAAGAACGAGCGCCATCTTCTTGGGCAGACCGCATTGATGAAGTTTCAGCTCAGGCCCGATAACAATTACAGAGCGGCCTGAATAATCGACGCGCTTGCCGAGCAGATTCTGGCGGAAACGCCCGCCCTTGCCCTTGAGCATGTCGCTCAGCGACTTGAGCGGTCGATTTCCCGCGCCGGTGACCGCGCGACCATGGCGTCCGTTGTCGAACAGCGCGTCCACGGCTTCCTGCAGCATTCGCTTTTCGTTGCGAATGATGACGTCCGGGGTTTTGAGCAGAAGCAGGTTTTTGAGCCGATTATTGCGATTAATAACGCGACGATATAGATCATTCAGGTCCGAAGTCGCAAAACGTCCACCTTCAAGCGGAACGAGCGGCCGCAAATCCGGCGGGATCACCGGCAGCACATCGAGGATCATCCATTCGGGGCGCGCGTGTGAACTCTGGAAGCCTTGAACCAGCTTCAGCCGTTTCGCCAGCTTTTTACGAATCTGTTTGCTCTTGGTGGCGCCCATCGCCTTTTCGAGCTCTTTGTTGAGCTTGTTGAGGTCGATCTCGGCGAGAAGTTTTTTGACTGCTTCCGCGCCCATGCCGGCGACGAAATCTTCGCCATACTGCTCTTGGGCTTCACGGTATTCGACCTCGTTCAGAAGTTGTGCTTTCTGGAGCGGCGTTTTGCCAGGATCGATTACAATATAGTCCTCGTAATAAATGACGCGCTCAAGCTGACGCGCGCTCATGTCGAGCATCAGCCCGATGCGCGATGGCATGCATTTGTAGAACCAGATGTGTGAAACTGGCACCGCCAACTCGATATGACCCATCCGTTCGCGCCGGACGCGCGCCAAGGTTACCTCGACGCCGCACCGGTCGCAGATGACGCCCTTGTGCTTAATGCGCTTGTACTTTCCGCAAGAGCATTCCCAATCTCGCGTCGGACCAAAAATTCGTTCACAGAAAAGGCCACCCTTCTCCGGTTTAAAAGTGCGGTAATTGATCGTTTCCGGATTTTTGACCTCTCCCTTGCTCCACGAGCGCATCGTGTCGCCGGACGCGACACCGATCGCGACCTGATCAAAACCCACGGGGCGTTCCTCGCCCACTAACTCACGCCAGGAATGTTCGTTCATGATTTATCCAATGATTGCTGATCTAAAATTATGCTACGTTCTCCAGAAAACTGCTGGGTGCCTGCCCACCGACCTTTACATCGAGACCGAGGCTCTGCATTTCCTTGATGAGCACGTTGAAAGATTCAGGGGTACCCGCTTCGAGCGAGTTGTCGCCCTTGACGATCGATTCATAGATGCGGGTCCGGCCCTGCACGTCGTCCGATTTTACCGTAAGCAGCTCCTGCAAAGTATAGGCGGCTCCGTATGCCTCTAAGGCCCATACTTCCATTTCGCCGAAGCGTTGTCCGCCGTACTGCGCCTTGCCCCCAAGCGGCTGTTGCGTGACGAGCGAGTACGGCCCTACGGCGCGCGCGTGAATTTTGTCAGCGACCAAGTGGCCGAGCTTCATCATATAGATGTAGCCGACCACCACTTCCTGATCGAAAGGATCGCCGGTCCGCCCGTCAAAAAGCCGCGCTTTACCGTTATCCTGAACCCAGGAAAAACCTTCCTTCTTCTTCGCCTCATGGAGATATTCGCGGATCTGTTTCTCCTTGATTCCGTCGAAGACCGGGGTCGCGACTCTGAATCCCAGCGCCTTCGCGGCAACTCCGAGATGGGTTTCCAAGACTTGGCCGACGTTCATGCGGCTCGGGACGCCCAGCGGATTGAGCACGATCTCGACCGGTGTTCCATCCGCCAGGAAAGGCATGTCCTCTTCGGGAACGATACGGGCAACGACGCCTTTGTTCCCGTGGCGACCAGCCATCTTGTCACCGACACTTAACTTGCGCTTGCTTGAAATATAAACCTTAACCTGCTTGATGATCCCCGGATCGATATCATCGCCGCTTTCGACCCTGTCTACGGCACGCTCGCGCTCAAGCTCCAGTTCCGCGAACTTATGCTCATACGAACCAATGATCTCGCGGATTTTGTTGCGGATCGGGCTCGGATCAATCTCGATGTGATCGTGCACTATCGCGAGCTTTCGCAATAATGTTTTCGTAATCTTGCGGTTGGCTGGAATGATGATTTCGCCGGTCTCGGCATTTACGACGTCGAGAGGGATTTTTTCGCCGAGCAGGATATTCGAAAGCGAATCGGTCAGTTGTTCGGTCAACTCCTCTCTCTTGCGCCTGTGATCTTCACCGATCGTTTTGAGCTGTCGTTTGGTTTCTGCCGGGGTCAGTTTTTCGCGCGAGACTTCGCGACGGGACGAGACTTTTACGTCCATCACGATTCCGTAAGTGCCCGAAGGAACGGTAAGCGAAGTGTCCTTCACGTCGGCGGCTTTTTCGCCAAAAATTGCCCGGAGCAATCGTTCTTCCGGCGCCAATTCGGTCTCGCTCTTCGGCGTGATCTTGCCCACGAGGATGTCGCCCGGCTTCACTTCCGCGCCGACCCGCACTACGCCATCGGGGCCGAGGTTGCGTAACGCTTCTTCGCTGACATTCGGAATGTCGCGCGTGATTTCTTCTGGTCCAAGCTTGGTGTCACGGGCGCCGATCTCGAATTCATCGATGTGGATGGAGGTATAAATGTCCTCCTTCACCACCTTCTCCGAGATCATAATGGCATCCTCAAAGTTGTACCCGTTCCAAGGCATGAACGCGACGAGCACATTGCGGCCGAGTGCGAGTTCGCCATGATCAGTGTTCGGACCGTCGGCGATGACTTGACCGCGTTTTACATGCTGGCCTTTACGCACGATCGGTTTCTGATTCACGCACGTGCCGGCATTCGAGCGCATGAATTTGCGCAACTCGTAAACACGAATTCCCGCTTCGGGATCCGTCTTTAGCTTCTTTTTGCTTTCGGGCAGATGCCCGTCCTTCGTAACAACGACCTGATCAGCCGTGACCGAAGCCACTTTGCCGCCCTCGGTCGCAAGAACAACCGCGTGGGAATCTCGCGCGACTTTTTCCTCCAAGCCGGTGCCAACAAGCGGCGCCTCGGAAGCAATCAGCGGCACGCCCTGGCGCTGCATGTTCGAACCCATCAGCGCTCGGTTTGCGTCGTCGTGCTCGAGAAATGGAATCAGGCCCGCCGCCACCGACACGAGTTGCTTGGGCGACACGTCCATGTAATGCACCTTCGACGGATCGACTTCGAGAAAGTCACCGCGATAGCGGACCGATACTTTTTCTCCCGTGAAACGCCCTCGTCCGTCAATTGGCGCGTTCGCCTGCGCGACGAGGAAGTTCTCTTCGCGGTCGCCGGTGAGATAGTCAATTTGATCCGTTACCCGGCCATTTTCCACCTTGCGATATGGTGTCTCGATAAAGCCGAATTCATTGATCCGCGCGAAGGTGCTCATCGAACTGATCAGGCCGATGTTGGGACCCTCGGGCGTCTCAATTGGACAAATCCGACCGTAATGCGACGGATGAACGTCGCGCACCTCGAACCCAGCGCGTTCACGGCTCAAGCCTCCAGGGCCAAGCGCCGACAAACGCCGTTTGTGCGTCAACTCCGCCAGCGGATTGGTTTGGTCCATGAATTGTGAAAGCTGCGAGCGACCAAAGAAATCGCGGATAACTGCGCTGAGGGCCTTCGGATTGATCAGTTTTTGCGGCGTCATTCCATCCACATTGATGTCGAACAGCGTCATGCGCTCTTTGACCAGACGTTCGGTGCGAGCAAGACCAATGCGGCACTGATTCGCCAGCAGTTCGCCGACCGTGCGTACGCGGCGGCTGCCCAAGTGATCGATGTCGTCAAGCGTCCCCTCGCCCCGACGCAAGTTGATCAAATACTTAATGGCCGCGATAAAATCCTTATCCGTCAAAATACGCTCACTGGCATCGACGTTGATCCCAAGTTTCTGATTGATTTTGTAGCGGCCGACGCGTCCCAGATCGTATTTTTTTGGGTCGAAAAAGAGCCTTTTGAGCAAAGCGCGCGCATTCGCCACCGTCGGTGGATCGCCCGGGCGCAAACGCCGGTAAATGTCTTTGAGCGCTTCTTCCTGGTCGTGCGCCGGATCTTTCCGAAGCGCTTTGACAACGGTGTCATCGTTCGAAATGTCGATCACTTTCACCTCGTGAATCTTCAGCGCCATGATCTGACGCACGGTCGCCAGGGTGAGAGGCTCGAACGCGCGCGCCACCGTCGCCTCACCATCACGAATCTCGGCCGTGAGAACTTTGGTGGCCAGTTGCTCTTCGTCGAGTTTCTCGCTCAGCTTAAGATTTTCAATGTTGTAAAAAAGCTTGATGACTTCTTCGTCAGAGCCGTAACCGAGCGCGCGTAGGAACGTTGTGGCGAGAAACTTGCGGCGGCGCTTGCGTCGATCGAGATAAATGTAAAGAAGATCAGCCGTATCAAATTGGACCTCGATCCACGAACCGCGATCCGGGATGATGCGGAAGCTGTAGAGCACCTTGCCGTTCACGTGAACGGTGGATTCAAAAGCGATCCCTGGCGACCGGTGCAGCTGGCTCACCACGACACGCTCGGCGCCATTGATCACAAATGTGCCTTGCGGCGTCATGAGCGGGATTTCGCCCATGTAAACTTTCTCTTCCTTGGTGCCTTTTTCCTCGCGCAATTGGAATGTGACGTGCAATGGCGCGCTGTAAGTCTGGCCTTCGCGCTGCGCCTCCAGCGCGGACAATTTCGGCTCGCCAATTTCGTAGTGACTGAAATCGAGTACTGCTTTTTCGTCGTAGCTCTCAATCGGAAAGACTTCCTTGAAGACAGCCTGGAGCCCCTGATTCTTCCGCTTCGAAAAGGGAACGTCTTTCTGAAGAAAATCGACGTATGAATTGAGTTGAACCTCAATCAGATTCGGCGGTTCGATGCCCTCCTTGATGCTTCCGAAGTAAATGCGTTCCGACATAATCCTAGACCAAGAGTTGACCCTCGCAGCGGCTGCACCAAATCGCGTCCGCGCGGGTTGAGTTTTTTACGGGGTTAGCGACGAGCGAGGGGCGGAAAAATGGCACGAAAACAGCGGCGTGTCAAATTCGCCACCGTTTTGCTGCCACTTTTGTGTTTTGCCGTCGAGCGCCGGGTTAAAAATACCTCTGCCTACCTTAACAGGAGTCTATATTAGATCAAAACGTCCGCCGTGCAAGTAAAATGTCGCACAGCTATCCTGGCTGCAGGCGCCACGAGAAAGTCCGCGCCTTACTTAATCTCAACCTTCGCCCCTGCGGCCTCGATCTTCTTCTTGATCTCGTCCGCCTCTTCCTTTGTCACGCCTTCCTTAATGGTCTTGGGCGCTCCTTCAACGAGCGCTTTGGCATCCGCCAAGCCCAGTCCAGGCACGGCGCCGCGAACTTCTTTAATCACAGCAATTTTGTTCGAGCCCATTTCCTTTAAGATCACGTCGAATGTGCTCTTTTCTTCAGCTGGCGCAGCTGCGGCGCCTCCCGCGGCTCCTCCCGCCGCTGGACCAGCTGCAACCGCCACCGGAGCGGCTGCGCTCACACCCCACTTTTCTTCCAGTTGCTTGACCAACCCCGCTATCTCGACCACGGAGAGCTCGCTAAGTTGTTCCACTAACTTGTTCGTATCTGCCATTTTTATTTCCTCCAATTGCCGCCTCCGAAAGCCTTCGGAAAATTAAGGCTGATAGCCACCAGCCCGGACAGTTTTCGTATTTTCGTTTTCTGCGATCGTAGGTCAAACACGTTCCCGCTGCCGTTTTGGCAGGCGAGCCGTCAGCCCTACAAAATCAAGGTGTCGCCTCCGCTGGCTTTCCTTCCTTTTGCGCCTTTGCATTTAGCACCCGCGCCAGCGCGTTGCCCGGTTCGCTCAACAAACGGACCAGGCGCGTTGCCGGAGACAAGAGCAGCCCCAGCAGTTGCGCCTGCAAAACTTCGCGTGGGGGCAGCTCCGCTAATGTTTCCAATTCCGCCGTAGAAAGAAGAGCGCGATCGACAAAACCAATCTTGAGAGCTGCGATTTTAAATTCGGTGGCAAATGTCTTAAAGATTTTCGCGACGGGCGCTACGTCTTTTTCCCCCGTAACGACCGCCGTCTGGCCGACCAGCTTGTCGCCAACATCCGGAAAACCCGAATCCGTCATGGCACGCTTGAGGAAGTTATTTTTCACCACGTGCACTTCCGCACCCGCTGGGGCAAGCCGATTCCGCAGTTCGCCGAAATCGCCCACTTTCATGTGCTGGTAATCGGTCACCAGCACGAAAGGCGAGCGTTTCAATTTCTCGGAAAGATCTGAGACGATGCTGGCTTTTTCTGGTCGCATGTTGGCGGTCTAATTTTGTCGATCAAAGGCTCAGACACTCAAATACGGCGTTGGATCGACGCGGACTCCCGGAGACATCGTCGCACTAATTGTCACTCCTTCAAGATAACGTCCTTTCGCCGTCGCCGGACGCGCCCGAACAACCGCTTCGATCACTGCGTTTCCGTTTTCCACCAGCGCCTGTTCTTGAAAGGAAAATTTTCCAACCGGCACTGCGACATTGCCACTCTTGTCCAGCTTGAACTCAACGCGGCCAGCCTTCACTTCCTGGACCGCCTTTGCCGGATCGTCGGTTACCGTCCCTGTCCTGGGATTGGGCATTAATCCGCGCGGCCCGAGCACTTTCCCAAGCTTTCGAACTTCTGCCATTGCCGCCGGGGTGGCGATTGCGACATCAAAATCCTGAAAGCCTTCCTGACATTTTTGAATCAAATCTTTCATCCCGACAAGTTCTGCGCCTGCTTCTTTGGCAGCCTTCGCTGCCTCACCTTCTGCGAAAACGAGTACACGAACCTGCTTGCCGCTTCCATGGGGCAACGGACAGGTCCCGCGCACCATCTGGTCGGACTGCTTTGGATCAACGCCAAGCCGGAAAGAGACCGTCACGGTCTGATCGAACTTCGTCGCGGGCATTTTTTTCAGCGTCGAAACGGCATCAGACAGATTGTAAGTCTTTGTCCGGTCCACCTGCTCGACGGCGGTGCGATAGCGTTTGCTGCGATTTCTATGCATGCTGTTTTCAGTTCCAACGAGCTGTAAAGCTCTCCTGATTTATGTTCCGCGCACCTATTGAAGCAACGGGGAGCGCATAAACTAGCGGGCTCGACCCGCCTGTCAACCGGATCGAGGTCAGCCTCCCCTTTTCCTGCGCGCGGCGTCGATGACCGGATCGAATCGCAGGAAAAGCTTCAACGCACCACAATCGATGATTCCGACGTAGCAGGCGAGCAAATCGTGTCCCAGATAACCAAAAAACACATTCTCGGTTTCGCCGCTCTTCGAGGGAGGCAAGTCCACCACACCCACCCACTGCGGAGGCACGCTAAAGTTCCCTATCTCCATCGCCGTACATTGAGCCTTCTGGACGACGCTAACATTCTTTCCAACGTCCTGAACTCCAAGTTGGGTCCAGAAGCGAGCCGCTGACACGACACGCATATTAAGGCCGGCAAGAGCCTGTTGATTAAGGAGGGTGTGCGCAGCCCCGGTATCTACGACGAAGTAGCCGGAACGTCCGTTTATCCGAGCGGGAACGGTCAATCCACGGTGACTTACGGGCTTCATTGGAATTTCCGTGCAACCCCCCGCTCTTAATCCCGCGGTCAACGTTGCCGAAGTAGACGGCGCCGATGGAGATTTCAGAAAGAGATGCATCCGGAAGCAATCGATGATGGCTTGGTGGCGATGGAGAAAATCGATCCCCAAGAGGCCATCCATGCTCCGACCTGCACCAGCGAGACCAGCGAACGACAAATCCCAGGCACCCACCCGATGCGCACCCGCCTGTTAGGGACCAACCTGAAAATCTTTGATTTCGCAAGCGATTATACTTTTGGCTGCTAGGCCCAACATCCCATACACATTGCCTTCTACTTTCGTGAGCGGCACGCCAAGCGATCTGAGTGTTCCTGACCCAATGACGGTCGCTCCTGCCCCGGTATCGACGATGAGACTGGCGGAACGCCCATTGAGTTTGCACGAGACGTAAAATTCGTTACGCGCCCGCTTCAGCGTTAGCGGGGTGTAACCCTCTTCGATTAGCAGGCCGGCGAGGCTTGAGACCTCGGGTGCTCCAAACAGGCAGGCGGACGTGCATGCAATTGCGGCTGCGATTGCACAAGCGAGCAAATTTTTCCGCATGGAGCCTCCTAATTAGCGGGCGACAGCGCCGCAGGCAAGGAAGTTCTTGTTTCGGCTACGACGCTTCGATTCAATCGCAGCGGATGAAAACTCCGCCGCTCGCCCGCGCTGTTTTGCTCGCTCTCGTTATTACCTGTGCTGCGTGGACGTCGTCTGCACAAACGCCGCCGCCTGCGCCGTCGCCAAAAGAATCTCCTCCGGCCTCAGCGAACTACGATCTCAGCCGGGGCATCAAAATTCCGATGCGTGATAAAGTCGAGCTAAACGCGACACTGTATTTACCCAAGTTTGATGAGGGAGCCGCTGCAAAGACGCCAGTCATTTTTACTCTGACGCCGTACATCTCCGACACGTATCACGCCCGCGCGGCATACTTCGCATCGCACGGTTATGCATTCGCCCTTGTCGATGTCCGTGGACGCGGAAATTCCGATGGTGAGTTCGAGCCGTTCGCGAATGAAGCTCGCGACGGAGGCGATGTCGTCGAGTGGTTGGCACATCAGCCATCTTGCGACGGCAAAGTCGCGATGTGGGGCGGCTCGTACGCCGGGTTCGATCAATGGGCGACGGCGAAGGAATTCCCGCCGCATCTGACGACGATCGTTCCCGCGGCAGCCGCGCATCCGGGCCTCGATTATCCATCCTACAACAACATTGGGATGACTTACGACGTGCAGTGGTTCACGCTCACCAGCGGCCGGGCAGTACAGGACAATCTTTTTGGTGATTCCAAATTTTGGCGCACAAAATTTCTCGACGCTTACAAAAAGCACGTCGCATTCAAAGACCTCGACGTGTTTATTGGCAACCCGTCGAAAAATTTCCAGCGCGTCCTCAAACATCCCACGGCCGACGCGTACTACGATGCGATGCTTCCAACGCGCGATCAGTTTCAAAAGATCACACTGCCGATCCTGACGATCACCGGCCAGTACGACGGCGACGAGCTTGGCGCGCTCACGTTTTATCGCGATCACATAGCGAATGCGTCGCCCGACGCGCGGGCGAAACATTTCCTCATCATTGGGCCATGGAACCACGCCGGGACCCGTACGCCGACGGATGAAGTCGCCGGCGTGAAATTCGGCCCTGGGGCGATTGTCGACCTTAACGATCTGCATCGCCAGTGGTACGACTGGACAATGAAGAACGGCGCGAAGCCGGAGTTTCTCAAAGATCGAGTCGCGTATTACTTGCTGGCGCCTGGCAACACGGGTGCCAACGGCGAATGGAAATACGCTGACAGCCTCGAAACTCTAACGGCAAATCCGCGGAGTTTTTATCTGGATTCAAAAAATGGCGACGCAAATGGCGTCTTCCGGTCCGGCTCGCTCACTGAAAAGCAGCCGAGTGAAGGCTCCGACACGTTTACCTACGATCCGCTTGATACGACGCGCGGCGAGATTGTGGAAGGAATCGATCCGAAGGAAAAAACCGCCGGCATCGATCAAACATATGCTTTGAGTATTGGCGACGATGGCTTGGTCTATCACACTGATCGGCTACCCAACGAAACGCCACTTGTGGGCTGTCCGCAGTTGACGCTTTGGGTTTCGATCGACACGCGCGACACCGATCTCTCCGCCGATCTCTACGAAATCCAGCCAGATGGAACAAGTATCGCGATCTGGAGTGATGTCCGCCGTTTGCGCTACCGCGAATCACTCCGCGAAGCGAAGCTAGTCAAACCGGGTGAGGTAGTGAAATGCGAGTTCAATCCGGGATTGTTCGTAGCACGTCGATTAATGAAGGGGAGCCGGCTGCGGCTGGTCGTCTCCTCACCGAACTCGATCTTCTGGCAAAAAAATTACAACTCTGGCAAAGTCGTTGCCGAAGAAACGGCCAAGAACGCGCGCACCTGCCACGTGCATGTTTATCACGACGCACAACACGCCAGCGCGATCCAGCTTCCGTTACGCTGATGCTGTCGATGCTTCGAATGTTGATCGTCGCGGGGGCATTCTCGTTGGCCGCGCCGATATCGCGCGGTGCTTCTGAAATAGTGATCGCAATCCGTTATTTGCAGGCGGAAGGCACGAGTCACTCGCATTTGTATTTGTACCGGGGAGACGGAAAACTCTTGCGGCAATTGACGAGTGACAATTCTGGCCAGGATTCCGGCCCGATTTTCGCTCCAGACGGCGCCACAATTATTTTCACGCGTGAAAAGCCCGGCAACGTCCGCGAATTTTGGAGTATCGATCCGCGCGGCATCGGATTGAAAAAGCTAGAAGCGGCGCCGGATTGGTACATCCAAGCGAAGAGCTCGCCGTATTTCACAAACGTTGAACCCGAGGAATCACCGTCGCCGAGCCCGACAGCGTCACCCGAGGAATCTGCCTCGCCCGGCGAAACGCCCACACCCACTTACAAATCGCCGGACAATTCCGTTGAGCTAGTCTTGCGCGAAGATCCAAATGACGAAGATGATCAGATCGACGGTCCGGGCCATGGAAAAAATTACCTGCTCCGCAATTTGCAAACAGGCGCGGAGACCGAATTCGACAAGTTGCCCGGGTTTTACGGCGTGTTCGGGTTGCTGCACGACACACAGGACAACGCTCAACATTTTCTTTTCGATGGACCCTTGCGCCTCGCATTTTTCGATTTGCACCTTAACAGCACGGACGGCGACACGGTTTTCGCGCTGGATCTGAACGGTCCGCGGCTTCTGAGGCTATCACCAAACTGGGCGGCGCCCATTCCGCTTCCCGGTGAAGCCGCGTTTCTCACGTTTACAGAGAATCGTTACGTTCCCATCCCGGGCAGCAAGAAAACGGCGAATTGCTCTTACATGGAACGCTGGGACGAAAAGCTGAACAAGATTCGTTATGCGCGCGAGAAAAGTGCGGCGCTCTGCTACGGGGCGTCGATGTATCGGCCCGGTCTTACGCCATCAACGATCACGCTGCGCAGAAGCTCGAATTGATACTACGATGAAGAATCTCTGCGCTGTACTTTTGCTGAGTTCGCTTGCTCTGTCTGCGAGCGGCCAACCGGAGGCGGATTCTCTCGACAAACTGGCAGATGATTTTTGGACCTGGCGCGCGAAATATGCGCCGTTCACGGGCGATGATGTAAACCGAATGGAGCGGCCCGACGGCATGCGCGACTGGTCGCGAGCCAGCATTGAGACGCGGCGAAAAGATTTAGCCGGGTTTGAAGCGCGCTGGAAGAAGATCGACGCAACACATTGGCCGATCCCCAAGCAGGTCGACTATCGGCTGATCGGTTCGGCATTATCGCGCGTGCGCTGGGAACTCGATATCAATCCACGTTGGAAACGCGACCCGAATTTTTACATCGATCAGACGCTCACCCCGATCGCTGAAGCGTTCCTTGTTCCCGGGCCATACGACGAAGCACGGAGTCGCGAAATCTTGACGCGCATCGAAAACATCCCGTCGATCCTGCAACAGGGCGCGGCAAATCTCGACAAACCGCCGGCGCCATTTGCGACGGTCGCGATCCAGGCGCTCGACGGCGTCCGAGACCGTCTGCGCAAAATGTCGAAGGCCTTGCCAGGATCGACAATTCTCAAGGATGCGGACTTGAACGGCGCAGTCGAGCGGGCGGCGGACGCGCTCGAGAAATATCAAGGAGCGCTTGAGGAAAAGCTGCCGTCGTTGCCGCAACAAACGTCGCTCGGTCGCGACGCTTATCTTTTCTTCCTCAAGAACGTCGCGCTCTATCCCTACTCGCCGGAGGAACTCCTTGCCATGGGACGCCAGGAATGGAACCGCGCCGTGGCGTTCGAAGCGTACGAGAAGAATAGGAACAGAGATGTTCCGCCACTCAAATTCGCCGATAACATCGACAATTGGATCAAAGACGCCGCCGCAAAAGAATTGTCGATCCGCAAATTTCTCAGCGAACGGGGCATTCTTGCCGTTCCCGATTGGGTCCAGCACTTCATCCTACGTCCGATGCCCGAATATCTTCGTCCGGTCCAGGACTTCGCCTCGATGGTCGATTTCACATCGGCATCGCGTCTGCAAGACAACGGTTGCCGTTATGTGACCGAACCTTCTCCAAACGCCGGCTATTTTCTGCGTGCGACCGCGCAGGATCCGCGACCGTTAACCGTTCACGAAGGACTTCCCGGCCACTGGTTTCAACTGTGTCTTTCGTGGAAACACGAAGACCCGATCCGCCGTCATTATTACGACTCGGGCGCGAACGAAGGAATCGGTTTCTACGCCGAGGAGATCATGTTGCAGGCCGGACTGTTCGACGACAGCCCGCACACCCGCGAGATCATTTACAATTTCATGCGTCTGCGCGCACTCCGTGTCGAAATCGACGTGAAACTCGCGCTTGGCGAATACACGCTCGAGCAGGCCGCCAAATATTTGCAGGAGAAAGTTCCAATGGACGAAGACACCGCGCGCCAGGAAGCAATCGCGTTTTCAACCGGCCCCGGCCAGGCGCTCACCTATCAGATCGGCAAATTACAGATTACAAAGTTTGTCACCGAAGCGCGCATGCAGCAGGGAGAAAAATTCAATTTGCGCGCCTTCCACGATTTCATCTGGAAAAACGGCAACGTCCCCATCGCGTTGCAGGGGTGGGAATATCCAGATCATAAGGGCCAGCTACCGCCGCTCCGCTAATCCGCGATCCCTCCCCGCGAGGCAAATCCGCTCTCATTCCTCCGTGCGATGTGGGGTGCTGTCGATCAGTTTACAAAATGAAAGCTCCGAGTCGTACTGCCCTGTGACCGGCTCAAATCTTCCATCAGGACGAGCTTTTAAAAATGCAAGCCAGATCGGCGTCCGAGGATTCGGCCCTGATTCGGCGGATGCGGCAGCTTTTCCGTTTAGGAAAAACTGTTCTTTGTAAGTCCAGGTAAATCGAAAATCGGCAGACATCGGCCCGTTTATCACCGGCGTCTCGTCGAAAAAGTGAAGGACTGTAAGTTCTTTGCCTTTGAACTGTCCCTTCAGGACAGCATGGACCCGAAAGCGCGTATTCACGCCGACGAACTTATCGCTGTCCGCTTTGAAAGAATCCGTAGCCGGGTCATCTCGAATCGCCTCAATGATGGCGATCAGGTCAGACTTCGCAGAGAGTTGTTCGAATGACCAAGGATCGAAAAGACGCGCCGATGCAATCGGTGACAGAGTTCTCGCAAACGCGAACGCAACGATGGCAGCTGTACGACTGAAAACGTCGCTTATGTTCATGCCAATAGACTGCACGCGCGGTTCGCAAAATGCTAGAAGCTTCCTGAAGCAACGTACGAAGCTTTTGATCTTGGCCAGCTGTTGAAGGCATAAGGAAACTTCGTTTCTGCGAGGCGTAAAATTCGCGTGATCCGCGATTGTTGTCGATATCAATCGACGATTTCGAGGCCCATCTGGCGAGCGGTACCGGCGATGATGCGGAAGGCGGCTTCGTCGTTGCGCGCATTCAGGTCTTTGCGCTTCGTGTGCACGATGTCCATCACTTGTTTGCGCGTGACTTTGCCGACCTTCGTCTTATTCGGCTCCTTTGAACCGGCGGCGATGTTGGCTGCCTTTTTCAAAAGAACCGCGGCAGGCGGACTTTTTGTGATGAAGGTAAACGACTTGTCTTTGAAGACGGTGATCACGACCGGCAAAATGTCGCCAGCTTGCTTTTGCGTTGCGGCGTTAAACTCCTTGCAGAACGCCATGATGTTGACGCCGCGTGGGCCCAATGCAGTTCCCACCGGGGGCGCCGGGTTCGCCTGGCCCGCGGGAATTTGGAGTTTGATTTGAGCTACGACTTCTTTAGCCATGAGATTTAGACAGAACGAACAGAATGCACAAAATCGATTTGGTCCACAGTTCCTAAAATTATTCTGAAGATTTTGTCGATTCTGTCAGAAAACTTCTATCCGCGCTCGACCTGCCAGTATTCGAGTTCGACCGGCGTTGCGCGGCCGAAAATGGTCACGGAGACGCGCAGTTTGCCGCGCTCGGGATCAATTTCCTCGACGATGCCAGTCTGGTTCTGGAACGGGCCATCGGCGACTTTTACCGATTCGCCGACTTCGAAGCTGACCTTTGGTTTTACCTTTTCTTCGCGCTCTTTCATTTGCGCAAGCATGCTGTCCACTTCCGATTGGCGCATCGGGATCGGTTTGTCCTTGGTCCCGGCAAAACCGATCACGCCGGGTGTATCCCGGATGAAATACCAGGTCCGCCCGACAAGCTGATTGTTTTCATCGAGCAAATGCATGTTCACGATCAGGTAGCCGGGAAAAAATTTGCGCGTCGTTTCGCTCTTTTTGCCTTTTTTGATTTCCGAGACGCGCTCGGTCGGGACGAGCACTTCGTAGATCAAGTCGCCCACTTCCTCAGTCTTGACGCGCTTGAGGATATTCTCGCGCACCTTGTTTTCCTGTCCGGAAAGCACGTGCACGACGTACCACTGATCTTTGCCTGCGAGCGTTTGTGCCATAAATCAGTGCAGCCGGGTGAAAAAGTGGACGAAGTTCACCAAGACGAAATCGAAAAGGGCCACGTAACCACCGAGCAATAACATCGCGATGATAACGACGACCGTCGAATCGCTGAGTTCCTTATAACGGCGAAAGCCCCTTTCTTTCGGGTCCCAGGGCCAGGAAGCTTTCTGCAGCTCGACCTTCACTTCTCCGAAGAAATTTTTGACCCTGGTAATCATCTCGGAAGTTAAATTGTTACAGGGATCGCAAAGTTACAAAGCAGGTCGATTCGCGGCTCGTTTTAACATTGTAGCGTTTGTAACTTTTTAACTTGCATCTGCGGTCCACGCCAGGAGGGACTCGAACCCCCAACCGACGGTTTTGGAGACCGCTACTCTACCAATTGAGCTACTGGCGTAATGCGATGCGTCCTAGTTTAATCCAGAATTTCACTGACGCGACCCGCACCAACAGTTTTTCCGCCTTCGCGGATAGCAAAGCGGATCGTCTTCTCCATTGCGATCGGAGTGATCAGCTCGACTTCAATTGAGATGTTGTCGCCGGGCATGACCATTTCGACGCCCTCGGGCAGTTTGACCGTGCCAGTAACGTCCGTCGTCCGGAAATAAAATTGTGGCCGATAATTCGAGAAAAACGGCGTGTGACGTCCGCCTTCCTCCTTGCTCAACACGTAGACTTCCGCCTTAAACTTTTTGTGCGGCGTGATCGAACCTGGCTTGGCGATGACCTGGCCGCGCTCGACGTCTTCCTTCTTCAAGCCGCGCAGCAAAACGCCGACGTTGTCGCCCGCACGCGCTTCATCGAGAAGCTTGCGGAACATTTCGATATCGGTCGCAACCGTTTTGGCCGTAGCCCGAATTCCCACCAGTTCCACGTCCTCCATTTTCTTGAGAATGCCGCGCTCGACACGACCGGTCGCCACGGTACCGCGCCCTTCAATGTTAAACACGTCTTCGATCGGCATCAGGAATGGCTGATCGACCGGTCGCTCGGGCACTGGGATGTAATCGTCAATCGCCTCCACCAGGGCCAGCACCTGCTTCTCTGCATCGGCATCGCCATTGAGTGCCTTGAGGGCACTGCCTTTCACAATCGGAATTTTGTCTCCTGGAAATTCATATTGCGTCAGGAGGTCGCGCACCTCCATCTCGACAAGATCGAGAAGTTCCGGATCATCCACCATGTCGACCTTGTTCAGGAACACGACAATCGAAGGCACACCGACCTGTCGCGCGAGCAGAATGTGCTCGCGGGTTTGCGGCATCGGCCCATCGGCGGCGGAGACAACCAGGATGGCGCCATCCATTTGCGCCGCGCCGGTGATCATATTCTTAACGTAGTCGGCGTGACCGGGGCAATCCACGTGAGCGTAGTGGCGTTTGTCGCTCGAGTACTCCACGTGCGCAGTGTTGATGGTGATCCCACGCTCCTTTTCCTCGGGAGCGTTGTCGATTGATTCGTATGCGCGCACTTCGGCCATGCCCTTCTTCGCCAGCACCTGCGTAATTGCTGCCGTCAAGGTAGTTTTGCCATGGTCCACGTGACCAATCGTGCCGACGTTCACGTGCGGCTTGTCGCGTTTAAATGCTTCCTTAGCCATTTCAATTCTCCTGGTTAACTAGACTGTCTCGTTTCCTTTCAATAATGCACTGATCTGCTGCCGGTTCCCGAGTTCATTCTCGAGCCCATGACCGGGATTGAACCGGTGACCTCGTCCTTACCAAGGACGTGCTCTACCAACTGAGCTACATGGGCGGTTCTTCGTCATCTCGCTCCACGCCGCGCTCTCCGCGGTGTAGCCGAGCGGCGACCCGGTTTCACCTTCCGCCAGAGAGTCAAAAGTCCCACAGCCGCGTCAAATTTGCAATTTGAACGACCAAGGGACCGTCCCGTCCAGCAAAAAGCGTCCGCAACGCTAGCCGCACGCGTTGGGGTGTCAAAGAAATTTCTTCGCTGATTATCAATCCAAAGGCCGATCAATTCCGGCTTCCTGAAGCTGGAACGGGGCTCCGCGCACGTTGCGAATTAAAGCGGTTTTGCTGTCATTTTAATATCGAGCGAGGAAGCGCTCGACCTACTTATCGAATTCTTCCGCTGGTGGGCGCCTGCTTTCCCCTGGTGGCCAGGCGCACGATCACCGCGATGATAAGCAGCACCGCGATTGCAATCCCAATATTTAGCGGCGTGATAAAACTCGGACTCGGTGTCGGCGTTGGCGTCGCTGTCGGCGGCGGTGGCGCATTCTTCGCCGCCAGCATCGACTCTGCATATTGCAGGCGCTGCGGCGTATCGGTATCGTTCGGATTTAACCGTATCGCCTCCTTATAGTCATTAATCGCGTTCTCGTACTGCTGCATCAGGCTATAGGTATAACCGCGCTTCGCCAAAAGGTCTGCCGCCGCCAGTTTCGCCTGATCGCTCGAGTTCGGATCGCTCTTGGAGAGGATGGCGGTGTAATCCTGGATGGCCAAATCGTACTGCTTCAAACCACGATATGCAGCCGCGCGCCAGCGGAGCGTTGGAGCGTCATCGGGTTTTAACTCGAGCGCCTTGTTCAGGTCCGCAAGTGCAGCCTGCATCTGATTCTGGGAGACCTGCACTGCGCCGCGTTCGGAGTAACCAGCATAATCCTTCGGCGCGATCTTAATCGCCTTCGAAAAATCCTCCATCGCTTCCGGGAACCTGTTCATCTTGTGATAAACACGGCCGCGGTCGTCGTAAATTCGCGGGTCGTCGGGGCTGAGTTTGATCGCCTTGGTAAACTCGGCGATCGCTTCTTCATATGCGCCGGTCTGGGCGAGTTTGACGCCTCTGTTGGCGTACTCGGCGGCGAGGCTGCCGGAAGGCTTTTTGTTCTGCGCCTGCCCAATACCGCTCTGCGCAAGGCAGAGAAGCACGGCGGCCACGATGATGAGACTGGGATTTCTTGACATACGAATGTGCTCTCCTGATTTCCTTCGATTTTGAGCGACTAATCGTTTGTAAGCGAGCAAATTAACGCGCTCAAAAAAAGTACTGCAATGATGCGAAGGAATTCCACTCCGGAAATTGCCGATCTACGCGGGGGCACCAACCTGTCGGAAGGCTACGCCGCGCTCTTCGCCACCGTCATCATCTGGTCGACGCCGTCGCTCTTCATGTATTACTTGAATCGCTATTACGATCCGTGGGCGCAAAACTTTTATCGATACGCCGCCGCCTGTGCCGCGGTCATGCCGTTCGTGTTCTATCGGATTCGCCGTGGCGGCCCAAGGATCGACATGCGCGCCGTTGGGCTTTGTCTTCTGCCCTGCCTGCCGAATGTCGTCCATCAAGTCACGCAAGTGATGGCTCTCTTCTATATGGGCCCTGGCGTCTATGCGATTTTCATTCGTTCTTCGGTCATCTTCACGGCGCTACTCGCGCTCGCATTCTTCCCGGAAGAACGCTTCGTCATCCGGCAATGGCAATTCCAAGCCGGCACTCTGCTCGGCTTAATCGGCGCCTTCGGGGTGCTCTGGTTCCAGCCCAACGTGCAATCGCAGGACGGACATATCGCGTTGCCTGGATTGTTCATCGCTTTTACCGCCTCGTTTTGCTGGGCCCTTTACGGTGTTCTGGTTAAGCGCCCATCGGCTCGGCTAGGGTCGATCCGCAGTTTTGGTTTGGTTAGCTTCATCACTTCGGTGCTGCTTTTTCCTCTTACTCTCGCCTTTGGCAAACTCGACACACCGCTTCACGCCGGAGCGCACGTTAACCTCATTCTTATCATTTCCGCGGTGAGCTGCATTACCCTCGCACACGTCCTGTATTACGTAGCAATCCGAGAGATCGGCGTTGCGCTCTCCCAAACGCTCCAACTTCTCTGTCCCGCCGCCGCGCTCGCACTCTCCGCTTGGATTTATGGCGAACGTCTCAGCCAAGCTCAGCTTTGGAGCGCAGTCATTCTCCTTCTCGGCGCCTTCCTTGCGATGCGCACGAAACCGATCGCAACGACAGAAGTCGCCGAAAATATTTAGCGCATTGTCTGCCGTTGTAAGACAAGCGCTCCGCTCGCCGAATTTCGACAGGGGCAGCGACGTACGTGCGAACGCCGAAGACTTGGTAAATTTCTTTGCTTATGTAGTGGTTCTGAAAACAGTCAGGGTCGTTCGAAAAAATAATGCGACGCTCATGGAGGACCGCTACAATCGACATCCAGATCGAAATGAATCTGAAAGCGTATCTCAGATCCCGGCAAAAAGATGTCGACCACGCCTTGGATCGCTATTTGCCGAAAGCGAACACGAAACCAGCAACACTTCATAGGGCGATGCGCTACAGCCTTTTCGCCGGCGGCAAGCGATTGCGGCCGATTCTTTGCCTCGCGACCGGTGAAGCTTGCGGGGGGAAAATCAGAGATGCTCTTCCCTTCGCCTGCGCGCTGGAATGCATCCACACTTACTCGCTGGTGCACGATGATCTTCCAAGTATGGATGACGATGATTTTCGGCGCGGGCGTCCCACTTGTCACAAGGTCTTCGGCGACGGCATCGCCGTCCTTGCCGGAGACGCGCTCTTGACGATCGCGTTTGAAATTGTTTCGACCGCCAAGCCGGCGCCACGCTACGACATGTCGATCTTATTGCGCGAGCTCGCAGTCGCGGCGGGAAGTCAAAGGTTGATTGCCGGCCAGGTTGCGGATCTCGAAGCCGAGGGCCAGCGCGTCAAACGAGACCAGTTGCGCTATATCCATGAAAACAAAACGGCGGCCATATTGAGCGCTTCGGTGCGACTGGGCGCAATGAGCGCCAACGCAGATGCCAAAAAGCTCCGAGCCATTACGCAGTTCGGGCGCGGACTCGGGTTGGCCTTCCAAGTGATCGACGATATCCTCGATGTAACGCAGACCTCCGAGATACTGGGAAAAAGCGCGGGCAAGGATATCGCCGCGAAGAAAGCGACCTATCCCTCAGTGATTGGTTTGGAGAAATCACGCGCCGAAGCCAGGCGGCTCACGCGCCAGGCGCACAACGCGCTGTCGGTATTCCGCAGCGGCCAAGCCAAACCGCTGCATTGCCTCGCAAATTATCTCTTAGAGCGTGAATATTGAGCTTGAGCGCTAATCTCGAACTCGGCTGAGCGTTTCACAGAAACGCCCTACAGTCCCGGATTGCGTCTGTGTCAGACGCCAACCGTTTATCCCAACGCCAGGTTGGGATCGATCTCTTCGGTCACCTCCGATTTAAATCCAGCTTGCAAACGCAACAATGCGGCAAATGCGATCATCGCCGCATTATCGGTGCACAACCAAGCCTCGGCGCTTTTGAATTCAAATCCTTCGCGCCTGCATGCCTCACTTAACTGCCTTCGCAATTCCTGATTGCAACCAACGCCGCCGCTGACCGCGACAAGATCGACACGGCGTTTCTGGGCTGCTGCAATTGTTTTGCGCACCAGCACTTCCACAACAGCCTGTTGAAATGACGCGCAAAGATCAGCCAGATCGTTATGTGCCAATCTCGGCGGATTGTAGGGCATCTGTGTCAAACCCCTCCCATCAGCCGGCGTTTCACAGAGACGCTCTACAATTTTTGGTAATAAATATCGGACCGCTGTTTTTAATCCACTGAAGCTGAAGTTTTCCGAGTCAAGCATGCCGCGGGGCAGTTGAAACCGATTCGAATCACCTTCGCGCGCACATTTTTCAATCTCCGGGCCGCCGGGATAACCGAGCCCGAGCATCTTGGCGACTTTATCGAATGCTTCGCCGGCAGCGTCATCGACCGTAGATCCGATTAACTGGTAATCAGCAAGGCCTCTCACCCGCAGCAACATTGTGTGCCCGCCGCTCACGATCAGCGAAACGCTGGACTTAACCTCGGTGTTGCCGAAAAAAGACGAAAGCAGATGGCCTTCGAGGTGATTGATTGCGAGATACGGCTTGCCGAAACCGATTGCCAATCCCTTGGCAATTGAGGCACCGATCATAAGCGAACTGGCCAGACCAGGTCCGCTGGTTGCCGCAAATGCATCCACCTCCGACGTGTCGATCTTTGCGTCGCGCGTCACCCGTTCGAGAAGTCGCGGCGCGTGCACCAGATGATTGCGCGATGCAATCTCGGGCACTATTCCGCCGTACTTTTCATGCTCGGCGATTTGTGACGCGATTTTGCTGGCCAGCAACTCCGAGCTCGCCACAGGACGAGTCCGTTCGATTGGCGGACCGGAGTGGCCGTTGCGTCCGCGCAAGATTGCGACGGCGGTTTCGTCGCAGGATGTTTCGATTGCCAGAATCGTGTTCACGAGAGACAAAATACGCAGGTCATCCTGAGCGAAGCAAAGGACCCTCGCAAAGGCTGATGGACTATACTGGATAAATTGCGTGAGGATTCTCCGTTTACGAGAGATCCCCTCGCCGTCTGCGCCGCTCGGGGTGACGGTCCTGCTATTTCTTTACCGCTTCGGCTTTCGGTGCGCTCTGCTGCGCGTAAATCATGAGTCCCTTCAGCGCGTCGATTGCGCGCAGCATCTGTGGATCTTTCGTCTTGATGATGCTTTTCTCGTCCTCGGGTTTCACATTCTCGGCGTTGCGCAGCGCGAAGAGCGCGCGCTCCTGCTCGGGAGTTATGGTAACGCGAATATTGGGAGCCACACCATTTCCCTGAATGACCTGCCTGCTCGGCGTGTAGTATTTCGCCGTCGTAAAGCGCACCGCCGAGCCGTCCGGCAATTGCATGACGTTCTGCACGGAACCTTTTCCAAAAGTAGTTTCACCAACAAGGATGGCGCGATGCAAATCCTTGAACGCGCCGGCAACGATCTCCGCCCCGCTCGCGCTGCCTTCATTAATCAGCAGCACCATCGGAAAATTCGGACGCTCTTTTTTTGCTCCGGAAGTAAAGTAATCATGCTGTTGGGAAGCGATTCTGCCCTGGGTTGAGACTATCTTTGATTTGGGCGGCAAAAATTCAGCACACACATCGACCGCGCTGTTCAGTAATCCGCCTGGATTGTTTCGCAGATCGAGAATCAGCGCCTGCATACCTTGCTTTTGCAATTCGTCGAGCGCTTTCGATAATTCCTCCGCGGTTGGCTCGTTGAATTGAATCAACCGGATATAGCCGATCCTAAATGGGCCAGTCAGCTCCGCGTCCAGCAATTTCGCTCCTTTGACGCTGCGCACTTTGATCTCTGCGCGGTCCAGCGTGTAATCTTTGATTTCCTTGGTCGAGGGGCGAAGCAGGGTCAGTGTCACTCTGCGCCCGGCGGGTCCGCGTAAGATATTAATGGCATCCTGGAGGTCCATTCTTTCCGTTGAAGCACCGTTTATCCTCAAAATCTGATCGCCCGATAGGATGCCCGCTCTAGCCGCAGGGGTGTCCTCCATTGCAGTAATGACTGTAGGCAAACCGTTTTTCATCGAGACCTCTACGCCGAGACCGTTGAAACGGCTGCGCGTGTCCTCTTGCATGTCGCGGAAATCATTCGGATCCATGAACTGGCTATGCGGATCAAGCGACGAAAGCATGCCTTTCATCGCTGCTGCGATGAGGTCGTGATAGCTCGTCTTGTTCCCATCCACGTAATCCTGTCGAATCAATTCAATGGCTTTTGCGAAAATGGAAATTTGCGAGTAAGCGTTATCCTCTTCGTTCTTTCCTTGCTGCGCCTCTTGCGCACGGAGGCCGGAATGAAGGCCCAGTAGTAGGCAAGCTAACGACAGCATGACAACCAGGCGTTTCATATTTCGAACCAATATTGAAAAGGACTGCACCATCGCTCATCCCCGGATTTTTCGCAACGCGCAATAGCTGTAGCCGGGTCTCTGCCTGTAAAACGAGGTCGCTTCTGGCATGAAGATTTTGCGGCGTTTTCTTTTCGTCATCGCCCTTTTCTTGCCTGCGGCCAGCAGCTTCGCGGCGCACACTGCCGATGCCGATTACGAAGCGGTGGCCGAGGAATATATTAAAGGTTACCTCGCCGCTCGCCCACTTCAAGGCACCGCTCTCGGCCTGCACGAATATGATGGCAAGATCACCGATTACAGCCGCCTCGCGCTGGATGCCGAGCTTTCCCGGCTACGGCGGTTCGACGATCGATTGAACAAATTCGACTCAACCAAATTGAGTCCACGCCAATCGATCGATCTGCGAATTCTGCAAGCCGCAGTCAAACGGGACCTCTTTGAAATGCAGGACATGTCGGTGTTCGAGCGCAATCCCATGGTGTATGCGCGCGCGGCCGACGTGAACGTCTATATCAAACGAAATTTTGCGCCGCTGGAGGACCGTGTTCGCAGTCTCGTCGCGATTGAATCGCAAATTCCAAACATCCTCATCGCGGCGAGAACAAACCTGAATGAAACGCTTCCGAGACCGTTTGTAGAACTTGCCATCCAGATCGCCCGAGGCTCTGCCGATTTTCTGAAAAAAGATCTTGTAGCCGCCGTCAGCGGTCTCAAGGACGAGCAGCTGCGAGCTGCATTTCAGGAAGCAAATCGCAAAGCTGCAAACGCGCTCACCGATTATGCAGCATGGCTGGAACGGGAGAAGCTTCCGAAAGCCTCGCTTGAATTCGCTCTCGGCGAGGAAAAATTCAGGCGCTTCCTGGCCCAAACCGAGCTGGTCGATCTTCCGCCGCAAAAAATTCTCGAGATCGGCCTGGCGCAATTGAAAGCCGAACAGGAAGCGTTTGCTAAAGCCGCGAAGACAATCGACCCAGACAAATCGCCCATTGAGGTTTTCAGGCAAATTCAGAGCGAGCATCCGACACCGGAAAATCTCATCCCGGATGTAGCCAAAAATCTGGACAAAATACGGAAATACGTCTCGAGCCATCATTTGGTCGGCATTCCCTCGGACGTTCGAGCCAAGGTCAAGGAGACTCCCCAATACCTGCGCGCCACCTCCTTCGCTTCAATGGACACTCCCGGCCCCTTCGAAAAGCGCGCGACTGAGGCCTACTATTATGTGACCCCCACGGAGAACGACTGGCCGGAGAAACAAAAGGAAGAATGGCTCACCGCCTTCAATTATTACACTTCGGATGTCGTCTCGATTCACGAAGCTTATCCTGGCCATTATGTGCAGTTTCTGCGCTTGAACGCTTCATCGGTCAGCAAAGTGGAAAAGATTTTCGGCAGCTACGCGTTCATTGAAGGCTGGGCCCATTACTGCGAGAAAATGATGCTCGATGAAGGTTACGGCAGCCCGACCGCTGAGACCCCTAGCGAGGAGGATGCAAAACGCGCGGCCAAATATCGCATGGCGCAAGCCGATGAAGCGCTGCTCCGCTTATGCCGGTTATGTGTGTCGATCAAAATGCACACCGAAAAGATGTCGATCGAAGAGGCAACGAAGTTTTTCCAGGACAATTGTTATTACGAGGAAAAGCCGGCGCGCCAGGAAGCGATGCGCGGTACTTTCGATCCCGGTTATCTCAACTACACGCTGGGTAAATTGCAGATTTTGAAATTGCGGGACGATTACAAGGCGCAACAGGGCGACGAGTTTTCACTGGAAAAGTTCCATAACGCGCTGCTCAACCACGGCATGCCACCCATTCGGCTCCTTCGCGAGATCATGCTCACAGACCAGAGCAAGTGGGATGAAGTGCTCTGACGCAGCACACGCGTCTTGTTTGCGAACGAACAAAAGGGAAGTCCGAGGCTTGCGCTATTCGTCCGAACTGCCGAGCAAATCTTTTAGCAACGGCTGCGGATTCGACGGTAATTCTTCCACGTCGCGCAATTTTTTTGTGATCGCGCGCGAGCGAACATCGACATCTTCCATCTTGCGCGAGGCTTGATCGATTTTCTCCCTCACAGCCGATAATGCCTCGCCGAATTTTCCGAACTCGGTTTTCACGGTTGCAAGCAGGTTCCAGACTTCACTCGAACGTTTCTGGATCGCGAGTGTGCGAAATCCCATCTGCAAACTGTTGAGCAACGCGGCAAGTGTGGTCGGTCCCACAAAGGTGACGCGGCAATCGCGCTGCACGTTTTGGACCAGACCGACGCGGCGAATCGCCTCCGCGTACAGGCCTTCGCTTGGCAAAAACAAGAGGGCAAAATCGGTTGTCTTTGGCGGGTTGATGTACTTCTCGCAAATATCTTTCGCGCACCGCTTCAACTGCGTCTCCAAAGTTTTTATCGCCGCATCCACCGCTACTGGTTCGCCTTTTTCCTGCGCCTCTGCCAAACGCTCGTAATGTTCCATCGGAAATTTCGCGTCGATTGGCAGCCACACCGGCGCGCCGTTTTCGTCGCCCGGTAATTTGATCGCAAACTCGACGCGCTCATCGGTGTCATCGCGCGTCTTCATATTTTTGGCGAACTGATCAGGCGTGAGCATTTCTTCCAATAGGACGCCGAGCTGCCATTCGCTCCAGCCGCCGCGAGTTTTCACATTTGTGAGCACGCGCTGCAATCCGCCGACATCGCTGGCCAACTGCTGCATCGCGCCCAGCCCCTGATGCACTTGCTCAAGCCGGTCGCTCACCAACTTGAACGATTCGCCAAGGCGCTTCTCCAGTGTGCCTTGCAGTTTTTCATCGACAGTGGCCCGCATCTTGTCGATTTGCTTTGCGTTGTCCTCCTGCAATTGCCTTAGTCGAAGATCGACAACCGATCGCACGTTTTCGAGGGACTTGGTCAATTCTTCACGTTGATTTCTCGCGACCGCGCCTGCTTCCTCGCGATTCCGCGAAAATTCGTCGCGCAAGTCGCGGTCGATCACTTCCAGTCGTTTTGACAGGTCCGTTTCCATGCTCCCGGCGCTTCCACGCCGTGCCAGGAGAAGGACGACCGCGACGACAAATCCGCCGCCGATCAATCCGATCACGAGATAGAGCAGCGGACTCATACTGCGTGATTAAACGATGCAGCGCGGAATTCAAGCACTGGAGCGGCACTCTACTAGCGCCTAGCATTAGACGCGGCGGTCGCACACTGTCGCTGCAGTTTTCGAATCGCGTCCAGCCCAAGCGCAGTGAGACCGGAAATTTCGAATATGTTTTGGAGGAACTTCTATGTTGAAACGATTATTCACCGCTCTCCTGATTTCGACGTTTGCCTGCGGAATGCTCAACGCGCAGGAATCGTCGTCAATTCATCAACCCACGCTGACTCCGCAAGACAGCGGCACTATCAACGGTCTGATCTCAGTCTGGCCCGTTAATCCGCAGGTGGTCTGGGCGTGCGGTCGTAACGGCACGTTCACCGTCACCACCGATGGCGGACAGACGTGGAACGCCAGTGTAGTGCCCGGCGCCGAAACGCTGCAGTTCAGGGATGTGCACGCCTTCAGCGCCAGTGTTGCTTATCTGATGTCGATTGGAGCGAACCCAACAGATTTTCGCGTCTACAAGACGACGGACGGCGGGGCCACGTGGACGATCCAATTCGAGAACCAGAATCCGAATGCGTTCTACGACGGCTTCGCGTTCTGGACGCCGCACCGCGGCATCGTGCACAGCGACTCAGTGAATGGAGTGTTCCCGGACTTCCGCACGACCAACGGAACGACCTGGCAAGATATCAGCAACAATTTGCCGCCGGCACTGCCGGGTGAATTCTCGTTCGCGTCGAGTGGCACTTGCGTCGCAACTCAAGGTGGGAGGAACGCCTGGATAGCGACAGGCGGCGCGACGATTGCCAGGGTCCTGGCCACCAGAGACCAAGGCGATACGTGGAATGCGTATGACACGCCGTTGTTTAGCTCGCCCAGCGCGGGTGCCTTCACTGTCGCTTTCCGTGATCCGTTTCATGGCATCGTAGGGGGCGGTGATTTGGATCCTGGGAATCCCAATAGCGCGCGCACCGCAACTTCGAGTGATGGCGGTCAAACGTGGGCTCTTACAACGCCGCCGCCTGTCACGGGAGCGATTTTCGGCCTGAGCTATGTGGGTCGCACTGGTCGCGGCGCGGGAGACAATCTCGGGGGCGCAGTAGTGATCACCGCCAATGACGGAGGCGCGGCCTGGACTCCGGATGAGGGAAACACCTGGTTCACGTTGCCCGGTGTAAGTGGTTTCTGGGCGGTAGCTTTTGCCACTCCCAAAGCCGGATGGCTGGTCGGTACGGACGGTCGTATTCTGAAGATCAGCTTCTAGCGATCGGCTGCTCAAAACCGCAGCTTCAGACCTCCATACGCAGCGCGGCCGAGCGCGGGGAAACCGAAAACTTCTGAGTACTGTTCGTCTGACAAATTGTCGATCCGGCCGAAGATCGATACGTGTCGGTTCATTTCGTATTCGGCTGCGAAGTTGAGAAAGGAATAATCTTCGATGTCGAAATTTGGTCCGCCAAAGTTTAATTCCTCTCGCGCGTTCACCGACTTTGCTTCGATCGTCGTGTGATGAACCGCGATTTTTCCGTTACGGCGCGCGCCTACCTTTCAACCAGCAGTTCGCCGGCGCGGCTGGTTGCTTTGACGACCGCCTTGATGAGCGTAACGCGAAGTTTCCCTTCCTCGAGTTCGAGGATGCCGTCGATTGTGCAGCCGGCTGGGGTGGTAACAGCGTCCTTTAGGAGCGCAGGATGGTCGCCGGTTTCCAAAACAACACTCGCCGATCCCTTCATGGTCTGCGCCGCGAGAAGGGTGGCTACATCGCGCGGCAAACCGACTTTCACGCCGGCTTCGGCAAGCGATTCCAGAATAATGTATGCGAACGCGGGCCCGCTTGCTGAAAGACCCGTCACCGCATCCATGTGCTTTTCATCAAGCACAATGGTGCGGCCCACAGCGTCAAACATGCTGCGAGCAATTTCGACATCGGTCGGTCCCGCATGAGCACCTCGGCAAATCGCCGTCATGCCGCAGCCGACCGAAGCGGGTGTGTTTGGCATCGCTCGAACGACCGCCACTTTGTTATCCTTGCTGCCACTTGCCACAGCGAGCCGCTGTTCCAGATAGTTCGTCGGCACGGAAGCTGCAACGGAAACAAGCAACGCCTTTCTGCCAATTTCGGGAGCGATCTCGTTCAACAGCTCCGTCACGGCTTGGGGCTTTACGCCCAGCAGAATGATGTCGGCACCTTTAACGGCTTTGCGATTGTCGTTGGTTACGGCGACGCCTAGTTCTTTTGCGAGCGCCGCTGCCTTTTCCCCGTGCTTCACGGTAGCGGTAACGCGCTTGGCGACAAACAGCCCTTGCTTCAGATACGCGCGCAGCAGGATGCCACCCAGCTTGCCAGTGCCCAGTACGGCCAGTTTCTTGTCAGAAAGTTTGAAGGACATGGTCAATGGTTTGTATAACAGCGAAGCGGTTCACTCATTGTTTCCGCTGAAAACGAGATCGGCAATCGGTTGAGCGCGTAATGCTCTTCATAATTCGCATTTTTTTCAAACTGGCGGGATCTCAAAGTGATGGGGTGCCATCCGATTCACGGGTAGATCGCATGGTGGGCCGCCAAATCTCGGCAAAAGGTCGGATACCGGCAATACCGTAACGGGACGTTCGTCGCCCCAAGGCAGTGCGGGATGACTGATCAAATGGCCCTGGATGTCGGAAGGCAGGTCGCGCCAAGACGGAGTGAAATTGAGAATAACGCAGTCACGTCTTGCGTCGGACGCGTTTCCGTGTGTGCCGTGCAAAAGCCGATAGTCGATAGCAACGGCATCACCAACACCGACGCTGAGAGTCAGTTGGTCTGCGTGATCGCTCATGACGATGTGAGTCGGCTCAATGTGAGCAGTGCCGTGGACAGTGGGTTCGGGAAGGCTCGCATGTAAAGGCGAACTCCTGCGATGAGTGCCCGGCAAAATGCGGAGTGCGCCGTTGTGGACGGTGGTAGCACTAAGGTAACACAAGACCGCGACCTGCGGCGAAGCGAGTTGGAAGCTCACGGGATGATCCCAACACCACCAGTCTTGGTGCCACCACAAAGCGGGACTCCGCGCGTGCTTGATGCTGACGTATCCCGAAATCCACTTCAAGTCATTCGCGCGCAGTACGTCCGTTAAAACATCGACGCGGTGCTTGGAGGCCAGAGCAATCTCGACGATTCGGTGGTTCCATCGCAACGGAAGGAGGGTGTTGTTTGGCCGCGAGCACGTTGAGACCGGCGGTGAATCCAACAAATATTCGACAGCCATCTGCATCTCGGCGACCTCACCGGGCTTCAGGAATTCGGGGAGGATGGCAAAGCCACTATGAACGAAATCGTCTGGCGTCACATGATTTAGGGTGTGCATAGAGCTGAGTGTCTGAGTCGATATACCGACACGCGGAAGCGGCGTGGCCGCTGCCGGTGGGCGGAAAGGCGGCGGTCGCAGGTAGCAGGGGCCGTGACGCCAGAGCGCGTTCGCTCCAGCACTTCGTCGCCGGCGGTTGCGCTGGGCTCATCCATTACAAAATGAGCTCAATCAACGCTTCGGCCCCTGCGACTGGCGCCACAAGTATGTGCAGATGGCCGCTTAGGTTTCGCGCCGGCCAGCCGGCTTGGCGCGCCTGCTGCTCCATCCCAGTGTAGAATCTGGAAAACCTGAGATAGCTGCACGGTGCGTCAGTCCAGCCGACGACCGCGGCTGGCCGTTCTTCGTAGAGCGCAAGTGGTGCCGGGCGCAGGAGCCAGCTCGTAGGGATCCGGCCCAGGCCCTCGGTGTTGAGCGACCCGTTGGCGTTGTAGGTCGCAATTCCGTCGAGGTCGCCTAGAAGGTAGGCGTAGTCAACCGCAACCCCGTCGTCGGCGGGCGCCCAGCGCGCCTGTGCGATGTTGTACGGCTCCATCTGGTCGGCGGTGAGCGTGTCGAGGAGAGCGTGTATGTCGAGCGCGCCGTAGTTTGGGAGCTGGCCGGCACGGGCCGACGGACTTGGCAGAACGGCCAGCGCCACTGCGATGAGAAATGGCACAACTGCCGTTTTCGCTTCAGTCAGTGGACTCATTCTGCTATGCCTTTTTGTTGGTGGTTTGTCCGCAGCGATACAAGATCCGCGTAATGGCGCCCGTCCCGCACCACCCGCTTGCCAACCGTGACTGCAATCGGCCTTTTAAAAATCGGCCCGTCAAACACGAACGAATGAAATTCTCCATTCTCTCCACACGGATCGATCGTTGAAGGGAGCTCGCTCAAAAATTCCTCGTCGTACAATCTGCCCGCAAAGCCTGAGCCGACAATTGCCTCCACGCAAGAGAGACAAGCCTTGTAGCCCAGTCGGATCACCTCATGCGCCAGCTCTGTCGTATTGCGTTTCCAAATTGGAAAGACGCCACGCATCCCGGCTTTCGCGAGATTGGCTTCGCGCCAGGCGCGCAGGTCTTCCAGAAACAAATCGCCAAAGCCGACAGTTTCCACGCCTCTCATTTTGTAGCTCGCCATCACGCGGCTCATGATCGCTTCGTAAACCTCGTTCGTGCATCCGGCGTTGGAACTTGAAGGCAGGTACACCTTGTGAAGCGGGATGCCGATCGCTTCGGCCTGCGCGTCGAGAAGCGACTCACACACACCGTGATGACTAATCCGGCGGAATTGTTCGGATATCGTTGTCAGAAGCGATACCACCTCGTATGCGCTGTCGCGAAGCAATTCATGCAGCGCCATCGCGCTATCTTTTCCGCCACTCCACGACATCACGACCGGCTCTTTCATACGAATCAGCCAATAATGGTTCCGTTAGGGCGAAAATCGCGCCGCATCATCTAGCGTGATCCATCCCGTGCCGCGATGACCGAATACGAAACAATCGGGATGCAAAATCTCAGCTACGATCTCTGCTGATTCCACCAAACGCGGCCCTGGTCGGTTGAAGAAGTGATGGCCATCGATCAGGTAAACCTGTTCGCGCTGCACAGCTCGCAGTTTCGGCCACGCTGGGTTCCGCGTGAGCAAATCAAGATCGGCGATGGTCTGTGAAATTCTGAATCCGCAGGGCAGAAGCAAAATGACGTCAGGATCGACTTGAATGAGAGTCGGCCAATCCAGCCAACAGGAATGTTCGCCCGCGCGCGCGAAAAGACTGCGGCCACCTGCCAGCTCGATTAGCTCCGGCATCCAGTTTCCTCCTGCCATGAGCGGGCCGAGCCATTCGATCGCGGCCACGCGCGGTCGCGATTCGACGGCCTCAACCTTCTCGTGAATCTCGGCGAGGCGATGCCTGAGCGAAACGATCAGGTCATCGGCTCGTCGCGAAACACCAAGCGCATCGCCGACGCGATGAACGTCGTTCCAGACATCGTCTAGATTGTTCGGCTCGAGCGACAAAATCTCCGGCTCCGTTCCGACCCACGTGCAAAGCGCGTCTTCCAAGTCGCGCGGAGTGACGGCACAGACCGCGCATTGTGTTTGTGTCAGGATCAGGTCCGGTTGCAGCGCACGCAAGCGTTCAACATCCACGCGGTAAACTGAGAGACCTTCCGCCACGATCGCTTTCACTCGCTCATCGATTTCAAACGACGAACCGCGGCCGGGAACTTTGCTTGCGCTGCAAACAGGCAGCTGCTCAACGCCAGACGGAAAATCGCATTCGTGCGAGCGGCCGACGAGGTTTTGTGCGAAGCCGAGCGCGGCGACGATTTCGGTCGCGCTCGGCAGCAGCGAGATAACGCGCGGATGAATCACTTCGTCATTAGGCCTTCGCAAATCGTGGGATCGCACCGAACCATGGTTTGCACAAGATCGATAGCAACTCGTTTAAGGCGACGATGCCCACGAGCCACGCCGCGTTAACGAAACCAATCTGCGCGATGATCGCCGGCGAAAAAGTTTCAGTTCCTCCGAGAAAAAGTGCGGCGACGAAAAGACAGGCTTCGTAAATTGCGTAGGCCAGCAAAAAGGCCAGACTAAGTTTTGCTGCTGTCGACCGTGACGCGAGACGTTTGAACGCGATCCCAGCAGTCAGAGTCGACAAAAGCGCCGCGCCGCCCATGGCAAGGCCCCAAAGAAATGGGTTCGATGTGCGCGGGAAATGGAAGAGGACGAATCCAACCAATTGATTGGCCAGCCAAATCGCAATCATCGCGCGCAAAGCGAGCGTGAGCCTGACCGTGCCAACCAAGGCAACGGCGAGCGCG
>JBKOWV010000103.1:0-16237 GCA_046724585.1 Verrucomicrobiota bacterium
CGTTACGCTCAACGCGCATCTTCTCCCGAACTTGTGGAACGGAGGAGTCGATGTGGCTGGTGGTTATGTCCATAGCTACCGCCAGAACGAGCAGATCGGCGATCCGGTGCAGGCGGCCGGGGATCAGCTCGGGTTCAACGCCGTGCCTAATGCTAAGTTCCAGCAGGCGGTGAGCGCCTGGTTTGGTGAAATCAAGATCCCCTTCGTCACTTCAACGATGAACGTTCCGTTCGTCAATTACTTTGAGATCGACTACGCCATCCGCTACGAAGAGTTTACGGTCCATGACCTGACAAATCCGAATCCGGGTTTCCCTGACAACATCAGCTTCCCCCATGCCATCAGCAGGTTCGATAACGGCGTCGACCACCGTGTGACGGTTGGTTGGCGGCCGATCCCAGACCTGCTGCTGCGCGGGACGTATGGCACATCGTTCCGGTCACCGTCGCCGGCCAATCTCTTTTTCCCGACGTTTCAGAACTTCCCGGTCACCTTCGACCCGGTTAAGAGACGAACAGAACAGGTGCCAGAAGGCGTTTGGGTTCGTGGAAATCCTGGTCTCAAGCCGGAAGAAACAACAAACTGGACAGCCGGCCTGGTATATTCACCTAAATTCGTGCCTGGCTTCACGGTGACGGCCGATTGGTATCAGATCTACACTACCAATCAGATCGTAACCGGGGAAGACTTCGCGCAAATCCTGCTGAACCAGGGCGTGGTCGATCCGGATGGTTTTGGCAACGGCTCTGGAACTCTTGACGGCCCCGGAGGCACGGGCCTTGGCGTAACCCGTGATGCATTCGGAAATGCGCTAGGAATCGATTCAACGCCCGGCAACGCGGGTGTCCGTTTTGTTCAGGGCTTGGATGTGCAGGCCAACTACGAGCTGCCGACGACAAACTTCGGCAAGTTTACGTTCACACTGGGTTATAACCACTTCTTCACCTGGAAGGCGTCGCCGGGTCCGGGCTTGGCCTTCAACGACTTCCGGGGCAACTATAACAACGGCACCCTTCCGCTGGCTCCCGGAGCCATTCCCTTTAACAAGGGCTTTGTCCGCCTGGAATGGGAATATAAGATTGGGCCCGGGATTCTTGATTTCATTGCCCAAGGCAACTACATCAGCGATTTCGAGGATGATCCCTCCTTCATTCTTGGTAACGAACTCACAACTGAACCGCCGTTGGCCCAAGAGTGGGTGCTGCATCGCCGGGCGTCGGAGTACACGACGCTCGACCTGCAGGCGAGCTACGAGTTTGTCAGGCCGCCGCCGGTGGAAGCGCCTGTCCCTGGCTACTCCAAGGAGGGGAAGGATTTCAAGAGTGGCAAGCAGCCAGTGCCAGTGACCGCCGTGGCGGAATCCAGCTTCTGGCAGCGGATGCTCTGGGGCACCAAGGTCACGGCGGGCGTGGTCAACGCGTTTGACCGCAACCCACCGACGGTTCTGGGAGCATTCAACGACAACTACGATACGTCGCTCTACTCAATCCGTAATCGCTTCTGGTACGTTGCCCTGAGTAAGAAATTCTAGGCCGCACATTTACGCGGCTTGAATTGAGCGGGCCCCGAAACCTCTCGGGGCCCGCCTCTTTTTTGTTCAGGTGGGGCGGGCACTCCTGTGCACGCCGCGGCCCACGGCGTGCGTTCGCCCCACGTCGCTGAAGTGACGCGGCCTACCTCCGCGCAAGGTGAATCGTGGCATCCAGGTACGTCCCAGGCCGCACGTGCGTTCGCCCAACGGCGCGCACGGAGACGCGCGTCCTACCAGCGCGCAAGGCGGATGGCGATGCCCGCCGAAACCCTACCCGAGCAGCGGAGGCGGACGGTCGTTTGGCCGATAGATCCACACCCAGTCTTCCGCCCGCTCACACAAGCCTTTGCGGACGGGATTCATCAGGATGTAATTCGTCTTCTCGTCCACTTCGTGATGGTCGTGCAGGCGATGATCGAAGAAGTCGCGTTGCCAATCCACGCCGTGTTTCCCGGCTACATATTTCTTCCAGTTTTTGATCACCGTGGTCATTCCGGGCTCGCGCGGCAAGGCCAGGATGGCGTGCAAGTGATCCGGCATGAGCAAACAAAGGCGGCAATGCCAGAGGAGCTTTTGGTGATTGTATTTCATAGCTGCCAGCACGCCATCGCCGACGTTGGCGCGGCACAATTGGTTTTTACGCCGGGGCACACAATTGATGGTGATGAAAAACCAACTGCCCTCGGCGATCCATTGCGGAATTGTGTGCGGCAGCTTTTTGCGGACGGGCAAATCCATGTGAGGAGTGTAACGAAATCGGCGCAATCAATTAAACACGAAAGTTAGGTAGGGGGCGTCAGTCCTCTGCGCCTCTGCGCGCCGCTTCGCGCGTTAGAGAGCACGGCGCGCACGGAGTGACGCGCCCTACCCACAACAAGGCGAATTGTCACGTCCACGTAGGGCGGGCACTTCCGGGCACGCCGCGCGCATTTTCCCACCGCTTGTTTTTTTCCGAACGCGGCTTGAATTGAGTGGGCCCCGAGGCCTCTCGGGGCCCGCCTCTTTTTTGAGCACTTCGGTGACCTGTCGCCGGTTTTTAAAGCGCGGGCATGTCCGCACAGCGGATAAACTTGTTCTGGCTTACGCCGCAGTTTGCGCGAAATTCTCTGACGCCTTTCTGCGAAACGCAGTAACAGTCATGCGTGCCCTCCTGAGCATTTGCTTGTATACCTGGCTCCCGGTAATTGCATGCCAAGGTGCGACGCTCGTCGGGCAACCAGTTCAGGGTGGCGCTACCGTGGAGATTCGCTTTCCAGTAGCGAAATCGTTTCAAGATATCGCGGTGCAAGGTGGTAATCCGCGACCCGAGATAGGGCGAGCGGTGTTGACGTTTCCCGTTGGCTTTCAGACCGGACGTAGCTGGCCGATTCTTATCGTTACCTCGACGAGCGACTTCAACCGGACCAGCCCGATGGATGCCGAATGGTACCGTCGGCCTGCTCTGGCAGAAGGATGGGTTCTCCTCGCCTCGGATGCGACAATCAGACCTCGCGTCGACTCGACGCAATGGCGGCTCGCGATCCTGGCAGCAGCGCTCGAATCAATCCGCAGGGAATGGCCGCAGTCGGCCAAATGGCCGGTGGCATTCGGCGGCTTCTCCGGCGGGGCGAAGCGCAGTGCGGTCTTAGGGGCGATGTTGGCCAAGACCGGAGCGGTCAAAACGTGCGGATTCTTTCTTAGCGGCATCAACGAGGATCGGCTGAGCGAAGCCTACAGAAACTATAGTCCTGGCGGAGATTTTCTCGGGATCCCTATTTGGCTAAGCAGTGGTCAGAGTGACAACGTCGCCAAACCGCAGGATCACGATCGGGTGAAGGCCTCATTGGAGCGGACTGGCTTTAAGCACGTGCGTCTCGAGCGCTTCTCTGGCGGGCATCAGGTAAAAAAGGAAGAAGTAGGGCGCGCTTTGCGTTGGTTCCGAGAGATCGCGAAATTTTAACAACCAAGTTCAGCCATCCAGATTGTGAGTCAGCGCGTTGCGCAAGACTTGCTTTTTTTGCCGATCTGATCTTTAATCACACGGCGATGGCGACGCAGCAAACATTTGCCTCAGCTGCGGTTCCCCTTTCGGCAAGCGACCGTAGGGCTACGCCATCTCCATCCCGACCAAAGTCCATCTGGATTCTCGATCGGTGGCGGGACCTGTTGTTCTTTGTCGGCACGCCGGTTTTGCTGATTCCGTTGTTTACGATCGCTCAGAAGCGATGGAGCGCGCAGGATATTTACCTTTTTGTCGCGGCCTTCGGCGCGATGGGCCATCACTTGCCGGGTATGATTCGTGCGTATGGCGACCGGGCGCTGTTCAATCGGTTCAAGACGCGGTTCATTGTCGCGCCCCTCGCTCTGCTGGTGGTGTGTATCTGGTCGTCGCTCTATAACGTCCAAGCGGTCCAGCTTGTTGCCATGGCATGGGGAATTTGGCATGGCATGATGCAAACCTACGGTTTCGGCCGGATTTATGATGCGAAAGCGTCGGCTGCGGCCGCCGGACGGGCCCGCTCGGACCTGATGCTTTGTTTCGCCTGGTTTCTGGCGGCTGTACTGCTCTCGCCGATGCGTTTCCGCACGCTTCTTGACCTTTATTACGAGAGCGGTGGACCGGTTGTACCGGTCGCTTTGATCTCGCTGTTTCGGGCGGGGGTTGTGCTGGCCCTTGGGGTGGCGACAATTCTATTTCTATGGCGACAATGGAGCGACTGGCGACACCAAGGCTGGATGAGTCCGGTGAAAATCGGGCTCCTGGCCAGCAGCATCGCCTTTTGGTGGTACTGCAATAACGGTGTTCAGAACATTCTGGTCGGAATCGCCCTCTTCGAGGTCTTTCACGACGTTCAATATTTGTCTATCGTTTGGATTTATAATCGCACCCGGGTCGAACGCGATGCAACGATTCGCGGTTTCATGCGCTTTGTCTTCCGGCGCAGCGGTGCCCTGATCGGCGTTTACGTGGGGTTGGTGCTGGCATACGGGTCGCTCGGTTTAATGGCGAGCTCCAGTGTGGCGGCTGATTGGATCCGGCATCTCCTCCTCGGTGTAGTGACCGCGTCGGCTTTGCTCCATTTTTATTATGATGGATTTATTTGGAAAGTTCGCGAGAAGCAAACACGGTCAATGCTGGGAATCGATGGAGGCGGTGTGTCGGGGCCGGCTCGCCGCCGATTGCCGGGTTGGGCCGGGCACAGCCTGCGCTGGGCGGCGTTGGTAATTCCTTTTGCGGCGCTCTGCTACGCGCAATTGGCTGGGCGAACCGTTCCGCCTCTCGAACGCTTCCGTAAGGTGGCCGAAGTGCTGCCAGAGGACGCGCAGGTGCAACTCAACTACGGCAAGGCATTACACGAAGCCGGGCGGGTGCAGGAAGCACTCATTCGATATGAAAACGCGATTGCCACGAAGCCGGCACTCGCGGAAGCCGAGTTTTATCTCGGCCTCGGGCTCAGCGATCTTGGGGACTGGGACCGCTCCCTCGCACACTACGAGCGCGCGCTTTCGCTGGATCCCAAGAACGCGAAAGCCGAATGTAATGTCGCTGGGATATTGGTTGGCAAGCAGATGTACGATGAGGCCCGTCGCCGATACGAACATAGTCTCCAGATCGATCCCACTCTGTTTCTGGCGCATAAGGAGCTGGGGGATTTGCTCTGCCATGCAGGCGAGTATGACGCGGCAATTGAGCATTACAACGAGGCGTTGCGGCTTCGCCCCAATTTCCCAGAGGCGAAGGATAATCTGGCCTTCGCGCATTCTCTCGCCGGCCACTGATTTTATGTTGGGGAATCCGCTCCCAGTCTTGTCGCCGCGGAGGAAAGAAACTCTGTCGTTTAGACCGCAAGATTATGAAATCGCTTGCGCAGACCTACATTAAATCGAAACATTTGGCCGCTGGCGGGGTCTAATTACTAGAAAGCCTAATTACCATCTATGAATCAAAAACCTTTCATTTCAGTAAATTGCTGCTTGCTGCGTTTGGCCATTGTCCCAATCATCGCGCTGAGTTTGGTGGCGGCAAGCATCGCAACAGTAAATGCCGATCCCCAGAACTCGACGACGCCCAGGCAAAACAAAGTCAAATACGTAAAGAAATACGTGAGGATTGTCGGCTCCAATATTCCGGTCCCGGTTTGGGTAGCGGAACCTCCGCTACCACAGACAACGTATCCAGTCCGGAGTTATTCGGAGGACGAGTTCAGGAAAATTCCCGGTGCTACAACTCCAGCTCAGGTTCTGGCCAACGACCCGAGTATCACAATCAGCCATCGGTAGCAGATCTGGAGTGCGCGCGGACATCCATCCGCTGCACCCTGCGCTGCTTTAACGGAGAAGCCTGTCCGCGCTTTGGAAGTACTCACTCTGAAGAGGGAGCGATCAATACTCTTTGGTGGCATTACAAACTCTCGCGAACGGGCCATGGTAACGAAGCAGAGCGGGACCGAATATGAAGCATGAAAATAAAACAAATATTTAGTTTGGCGCTTGCCCCAATCGTCGCGTTGAGTTTGGTGGTAGCAAGCGTCGCAACAGTCAGCGCCGATCCTCAGCCGACCAGGCTCAAGAAGAAATACGCGATAATTACCGGCTCCAATATTCCCGTGCCGGTGTGGGTAGCGGAAGGTCCGCTACCAAAAACATCGGTTCCCATCCGAAGCTATTCGGAGGATGAGATAAGGAAAATTCCCGGTGCTACGACTCCAGCTCAGGTCCTGGCTAACGACCCAAGTATCACGATAAGCGGCAGACACTAATCCATGGTGGAGCCAGGCCCGCTGGCTGTGCCTTTGTGAACTTGGCGCGAGTTTTCAGATTCCTCGCCCAACGGCCACGGCTTAGAGATGATCGCGGATGATCTTGAAGATCACAGTGTTATCCAGAACACCGCGGAGATCGTCTGTGCCAGGGCCGCTGCCAAACGCAATGACATCCTCGACCGTGTCGAGAGCTGCTTTTGTGTAGACGGCAGCCGGCTCGCGCTGTTCCACGCTCGCTTGCTCATTTCCGTTTCCGTTCGGGTTGCCCGGTATCTTTGCTGCTCCGTAGGATTTCGTGCCATTTGGACCGGTCGCCCAGGTTATCCATGGTTGCCCCGCGGCGTTGAATCCGAGGAGGGCAATGCCGCTGTCCTGGCGAAATGGAAACCCATTTAAACTCAATCCGCCGATTGCGACATCGCCGGAGACAATGATTGTCGACTTTGGTCCGGCATAATTGCGCGCAACGGCAAGTGCTCGGTCTAATTCAATGGTTTGGCTGAATGTTCTTTCTCCGTTATTTTCTTGCGCGGCCTTGCGCATTAGTCCCGCATCGACCACGAGGAAGTATCCGCCGGTGTTGTATTGAAGTAATTCAATCGCCCGACGCACCATGTCCGAAAGACTTGGTTGTTGGCTTCGCTCTTCAACTTGGTTGGTGAACGCGAGCTCCGTTTTGCCAAAGGCGCCGAAAAGTTTCGACCGACGCCACGCGGGAATCGCTTCCAGCTCGGCCCGCGTTTGAACGATATCGAACCCATTGCGCCTGAGGTCGAGCAAAAGATCGCGCCCGTCCTGCCTTTCTCCGCCCTTTGCGATGGGAAGAAATTGCGCCGTCCCGCCACCCATCGCGATATCCATTTTTGCCCCATTCACGAACTCAGCTGCAATGCTCTCGACGTCGTTTGGATCGGAGGGATGCGCGTAGAAAGCCGCGCTGATTGGATCAGTTAGTTTTGCGTCGGTCACGAGACCAGTGGCCCGTCCGTATTCTCGCGCCAATTCAATAAGATTCTTGATTGGTTTGCCCTCGTCATTGATCGCGATAGCGCGATTGTTAACCCTCACTCCAGTCGCAATTGCAGTTGCGGCAGCCGCCTGATCCGGAGCGGC
Source organism: Verrucomicrobiota bacterium (assembly GCA_046724585.1). GTDB lineage: Bacteria > Verrucomicrobiota > Verrucomicrobiia > Chthoniobacterales > UBA10450 > Udaeobacter. The sequence goes on from JBKOWV010000103.1 coordinate 7,387, forward strand.
GAAATCTTTCGAGTAATTCCTCAGCAAAGCAACATGCGGCATGGAGTCCAGACTCAGACGATTGTCCGCTCCGCCAGCAAAGAGTCGCGTTGCCGCAAGGCGATCGGGTGCAAGCCCTTCTCCAATGAACAAGATAATTCCGAAAGGCTTCCGAACGACCCAGTGTTGAAAATAGAGAACACCGAGCCCGGCAAAAGTGAGCAAACAAAAAAGGGCCAGAATTTGATTGCGCCATTTCATTTCCTCTCCTGTAGCGGCGGTCTGTGACCGTCGCAAATATCAATGGAATGCTGATCAAATACTGTGGCCCCGAAGGTTTTCGGGGCGCGGCGGTCCGTCTTAGCACCGCGCTTCGCGAAGCGAATCGTTTACAGAAGAACGCTTGTCGACCTTAGCAATCGTCGGCAAAGTGCCCGCATATGACTGGTCCGGTTATGCTCATTATTCGCGATGGCTGGGGCATCAATCCGGATGGTCGGGAGAAGCGCGAAGAAAATTCGGACGCAACGCTCCTCGCTCGGACGCCGTTTCACGACCAACTCTACCGGGATTATCCAGGTGGTAAATTGAGCGCGAGCGGGGCTGACGTGGGCTTGCCTGAGGGACAAATGGGTAACTCTGAAGTTGGCCATCTTAACCTGGGAGCCGGCAGGATCGTCTATCAAGACCTGACGCGAATTAACAAGGCGATTGCGGACGGCGAACTCACCCGCAACCGAGTATTGCAGGAAACCTTCGCCAACGCGCGGGATCATCGGCTTCATTTGCTCGGGCTGGTTTCCGACGGCGGCGTTCACAGCCATAACTCGCACATGATTGCACTTGCGAATGCTGCTCATGATGCGGGGGTCAGTGAAATCTTCGTTCACGCGTTCACCGATGGACGCGATACGTCGCCGACTGGCGGCGCCGGTTATTTGAAAACCTGCGAAAAAGAACTTCAGAAGAGCGGCGCCCAGATCGTCACGGTGGTAGGACGTTACTTCGCGATGGATCGCGACCGGCGCTGGGATCGCACTAAAAGAGCTTGGGACGCGATCGTCCTTGGTCGCGGCGAAATCTACAAATCATCACCCTCCGCGGCCGTGGATCGACAATACTCGCTTGGCAAGACCGATGAGTTCATGCCGTCACTGATTTTTTCCTACGCGAACGAGCAGCGCGTCCGCGATGGCGACGTCGTTTTGTTTTTTAATTTCCGCGCCGACCGCGCGCGGCAATTATCGCAGGCCTTTTTACTCAACGCCTTCGATGGTTTCGATCGCGAAGTGTGGCCGCAAGTTCATTTCGTCACTCTCACGCAATACGATGTGACTTATGGTTCCCCGTTCATTTTTGAGCCCGCGCAGCTCGCACACATTTTAGGCGAAATCGTGAGCGCAACTGGTAAATCGCAACTGCGCATCGCGGAAACAGAAAAATATGCGCACGTGACTTACTTTTTTAACGGCGGAATCGAGCGTCCTTTCCCCGGCGAAGATCGAAAACTTGTGCCTTCGCCAAAGGTTGCGACCTACGATTTGCAGCCGGAAATGAGCGCACGCGAAGTGACCGACGAGGTCCTCGCCCGCATGGCGAATTACGATCTGATTGTTCTTAACTATGCCAATCCGGACATGGTCGGGCACACCGGAATCTTAAGAGCCGGCATCAAAGCGGTCGAAACCGTGGATGAATGTATTGCGCGCATCATCCCAAAGCTTCTCGATCTTGACGGTAAATGTATCGTCACGGCCGACCACGGAAATTGTGAGCAAATGCGCAACGCCGACGGCTCGCCCAACACCGCGCACACCAAGTATCTCGTGCATTGCATCTATGTCGCTAAAGACGCGCGGAAGTTCCGCGTCCGGGACGGAATCCTCGCCGATGTCGCACCGACGCTCTTATTTTTGCTCGGACTGCCGCAACCAAAGGAAATGACCGGCCGCAATCTGCTGGTGCCGGTTTCGCCGAAAAATCCGACTACTTAGAAAGACCGATACTGCTCAGCGGCTATGTCGTCGAATGTGATTTCCACTTGCCGGTTTAGGCCTCGCGTTCCAGCCATGGCGATTCGCTGCAAGAAGTGAATGCGATTTTCGGCCGTCGTTTCCTGCAGAACCGGTTTGCGCATGAGCGTGAGCCCGCCGCCCAATTCCACGAGCGCTCCCCATCCGGCCGGAATCTCTGAATCACGAAATAATTCGCTGGGGAGGACTAGGAAAAACAAATTAGCACAGCCGTAGCGAATCAATTTATCGAACTTGGTGCAGTCGTAGAGACGATTTTGCACTGCCCGCAGCTCACGCAAAAGGCGGGCGTAACCGCGGTGTCCAATCACGGTGAAATCAGGCAAATCGAATTCGGGAAATAGCCAATCACCGTTGCGCAAGTCCGGATAGTGTTCGCGCAAGCGGGCTTCGAGAAGCTGGCGGCGTTCGCAAATCGTTTCGAGACGCCGACGCGCAGCAGCGCTCTGGCAATTGTCTCGCCGTAAATCGCAGAGTGCTTGTTTGCATTCAAAGATCGCGGTCGATCCAATCGTTTTTGGTTTCGGTCGATAGGCGGCCACGTCGGCACGATAACGGCATCTTGGCAGGCTTACTTCCATCGCGCACGCGGAATAGCCTTGCGCCTGGGCCCACAGAAACGCGAGCCGCTTCAGCCGGGCATGTCCCTCGGTTTCGCCCCGGACGCCTGTTACTCCCGCAGCCATCTCGCCAGTTCGCGTGCCCAATAGGTCACGATAATGTCTGCGCCGGCGCGTTTGAGCGCAGTCATAATCTCGAGAACGGCAGCGCGTTCCTCTACAATCCCCTTCTCGGCAGCCGCTTTGACCATCGCGTATTCACCACTCACATGGTAAACGGCGGTCGGTTTGCCAAAACGTTCCCGGACCCGCCAGAGGATGTCGATATACGGCAGAGCCGGTTTCACCATCACGATGTCCGCGCCTTCATCGATATCCAGAGCGACTTCACGCAGCGCTTCGTCGGCGTTCGCGTAATCCATCTGGTAAGAGCGACGATCGCCAAATTGCGGTGGGCTCTCGGCAGCATCGCGAAACGGCCCGTAAAAAGCCGACGCGAATTTGGCCGCATAACTCATGATCCCGGTTTGATCGAAACCGGCAGCGTCGAGTGCCTCGCGAATAGCGCCAATGCGGCCGTCCATCATGTCGCTTGGCGCCACCATATCGGCGCCCGCCGCGGCATGGGAGAGCGCAGTTTTAACGAGAAGCTCTACCGTCTCGTCGTTGAGAACATGGAAATGATCTCCGTCGATGCGCGTTACGCCACAATGGCCGTGGCTCATGTATTCGCACAAGCATACGTCGGTGATGGTAACGAGCGCCGGACATTTTGATTTGATGGCTCGCAGCGTCCTTTGAACAATCCCGTTTTCGGCACGCGCGGCGCTGGCCTGTTCGTCTTTCTGTTCCGGAATGCCGAAAAGAAGGACGGCTTGCAGCCCGAGATCTTGAACGCGCTGTGCTTCATCGACAGTCTCCTTCAGAGAGAGCTGAAAAACGCCCGGCATGCTCGCGACTGGCCGGCGCCGCTCCAATTTTTCGCTTACGAAAAGGGGGAGAACAAAATCGTGGAGCCTCAATTGTGTCTGGCGGACGAGATTTCGCAGGGCAGGCGAACGCCGCAAACGGCGGGGCCGATGCACTAATTTTCTCACAGGTGGAGGGTACCTGGTTGGCGGAAGCGTCGCAAGTTCGCCACCGGACTATCCGTCCGACTGGTGGACTTGGCGGACGACGAGTTCGTTAGGTCCAGTCACCGTCGCGACACGGTTTCATCCGAGGGGGGAACGCGCTGACTTGACTGGGGGAAGCGTTCCATGTAGCCCGTGCAGGAGATGGCGCTCGGCGTATGATTGACCCGGGAACCGCAGCCTCGAAACCTTTTAGGACTGCCTCTACAACGAATGACCGATTACTTATTGGTCGATATCAGCAATTCGTACACGAAGCTGGCGTTCGCATCGACGATGCGGCTTTTGGCTCCGATGCGGATCGCAACGAATAAGCTTTCCAGCGGTGTGGTCACGGGATTGTTGAGAAGGCAAAAGGTCAGGAAAGTCGTCGTTTCGTCAGTCGTGCCGCAAAAAAATCCCTCGATTTTGAGAGCCGCGAGAAAGATCGAGGTCCTCTGGCTGGATTCGAAATTGAAACTGGGCGTGGGCATTGATTATCCGAAACCGAAATCAATCGGAGCGGACCGGTTGGCGAATGCCGTGGCAGTTACAGAGCTTTACGGATTTCCCGCTATTGTGGTGGATTTCGGGACTGCAGTGACCTTTGATATCATTTCCGCTCGCCGGAATTACATCGGTGGCGTGATTGCGCCAGGGCTCGAAGCGATGACAAATTTTCTTTATCAGCGAACGGCGCTCTTGCCGAAGATTTCTCTGAAGGAGCCACGCCGCGCAATTGGTAAATCGACAATCGAGGCGATGCTGTCCGGTGCAGTAATTGGTTATCGCGGGCTGGTCCGTGAAATCCTTGCCCGAATCAGAGCAGAGCAATTTCCGCGCAAAAAGCTTCATGTTGTTGCGACAGGCGGCTATGCCCGGCTTATTGCGAGACAGTTGCCGGAGATCGGCGCGATTCGGCCACATCTGACATTGGAGGGATTGCGGATCGTGGCGAATTTGAATTAATGATTTGGGGGATTGCGACAGCGTGGCTGTCGAATTGATCCCAGCTGGCAATTTTTCCGAATCAGGCCGAAAATTACGGCGTCCAGCGCAACTTTCGACTTGTCAGGAGCAGTGATCGACGCTTCAGTCCATACTTCATGAGAATCTGGATGATCGCTGCGGTCGCAGCGCTGGCGCTTGGGTCGGTGGCAGGGGAAAACGTCGCTCCGACCAAATCGGAACTGGAGGAAATGTACACCAAAGCGTTCCGTGAGTTCGATGCGAACAATTTTCCGCAAGCGTTAAAGGAGCTGGACGCAATCGACGCCCGCCAACCTGATCTGGCCGCGTCGAAGAATTTGCGGGGCGTCATCCTGATGCGGCAAGGCATCTACGACAAGGCAGAAGCAGCGTTGCTCGAAGCCGCCCGGCTTGATCCGAAGTTTTGGAATGCGCGCTTCAACCTGGCGGAGATCCCGTTTCTGAAAAAAGACTGGGCGGCGGCACGGAGTCGTTTTGAGGAGCTTCTTTCTAGCAGTGAATCCGATCTGGCAAGCGAGGCTTCGCAGCTTATTCAATACAAGATTCTTCTGACCTTTCTGCTCGAGGGAAAAGAAAACATGGTCGATTCCATTCTCGCCAAATTGGAGCTCTCGCGCGATACGCCAGCTGTTGACTACGTAAAGGCGGCCGTCGCGCTCCAACACAAGAACCAAAAAGAAGCAAAAGATTGGATGAACGTAGCGGAGAAGAATTTTTCGCCGCAGCTGAACAAACTTTTCGCAGAATCACTCTACGAAGTCGGGTGGCTGGAAAGACCAGCCGGTGTAGCGCGTGCCTCGCTGCCGCTAACGACGGCCGCCGAGCGAACGGAAAAAGGAAAAGCTCTGGCGCGTTCAAAATTCGAGCAGGCTCAGCAGGCGCTGCGGCAGCGCGATTTCGCCACGGCCCGTAAATTGGTCGACGAAGCCGATCAAGCGCAGCCGAATCAACCGACGACCCTGAATTTGCGGGGCGAAATTCTGATGGAGCAGAAGGAGTTTGGTGAAGCCGAAGCCGCCTTCAAGAAAGCAGCCAAGCTGGATCCGAAGTTCCGCGAGGCGCAATACAATCTCGCACAAATTCCATTTAAGAAGAAAGACTACGCCAAGGCGCGGGAACGTTTCCAAGCACTATTGGAGCGAACGCCCGGGGGCGATAAGAATCAGGCGGCAGAGCTCATGAAATTCAAAATTTACATGACGCTTTTGCTCGAAGGGAAAGATAGCCGCGCGCAGGCGATGATGGAGCAGTTCCAGTTTACAGGCGACACGCCCGCTCTCTATTATGCCCAGGCGGCATGGGAGTTTAAGCATAACAATCCGGAGAAAGCCGCTGACTGGAGCGCTTCGGCGAAAAAGATTTATTCGCCAGCGCTCAACAGCGTTTTTGCGGACGCTTTTTATGACGTTGGTTGGATGCAAAGCCCAGAACCCGCCGCCGCGCCGGAGCCAGCATTGGACACAGCCAGTGCCATCGCAGCGCAGGCGGAAGGGAGCCCGGCAGTCGAGCCGAGTCCTATTCCCGACGCCATGGTTGCCGCAAACAAACAGGCGGAGAAGTCGAAGAGCGAATCTGCTGCTTCTTTGGCCCTGGCGACAGGTCCTCCCAATACGGACACGCAAACCGCGGGCGTAGCCGCGTCGACCGAGCCGGCTGCGGCGGAGGCAGGCGCTCGGCCAGAGGAAGCGGCCGCCGCTGGCGTTTCCGGATCGTCTTCTGTAGGATCGATAACGGCGACAGCTTCGCCTGCTGAGGCGGCACTGGCGGCATCTGCTCCCGCCGGGCAAAGTGAAGAGGCAACCCAGGCAACCACTGGCGAAACAAAACCATCCGTGGCCCCCGCCGTCCCTGTAACCCTGGGCGCATCAATTTCGCAGCCCGGCATTGCGGGGGTGAGTCGCCAAACGTGGCTTTTCGGCGGATTGCTGTTAGCGGGTCTCTTTGTGTTGGCCTGGGTCGTTGTTCCCGGTCTTCGCCGTCGCTACGCATTCGATATCGCGGGTTACGCACAGCCCGATTCCATGGCAACCTCACCCCGACGTGGCCTCGGTCCGGCAGGAAAAGAAGTTGCGCTGGGCAACGGCTTTTTTGGTGGACCCCGTCAGGTTTCGCTGCGATTAACAGCATCGAAACCTTCGCTGCGTCACGCGACCCTGCCTTTAGCTCGGTCTACCCGTTCTTTAGATGGTTTGGCAGATTTGACAGCTAAACAGGCACACGCCCCTACTTACCATACGGCTGAACGCGAATTGACGCCGGTCGCTGAACCAGTCTTTGAGTCGGAATCAGTACGCCCGGTTGTCGAATACGCAGGGGAAACGTTGCGGCAGCGTGAACCCGAATCACCGTCATTTATTGAATCAGACTCTGAGTCCGGCGTCGGGCCCGTTATCGAACAGTCGGCCGAGCCCTTGGAGCCGAGCGTGTCCGAAGCGCCTAAAGTGGTTGAGGTTTCCGAGCCGATTGAAATTCCGAGGGCCCCAGAGGAAATCGTATTGCCTGCTGTAACAACGCCAACAGGGCCTGAGGTTGAACCGATCGGAGGACAAGAATACTCCTTGCCGCGCGAAGAAGCGGTGACTTCAGCGCAAGCTCCTGCAGCCGAAGCTGTCACAGCGCTAGCACCTGGTATCCAAGCCGCAATTTCCGCCGAGCCCGAATTTCCGCAAACAACCACACCTGCAACTATGCCTGAACCAATCCAAACTCCGCCTGCTCCAATAACCAAACCTCCAGCCGGTCCGGTGGCCAAACCTTCGGCCGCTCCGGTGCCCAAGCCGCAACCCGCTGCGACGATGCAAACATCCGTGCAGCTCACGTTCTCTTTCGAGATCGCGGCGATGCAGCTGACACCTAGCTTCAAAATGGGAAGCCTAAATGTGCGTCCCATATCCAAGGTCGTCACCATGCGTTTGGCCCCCTCTCAGCAACCGCAACCCGGAATGAATTTGCAGGTCAGCTTCGAGATCGCAAAGATCCAGCCGCTCGGGGGCGCCCTCGGCACAATTCGGATGGTTCCGTCGCAACAGCGGCCGCCTGTGAGCGGTTCGTCTTCAGTTGCGGTCTCGAGCCTCCAACTCGTATCGAATTCCGAAGCTGCGCCAGTCCAACTTACGCCATCCCAACCAGGGCAGGCCACTGTCTTCGTGACCGTCCCCTGTCAAATTACAACAATTGAGTTCGCACCGTCACTTGAGATTGCATCGGTTGTTCTCAACTCGAATTCTAAACAAGTTCGTCTACAGTTGCCTGGTGCCGGTCCTAATCCGCGCGAGAGCGCGCCGACCTTCGAAATTACGAATTTGCAGCTCGGCGATAGCGGCGACATCGCCATGATGCACCTAAATCTGCTCGGCTCCGGACCGCGGCAATCGTAAGCGAGAACCCCGTAGCCGCGGATGTCCGGGTGCGGGGCGACAGGGCGGGTCCTTAGGTACATCAGTGCCGCGCTCGCACCCGCCTCCAAGCGTAAAGAGCAGCGAGGCCTGTCAACCCTAACGAGCAGAAACGTCTTCGCAGTTCGTTCAGGCGCGTTTACGAAACAGGTTTCGGTTTAGGGAGCGCAGTTGCTTCGGTAGAAACTCTCCATCGCGGCGAATCAATTTGCCGTCGAAATAAATTTCCCCACCGCCGTATTCCGGGCGCTGGATGCTTACCATGTCCCAGTGAACCTGGCTGCGATTCCCGTTGTCCGCTTCGTCGTAGGCTTGCCCGGGAGTAAAATGAAACGAACCGGCAATTTTCTCGTCGAATAATATGTCTCGCATCGGTTGTAAAACGCGGGGATTAAACCCAAGGGAAAATTCGCCGATGTGACGCGCCCCTGGATCCGAGTCGAGAATCTGGTTCGACTTCTTCGTTTCGTTACTTGTGGCATCGACGATCTTTCCGTCTTTGAACTCGAGACGGATGTTATCGAAACCAATCCCTTGATAAATGCTTGGAGCGTTGAAGGTCACATGACCCTGGACCGAATCTTTCACTGGGGCGCTAAAGACTTCTCCATCCGGAATATTGCGATCGCCACCGCAGATCACTGCTGGAATTCCCTTGATACTGAAGCGCAAATCGGTGCCGGGGCCCTTGATTTCAACGCGATCTGTCTTTTCCATCACCCGCTTGAGGACCTTCATGCCGGGTTGCAGTTTGCGGTAATCGAGTGTGCAGACATCGAAAA
>JBKOWV010000071.1:0-3614 GCA_046724585.1 Verrucomicrobiota bacterium
GTCGAAGCGAAGGTTCCATTCCGTTCGGCCATGCTGAGCGGGCGGTCCCGCCGGCAGGAGGTATAAGTCGCCGTGACTGGCTGCGCGCCGTAGCCCAGCTTTCAGAGTATCGCCTCATCGACTGGACCCCTCTTGAAGATAAGAGCGGGATGGGGCTGCTGTCCGGCTTTGCTAAGATAAACGACCTCGGAGTCAAAGTGCTCGAAGGTGGCGTCGCGCCACCGATCCGGATCTCTATCGATGAAAGCCGACGAACCACCGTTTTTCGGCAGGAACAAGCATCGATCGCAACGACCACTCCCCAGCAGCAGGCGATTACGGACGCACTGGAGAAAGTGATCACTGCGATCAATCAAGCCGATCTGTCGGAGAAGGAGAAAAACAAGGCGAAATCTTTGTTGCGAAAACTGCTGGGGAGCAAAGCAGCGGGCAATGTGTTAGGCGCTGGCGCGCAATTCCTCGCCGCGAAGTATTTCACGGGATAGACCGCCAGACGGAATCCGCTGGCTCAATAAGGGACGTGCTCGGAGAAGCGCGAGCGATTATTTGCCCCGTCCAGTTATTTGCAATCAAACCGATGCAATCAGAGGTCGTGCTTTCGAGTGGTCGCATGGACTAAGCGCCCCGCGTTTCACGGCAGTTTTCTACGCTCGGCGCAATTTTCGATGCAAAACGGCGCCACTGGACGCAAAAAAACGCATTCGATCTAATGGTTTTCGTCCTCGCAGAATGACGTTTTCCAAAAGCGCGCAAACCCGCGCAAAAACTCATTCTTCAATTAGTCGTCTGGGAACGCGCGCACGATATGAAATGCGTGGTCGATAAATACCATTAGCTAATCGGCAGTCGCGGTCGTATGTTGGCTCCTTAATCGCAGCGTCAATCGATCGCGCAGGGTGTGCGGCCCCTTTTCTCTGCACCCAAAACCGCATCATGACTCCTATCGCTGCTCATAAAGATGCGCTCGAAGGATTGCTCGTAAACTTGTCGGGTAATACTGCCGTCTCAAGGATAGGTTTCGTGGCGTTGCTGGATGCTTATATCACGCGCCTCGATACGAATTGCTCAGACATCAGCGCCAGGCGTCAGTCCGCCGCCAGCGCAAATAACGGAGAATTAACATGGAACCAACATTGACCCAGAACTGCGCGCTTTCCTCCGTCCAACATAAAACTTCAAAACGTCGTGCGGCGCTTTTCCAAAAGTTTCGCGCTGCGGCCCGGAAGCAGGGCCCGGATGTTCGGCGCCAGCTGACCTCCAGCGACTTATTCATCGTACGACGACTTCATCAGGACAACGGTCGCTGAGCCGCTTCATTCATTGCCATCATGGGATCGCCTGACTTTCGCAAGGTCACAGAACGAAGAAAGCGATTTTGCCGCAGAACGCGAAACTTTGCGTAGCTGACGGCGTTGCTGATTACATCCGGCTCGCCGTACCAGAGGCGACCGAATGGCAGCGCATCGGAAATAAGATCAAAGCCGCGCTTAGCTTGCCGTCACCTGCGCGCCGGTTTGCTCGGGAGCCGTGTGCTTCCGCCGAGCGGAGATTAGAACTTCCGCACAAAGGCCACGCTGCCGCCGGAGAGTGTCGGCTCGACCGAGAAGCTGAACTTGTCGTTAGGCGCCGTGCCGATGAAGGCTTCGTAGATGAAGCGAGTGGTGAGATTCCCAAATGCCGCGGCCACGAGCACGTCGGTTGGAAAATGTTTTTGCCCCTCCACGCGCGCCCAGCCAACCGAGCTTGCAAGCATCATGTTGGTGGCCTGCAAACTAGTCCGCGCATAGCCATTCATGTCGATGCATTCAAGATTGGCGTTGGCCAGCGCCATCGCGCCGAATGCGCTCGAAGAGTGACCGGATGGCATCGACGCGTGATCCGAGCGATCAGGACGTTCCCGCCCGATAGCGCTCTTGAATCCATCGGTGAAGAGTGAGGTGGTTTCGACAGCAGCGCCTGCCACCAGTGCGCCCTTCGCTTTCGCCAGCACCCATTGGGCGGGATCGTTGCCGCTCGGGGTCAACACCGTTGTGGCAACCGCTTCGGCCTGCAAAATCCCGCGCGCGATGTCGCTGTGATCCTGCGCTCCGCTTCGCGAGTCGAAGAGCGGTGTTTCTTTGCTGGCCCAGTCTGAAATGCTGTGGTCCCATCCGCCTGCGGCGATTACGCCCGCGCCGACGAGCGGCACCCATGTGAGTGGATCAGGGCGGTGCGCTTCGCTGCGAGGCTTATGCTTCTTGGGTCGACTGGATAGATGGCGTTTTCTCCCCACGCTCGACCGCTGCGCAACGTACCACAGCCCGTGCACAGCAACCCGAGAACGATTGCGCGCACGATGACAGGCAACCAGTCCCACGCTGCTTTAATATGCCATGACATCGCTAGGCGAACCTTAACGGTCTGGCGCGAATTGTGCCGAATCATTCGGCATTTAGGAAGCGGAATAATTCGACCTCATCCGCTTGCCTTCCCTCGCGCGAGTGGAAAAACTGCCGAACCACTACCCGAAGCCGATGATTCATAACGGCGATTGCAATGTGCGATGAATTGATTTTGCACGGCAAACGCGTTGCTCCTCGACTACGGCCACGCGCCGTCCGATGATAGGCAGATGGACACGATCGAAGAGTACAAAATTCTTGAAAGCCCAGACCTCGGTTCGCTCGCCAAAGAAGTGAATGCCGCGCTGAAGGAAGGTTGGCAACCACATGGCGCACCCTTGGTTCACGTCGCTGGCGCCGTCGCGGTATGCTGCCAAGCCATGGTGAACTTTCATCAACCAACGAGCGCTGAGACAATCGCCAAGCTTCGCCGCGCGGCTGCAAGCGCTTTCCGCCGATAAAGCTCGAAGAAGGGCTCATTTGGGGACATTTCTGGGGCAATCTTAACGCGGGCCGGACTTCGTAAACGTGCATCCCCAGATTCTCAGGCACGATGAATACGCTCGCTGGTCCGCTCTTCTAACGGTTCCTCGGGTTAATTCTTGGTCACGGCTGCTTGCTCCAACCGGGCCTTTCGGCCTGAAAATGTTTTACGCGCTCGTCGTGTAGGCTGGTATCGGTATGTCGTAACCGACGAACACGCCGCGCCGGTAGAACCGGTAGTAGCCGCGCTGGTTCTCGCATTGTATTTCCCACTCGATCTTCGTGTCGTAGAGCTGCTCGCCGACCTTGGGTTTGGCGAACGGCTGGGTCGCGATCAGGGTGCGGCGCGGTTCGAGCTCCATGTTGTTCCTGCCGGGCAGTCCGGTCAGGTGGTTACGTTGAATCCACTGCCACGTGGTTTCGCCGTCCAGCGGCGGCGTGACCGGCGGGTTGTATTCCTTTTCCTGCGGGTGGATCTCAAGTCGGCTCGTCCGCCGGATGTCATAGCCGACGAACACGCCGCGCCGGTAGAGCCGAACGTAACTATGCGGGTTCGAGCCGTCCAATTCATGTTCGATCTGCGCGTCGTAGCGCAGTTCTCCGGGCTTTGGCTCAACGAACGGATCAACCGGAACCAGTATTGAGATAGGTTCCAGTTCAACGTTGTCCCTGCCGGGCAGTCCGGGCAGATGATTGCGCTGAAGCCACTGCCACGTGCTCTCCTCGATGTATGCGTACGTCAATCTCGAA
>JBKOWV010000080.1:0-15333 GCA_046724585.1 Verrucomicrobiota bacterium
AGGGAGGGGCTACGATATGACCGCATCTGTAATTTTGCCCGAGCAATTGCCAGTCATGCCTTTGCCCGGCGCTTTGCTTTTTCCACACGCGCTGCTTCCGCTTTACATCTTCGAGCTCCGCTACCGGCAGATGCTGAAACACGCCCTCGCTCATCACCGGATGTTTTGCGTCGCGTTGATCAAACCGGGCTGCGCAGACTGGCAATCGACCGCTGATTTTTTTCACACCGCCGGCGTCGGTCTCATTCGCGCCTGTGTCGAACGCGGCGACGGCACCTCGAACCTTATCCTGCAAGGATTGGACCGCGTGCGATTCACGGATTTTGAGCAGGAAACGCCATTCCCGATCGCAACAATCGATTCGCTTGAAAGCGACTCCGTTTCTTCAGTGGAAACGGAAGCGCTTGCCGCCAAAGTGCTGGAGCTTTATTCCAGCCTCAAAGGGGATGGGCAGCGGCAGCTTCCACCAAAAGTGGATCGGTATCTCTCCGATTTGAGCGACCCGGAAATGCTCGCTGATTTGGTGGCTTCAACTTTTGTTAGCGATCCGCTGCGCCGCCAGCGCATCCTGGAAGAACTCTCGACAAATCGACGCCTGCGGCTTCTCATTCAATATCTGCGGGAAGAAAACGGTAGCGCGGCGGCGTAGCTGTAGCCGCGTCTCTGTGAGACGCACAACGCAGGGGCGTTAAACACGCCAGCGCCGCGCCTCGTACAGCGAGGCGACTACAGCGCTGCAATCCGCGCGTATTCCTCAATCAAATATCGATCCGTCATTCCGGCAATGTAATCGCACACTGTACGATGCATCCCTTCTGCCTCAATCCGTTTGGTTGCCGCCTCGCCGAGCCGCTCAGGATCGGCAAGATATGCCCCGAAAACTCTTGTCAACATCTCGCATGCGTGCCGGTTCACGTCGGCGACGCGCGGATGGTAATAAACATTCTGATATAAAAATTTTCGCAGCTCGCGGTTCGCCCAAAACAAATCGTCGCTATACCGGATAAGCGGCGCCGGCCGCCGGCGTGCATCGTCTGCGCTCTGCACACCCGCATCGGCAATCGATTGGGCGCTTGTCGTTATTACATCGCCCACCTGCGCATCGATAATGTCGCGAATGATCAACTTGTGCAGATCGGGTTCGCGTGCCCCAGGATAACGAGAAATCACCGCCTGATGAGTTCGACGCCATATCTTGTTTTCTTCCAATCGCGCCGCGCTTAGGATTTCAAAATCGACCGCATCGTCAAGATCATGACTGTAATAAGTGATCTCGTCCGCGAGATCCGCGATTTGCGCCTCCAATGATGGGCAGCAACACTTTTTTTCTCCGGGCGTGGACGGATCGTAAAAGGCTTGGTGCTTTCGCAAACCTTCGCGCGCTTCAAACGTCAGGTTTAAGCCAGGGAAGTTTGGATAAGGATTTTCGAGCAGCTCTACCACGCGCAGGCTCTGGCGGTTGTGATCGAACCCACCGTGGTCACGCATACATTCGGCGAGCATTTCTTCTCCTGAGTGGCCAAAAGGCGAATGGCCAAGATCGTGGGCGAGCGCGATTGTTTCCGCCAAGTCCTCGTTCAGTCCCAAGGCGCGCGCGATTGTCCGGCTGATCGAGGCCACTTCGATCGAATGAGTCAACCGCGTGCGCAGGTGATCGCCTGTCCCGTTCAGAAAAACCTGCGTCTTGTACTCGAGCCGGCGAAAAGCGCGCGAATGAATAATACGCGCCCTATCGCGTTGAAATTCCATGCGGTATTCGTGCCTGGGCTCCGGATATTTTCGACCGCGCGAGTCGCCCGATTTTTGGGCAAATGGCGCGAGGGTAGCGCGCTCCGCCGCCTCCATTGCCTCTCGCGACCTGGAGCCGGTTCGGTCGCCTCGCCAAAGGTCTTGCAACTGCATGTCCCGTCCGAGCTCCCCGGAAGCGGTAGTGAAACCCAGGGCAGATGATCGCTCCTCGATTGTCTCCTTGCTCACGCTGCGATTATCAGCTTGTTATCAACTCTTGACCAGCCGGGATTGGCGGCGCTGGAAGGACATATCCTGACAGCGCATTGAAGCCTTGGCCGATTGTTGTATGCGTCGCCAGTCACATTCGCTGCAAAGGCAAATGAAGAACAGATCTAACGAAGCTGGCATCCCTTCTCGAGAAACGCCAAAGGGGGCACGCCGAAGATGATTATCTGTTCGTCCTCGATTTTAGCGAACCGAATCCCGCGACTGAGGTTGATCGGATTTGCGAGCGCTGCGGCGCTGGCTACTTGTGGATGTATCTCGTTTTCAGATCAAGCAATGGCGGCAAAAACTCGAAAGAAAACGCCAGTCACTCCCGACCGGCTAATGCAATTTGGCTTCGCTTACGCGCCACCCCTTATTATTGGCGCAACTGTAAACAGCAAAGTTTTCGACACGTTGGAAAGCGGCCCTAAATCGATCGAGCAAGTCAGCCGCATAACCGGTGCGTCTCAACGAGGCCTCCGCGCGATCATGAACGCCCTGGTCGGTCTCGACCTTTTAAAGAAAGATCGACAAGGCAAATACTCGCTTACCGCGGAAAGTGAAGCGTTTCTGGTAAGCAACAAGCCAAGCACGCTGGCTGGATTTTTCGCAATCGCCGGAACTCACCTTGTGCCGGATTGGCTGCGCCTCAACGAAGCGGTAAGAACGGGCATGCCGCCCATGGCGTTGAATCAGGAAGCGACCGGTCCGGAATTCTTTTCTGTTCTCGTCGAAAATATCATCCCGATGAGTTATCCCGCAGCTGCGGCACTCGGTCGGGCCCTTAAACTTGAGAAGACGCGCAGGCCCATGCGCGTTCTCGACATCGCCGCCGGCTCCGGCATTTGGGGAATCGCGCTCGCGCAGCAGTCGCGGCTCGTCCGCGTCACGGCCCAGGATTGGGCGGAAATGATTCCGACCACGAAGCGTATCACACAGAAATTCGGCGTCGCCGATCGTTTCACCTACATCGAAGGCGACGTTCTCAAAGCCGATTTTGGCAATGATTACGACATTGCTACATTGGGCCATATTCTTCACACCGAAGGCGAGGATCGGAGCCGAAAATTACTCAAGAAGGCCTTCGCTGCTCTTAAGCCTGGCGGCACAATCGCGATCGCCGAATGGCTGGTGAAAGATGATCGCACCGGTCCTTTGAATGGATTGATTTTTGCCGTGAACATGTTGGTGCATAGCGAACGCGGCGACACCTTCAGCTTCAACGAGATCAAAAGCTGGCTCGAAGACGCCGGCCTCAAAAAAGTTCGCGAACTCGAAGCACCGGGGCCATCCCCGCTGATTCTCGCCACGAAACCGTAGCGCGTCGCGCGTCGCGACGTGTTCTGAGGAGCACAGGCCTGCCAGCCCGCGTTGTCGTCCGCGGCCTGCCGACTAAATCCCTCCCGTTGCAAAAAGGTTCCGTCGCTGAATATTCGAAGAGCTTTTCGCCAAGGCTGCCGAAAAGGAACGGCTGGCAGCCTGTGCTCCCGAATCGAAATGCGCGCCAACTCAAGAATCGGCTTCTCAGCGGCGAATCGAGGTGCTTTCATATCGCCAGATGACAAAAGCCAATACGAAATCGCGCAGGAAGGTAAAGACAAAGACGCGGTCGGCTCCGACGAATCTTGAGCAGCGCATCCCCTATCCGAAACCTGCTCTTCGTAGTGAGGCGTTTGCCAAAGCGCTGGCCGACGCAAAATCGTACACCAAGAATCCCGAAACTTTAGATACGCTTTTCAACGAGGCGGCGAGGAAGGCAGCGGCAGTCCCCCGGGACACATTTAAAGAGAACTGGCCTTACCTCCAGACCATGCTGCGTTTCATCCGGGCGTATTCTGGCGGGACTTACTCACCTAGGGGCGTTTCGGACGACGCGCTGCTTTGGGTGATCGCCGCTCTCAATTATTTCGTCGATCCGTTCGATCTAGTTCCCGATGAGATCCCATTTCTTGGCTTTGTGGACGACGCGACTGTCATCGAATTTGTCGTGACGAGAACAAGGCTGGCGCTGGATGATTTTATGACGTGGGAAACAGAGCCCTCGTCGCACGGGTAAGATTCTCGGGAGCACAGGCTAGACCAACAGCAGCGCCGGATTTTCCAGCAGATGCCGTAGTTCTTTCAAATATTCGGCACCCAGAGCACCGTCGATTACGCGGTGGTCGCAGCTCATCGTGATCGACATGCGCTGGCCGACAACGATTTGGTCGCAATCATCGATCACCGGAAGTTTGCTGATCTTGCCGATGGCGAGAATGAAACCTTGCGGTGGATTAATCACAGCGGAAAAACTGTCGATGCCCATTCCGCCAAGATTTGAGACGGTGAATGTGCCGCCTTGAAATTCTTCCGGCTTCATCCGCTTATTACGGGCGCGCTGCGCCAAATCCTTGGCTAGTTCGCTGATCTCACGCAGTGATTTGTTTTGGGCGGCCCGAATGACTGGCGTCAGCAGCCCGTCTTCAATCGCAACCGCCATGCCAAGATCAACGTCGGCGTACTGCACAATCGCGTCGCCATCGAAAGAGGCATTAACACGCGGAACTTTCAGGGCCGCTTGCACCGCTGCTTTTAAAACGAAATCGTTGACGGTGATTTTTGACGCGTCGGCGCCTTCGCCGGCGGACTTCAACTCCTCGCGTGCTTCCATGAGTGGTCCCGCGTCGATGTCGATGTTGAGGTAAAAATGGGGAACCGGACCGAGGCTTTCGACCAACCGTTGCGCAATGATTTTGCGCATTCCGGAAAGTTGGACACGCGCGCTCTCGCCAGCCTTAACGGCAGCTGGGGCGGAAGGTTTTGGGGCGACCGGTTTTGATTTTGCCGCTGCGCGCACGTCGGTCTCCGTAACACGACCTTCCGGACCGGTTCCCTTTACGCTGGCCAGATCGACCCCGAGTTCGGCCGCGATTCGGCGCGCGACCGGCGACGCTTTCACCCGCGCTTCTTCAGGCTGTCGTGGCAGCCGCGTCGGCTGCGTTGGTGCAGGCGACACGCCTGCCTCTACAGGTTTTTCCTTTGGTGTCGCTTTTTTCTCCTTTTCCTGGTCGGCTTTCGCCTCTTTTTCGTCTCTTTTGGGTTTCTCTGCCGGTTTCTCCTGTTTCTTCTCCTCTTCGGCTTTCGGCTTTTCCTCTTTTTGGTCCTTCTTTTTGTCTTCTTCCTTCGGCGCTTCCTCGCCTTCGCCGCCGATGAACGCAATCTTGTCGCCGACGTTTACCTTGCCGCCTTCTTCGACGTAAATTTCAGTGAGCGTTCCATCTTCCGGCGATTCCCATTCCATCGTCGCCTTGTCGGTCTCGATCTCGGCAAGGACTTCGCCGGCGGAAACGTTGTCGCCCTTCTTTTTCTTCCACGACACGAGCGTGCCCTCGGTCATCGTGTCGCTCAGTTTGGGCATTTGAATTTCAGGCATGGGATTCGTTAAAGCGTTGAAGCCGCGCGACGGAGGTCGAGAATCATGCGTAACAAACTTTCTTTGCGGCCGCGATCAGTTTGTCCGCGTTTGGCAATACGGCCTTCTCGAGGCGTTCGTTGTACGGCATCGGTACGTCCTCCTGTGAAACGCGGAGAATCGGAGCATCGAGCTTGTCAAAAATGTTTTTCTGAATCCGATAGCAAACCTCTGCTCCTACGCCGCAAAAGGGATGATCTTGTTCGACGATCACCGCGCGATGCGTTTTTGCGACCGAATCGAAAATCGCCTTTTCATCTAGCGGTTTGATAGAGCGCAGATCGACAATCTCGGCGGAGATGTCTTCCTCTTCCAGTTGAGCTGCGACCTTGAGCGCGAGAGGAACGGTCTGCGAGTAACAAATAATCGAAACATCGCTGCCCTCGCGCTTCACTTCCGCTTTCCCGAGCGGAATTAGTAGGTCTTCATCCGGCGGCTCGACCATTCCCTTCGAGCTGTAGAGCAATTCTGCTTCCAGGACGAGCACTGGATTGTTGTCACGCACGGCTGTTTTGAGCAACCCTTTTGCGTCACGCGGCGTGGCCGGTGCGCAGACTTTCAGGCCCGGCACGCTGGCATAAAAGTTCTCCGTGGCGTGCGAATGGGTCGCACCGAGTTGGTGCGCGGGTCCATTTGGGCCGCGGAACGTGATCGGGATATTGAATTGGCCACCCGACATCGTGAACATGTTTGGGGCATTGTTCACAACCTGGTCAAAGGCAACGAGCGAAAAACTGAACGTCATGAACTCAATGATTGGCCGCAACCCAACCATTGCCGCCCCCACCCCAAGACCGGCAAATCCGTTTTCACTGATCGGAGTATCGATGATCCGTCGCGGCCCAAAACGCTGAAGCAAACCGTGGCTTACCTTGTAAGCGCCCTGGTATTCGGCCACCTCTTCACCCATGAGAAAAACATTCGGATCGCGCTCAAGCTCCTCCGCGAGCGCTTCGTTGAGTGCTTGGCGATAAGTAATTTCCCTCACGGCTTTGCTCCATCGGCGTAAGTATAATCGTAAAGCTTATCGAGCGGAGGCTCCGGGCTTTCCTCGGCAAACTTTACTGCAGCCAGCACCGTTTGCTTCGCCTGTTTGTCGAGCAGATCGAATTGTTCGTTGGTCAATTTTCCCTCACGAGTGAGCTGCGCACGCAAACGCGTGATTGGATCGTCCAGGCGATATTTCTCCAGTTCCTGCTTGGTCCGGTAGCTCGCAGGATCGGACATCGAGTGACCGCGGTAGCGATAAGTGCGGACTTCGAGGAACGCCGGATGCGGCTCTTTTCGAATGGAATCGACAATCTCGGCGATCTTGTCGCGCACTTCGCGAAAGTTCATCCCATCGACAATTTCTCCCGGGATGTCGTAGCCCTCCGCCCGATCGACGATTTGCTTAAGCGATGTCGATCTCCTCACCGAGGTGCCCATGGCGAAGAGATTGTTTTCGCAAATGAATATGATCGGCAATTTATAAAGCGCGGCCAGATTCAGGGCTTCGTGGAAAGCTCCTTGATTGATCGCGCCGTCACCGAAAAAGCATAGGGTCACCCGATCTTCGCCCCGGTACTTGCTGGCGAAAGCCATTCCCACCGCCAGTGGAACGTGAGCGCCGACAATGGCGTGACCGCCGTACATGTGATTCTTCCGATCGAAGAAATGCATGGAGCCACCCAATCCGCGTGAGCAGCCGGTCTCCTTTCCAAAAAGCTCTGCCATGCATGCATTCGCGCTGGTACCGCGGGCAAGCGCATGGGCATGATCGCGATAAGCGGTAATGACGTAGTCGTCGTCGCGCACAGCCGCGATGGCGCCGGTGACGACGGCTTCCTGGCCGATGTAAAGATGACAGAAGCCGCCTATTTTCTGCGCTTGATACTGCTGACTGGCGCGTTCTTCGAAGCGCCGGATCAACAACATAAGCGCGAGCATCTCGACCTCGTCGCGCTGCTCCCCCGGCTGCATG
Organism: Verrucomicrobiota bacterium; assembly: GCA_046724585.1. Taxonomy (GTDB): domain Bacteria; phylum Verrucomicrobiota; class Verrucomicrobiia; order Chthoniobacterales; family UBA10450; genus Udaeobacter. The sequence goes on from JBKOWV010000080.1 coordinate 7,413, forward strand.
GCGGTTATCCCGCAGCTGCGGGATGGAACCGCGCGGCCCGGGTACGCGACCGCTCAGCGCTTCGGCCAACGCTCATGGAAACAACAAAGAGCACAGTGAATAGAAGATCGCTGATGAGTGAATTGCGGAAAAACATCCAGCTCGGTGTTGCGCTGTACTGAGGCAGGCCCACCGTGAGCGCCTGAATGAGTCCTCCCAGATTTTTTACATAACCTGGATCACTCAACCAGGAGAACGCATTCGTGATCGTATAAAAAATCATCGATCCTGCAATCGAAGCCGGCAAAAGCGTCTTGAGCGAAGCACGATTCTGGAACAGAACTCCAACACCCCCAACCACCGCGAGCGCGAAATAACGCAGGAGGATCTGCGGGTCGAGCAACGGCGCGCCGTAGCGAAAATTTATGATCGCGTCGGAAATAAAAAGCGTAATGAGCGGCACCGAGAATTTGTACTTTTTCGGAAGGTAGGCCGCGCTGCAAAGCGCAATCGCCGCAAGCGGCGCGAAGTTGGAAAGCCAGCTTGCGCCAGAATGAATCAAGAGCCCCGTCGTGACGCGATAAGCGACGACCGCAAAAATGAGAACAAGAGCGGGAATCATTCGGAAGAATCTAGCTGTCCCGCGAGATATGCAAAGTGCATTTACTGTAACCGCGTCTCTGCCCGCCTCGCCGGAGCCTTGGCGAAGGCTGGTGAACCCGCAACACGCGCGTTACAAACACATCAGCGCCGCGCTTCCCATACGGAGGCGGCCCAGCAGATTACTTCGCGGCGACCAGCGCTTTGTTGAGCCGCGCTTTGCGGCGAATCGCAGCGTTTCGATGAATGATGCCGCGCTTTGCGGCTTTGTCGATCGCCGAGATGACCGCGCGGACTTGGTCAGCACTGGGCACCGCCGAGGAACGCACCTGCTTCTGAATCGTCCGCAGACGTGTCACGACGCTGTGATTACGAAGCGATCGCTTCGTTGTTTGGCGGGCGCGCTTGGCGGCTGATCTCGTGTTGGCCATTGCTTGATCAAGAAATTCCCTTTGCCGATTCGGAGCAAATTGAGCTTTACGCGCGCGGGTTACTCTGGGCGATCGAGGCGCGCTTGTTCAGCAAAGACGTCTCCCTATCTGCCCGGCGCGAGGAGCCATGGTCCTGGCTTTTGGTCTCTTGACTCCGGGCCATGACAGTATCAACCGCTGGCGTCGGCGGGGCCTTGGACACTTTGGGTAACCGGTCCGGAACGATTTGCACAATCGCCCCAAGTGGAACTTGATTGTATAGTGCGGCGATGTCGCTCGATTTCATCCTGATGCAGCCGTAGCTGGCTGGGCGGCCGATCGTCTTCTCTTCCGGCGTGCCATGAATGTAAATGCAACGACGAAAGGCATGGGCGTTTTGACCTTCTAATCCACGCAGCCACATGATTCGCGTAATCACGGGATCGCGACCTGGAGCATTGGGTGCTAGAACCTCTCCGGTGAATCGGCGGTTGTGGAAAACAGCGCCGACCGGTGCGTGGTCACCGATTTTTTTCGCGACCGCAAGGTAACCGAGAGGAGTTGTCATTCGTCCCCGAAAATCGCCCAGTCCGAACTTGGATGTGGAAACCCGGTAGGTGGCGACTTTTGCGCCATTCTGAAGCAGCATCAGCTTCTGATCGCGGATGCTTATTACCAGCTGATGAGAAGGGTCGAGTTGCGTCGCGAAAAGCGCGGGAGCAAGGGAAATTAGACTAAAAATTAGAGCGAAGGGCCGAAACATCCGCACCTCCTTAGCCGATAATTGGAGTTTGTCACGCGGGAATTGCGGCGCCCTCGCGTGAGTTGCCAAGATTGATTTTTGGCCAGCGGCTGGCGAAAGAAGAGAGACAGACATAAAGGAAACCGCCCTGGAACATTAGGAGGAAGGGCACCGACAGGAACTGGCCATGCCAAATCGCGAAGCCAACAAAGTAAGTGAAATAAATCGCGAAGGCCAGCTCCGCCAATGGCAACATCGGTTTCGCCAGCCGATATTTGCAAGTTCGCCACGGCTGCGATCTGCGTTCGATTCCATACTTGGGAGTACGCGTAAAATCGGATTGGTGATTGAAGAGCGCTTCCAACACAGCGCGCGCGTTGTTGAGTGAAAGGCCAATGCCGAGAGCGAGTAAGCACGGCAGAAATAAAATCTGTTTCTTCCACGTGCGCGGATGTAGCTCGCGCTGAGCGCAAACATAAAAAACCGCCACTGAGACCGACGCGGCGAAGAAGATCGGAACATCGATGACGAGCGTCCGCAGCCATCCACCTTGGAGCCCGCTTGCGGTGGGATGCAAGAGGACGCATAAAAAGGCAAGCAGCAGGTAGGCGAAGTTGGACATTAAGTGACCAGTGGCTTCCAGTTTGATCGGAAACGGAAGTCGGCTGCGCCATATCGTGGGCAGCAATTTTTTGCACGTCTGGATCGAACCCTTTGTCCAGCGATGCTGCTGAGATTTGAAGCCGTTCATATCCACCGGCAACTCCGCAGGAGTTACGACGTCGGAAAGATAAATGAATTTCCAGCCCGCGAGCTGGGCACGATAGCTAAGGTCGAGGTCTTCGCACAGCGTATCGTACTGCCAGCCTCCACTTTGTTCGATACACGAACGTCGCCACAGACCAGCGGTCCCATTGAAATTAAAAAAACGGCCGCTGCGGCTCCGCGCAGTTTGCTCCAGCAAGAGATGTCCATCCAGAAAAATCGCCTGCATCCGGGTGAGGAGCGAATAACCGCGATTTAAGTGGCCCCATCTGGTCTGGATCATTCCGATTTTCGGATCGGTAAAGAAATGAATAGTGCGCTTGAGAAGGTCTGGCTGGGGAACAAAATCGGCATCAAGAATACAGAGGAACTCGCCTTCCGCGGCCTCCAGGCCGGCCGCCAGCGCGCCAGCCTTGAAACCGGTGCGAGCAACCCGATGAATACATTGCACATTAAATCCGCGATGGCGCAGTTCATCTGCGCACGACGAGATAATCTCTCGCGTATCATCGGTCGAATCATCCAGTACCTGGATCTGGAGAAGCTGCTGCGGGTAGTCCAATTCACTGACCGAGCGAAGCAAACGCTCGGCCACATAAACCTCATTAAAGATCGGCAACTGCACGGTCACCTTCGGCAGTTGCTCAAACTTGCCGGCCGGAACGGGTCCACGCTTCCTGTTTTTCAGATATAAGTAGATAATGAAATAACGGTGAATGCCGTAGGCTGAAAGACCGGCGAGTACACCCAGATAGCAGACTGTCCAGATAATGTGTCCGAGGCTTCCTTGCATGGGAGTTTCGCAGCTGCCGATGGTTAAAGCAGTAGGCGCGTCATGATGCCGCTTCCAGCCGATGCGTCAATTCAAAAATCGCGCGTTTGCCTTTGAAAACTCTGGCCACATTATATTCGGCCACGTGGAGGCGCGCGAGTTGAATTTCGCGATTGCTCAAGGCGCTCAGGGGCTAGGCATTGAGACCGCCTCCGACATTCGCCTTGCTTGAGGCGGCGAGCGGGTTAACGGTGATGAGCCAATTTCGCAACCAAGGGAGATGCAATTGCGAGACATATTTAGGAAACGAAGGCGGGACCGTTTCGAACGTTTGAAGATTATTTTTCCCATCCTGCTGGCGGGATGGATTCCAGCAGTCTTAACGCTGATCGTTTCCTATACCATCCTGCGCGATACTCTGGAAACCCGAATCCTGCGCGACCGGCAAACTCTCATCCAATTAGTAGGCCATCTCGTTGGCCATGAGCTTAGCCGGATCAGTAGCATCGTTGAATATTATCAGACGCTGCCAGAAATAGCCCGAGTTTTGAGCACGCCAGATCCCTACCCGCTTGCTCAGCAATGGGTCAGCTCAGCATTCTATTCCCATCCACAGATCGACGGAATGTTCATGACTGCGCCAGACGGGCGTCTGCTTGCGTCGATTCCAACCGATCCGGAGATTATGGGCAGGGATTTTGATTCCAATCACTGGCGGGAGCAAGCAGCGGCATCGAGCGAAGCCTTTGTTTCGGCGGTTCATCCCAGATTGCAGGATAAGCGACTGGCCACCGATATCGTCGGTGTCGTGCGGGCACCGGACCGCACGATCCTCGGTTATGTGGGCGTCTCCGTTCTGGTGGAAAGAATGGGACGGCGTTTATCCACGATCAAGTTTGCCGACAAGCTTCTTTTTGGGGTGCTCGACCAAAATGGCAACGCTCTTTTCAGCAATGATTTCAAGCCGAATCCCAACGCGACTTCACCCGAAGGCGGGATTTTGCTCAAAGACATCCGCCAGAGCCAGAGCGGACATTTTGAGCGGCATGGCAATCTTTATTCTTTCAGTCCTATCGAACCGACCGGTTGGGTTGCGGTAGTCGAGCAGCCGAAAAGCCTGGCGTATAAACCGGTTCGTGATCTGCTCGGGCGAATGACCGTCCTGGCAGCCTGGTTAGTTGTTCTCACAGCGGTCTTCGCGTGGCTTGGCACCAGATTTTATCAGCGACAGATGGAGTCTACGCGACGTATCGAACGTGAAGTCGTCTTTAACGAAAAGATCCTGGCGAACATGCCGAGCGGCATTGCCTTTATCGATCCAGAGTCGCGCCGTTTCCTTCAGGCAAACGACGCTTTTGCACACATGGCACAGCGTTTCGGGGATCTGCCGGCGGGTCACGATATCACGGATGCCACTTTCGATGACGTGAAGATTGCTCCAAGGGAAGCGATTGAGAGAGTGCTTTCTTTTGGAACCCCATTTCAGCTCATCGAGCAACCGTTGAAAGACAAAACGGGTATGACGCACTTTTTGGATATTAATCTGCTGCGGTTGCAGGGCTCGCATGAAACCACCCAGGGCGTGCTTTATCTCGTCGAAGACAAGACCCGGGACGTTAAACTGCGCCAGGAGCTCATTGGCGCAAATGCGGCAAAAGACCAATTCCTAGCGTTGCTTTCGCACGAATTACGCAATCCGCTCTCGCCGGTGATCGCGATGGTGGGAGAATTGGAAGCGACCATTCCGGATTCGCCGACCGTTCGCGAGGCGCTCGACGTCATTCGGCGCAATGTAGAGCTGGAAGCGCGCCTGATTGACGATTTGCTCGACATCACACGAATCGCGAAAGGCAAATTGCAGTTGAGCTTTGAGACGATTTGCGTGCATCAAATCCTCCACCGTGCTTACGAAATTTGCCGCGAGGACATTGCTGCCAAAGATCTCGAAGTGGAATTTCGTCTTTGCGCCACCGATACGCACGTCGAAGGAGATCCCGCGCGTTTGCAACAGGTCTTTTGGAACTTGATCAAGAACAGCGTGAAATTCACTCCGGAAAGAGGCCGCATCACGATCGAAACCGTCAATCCAGCCCCGAACAAGATTGACATTCGGATTGCCGACACTGGAATGGGCATCGAGCCGGAACGGATTGAGAAAATTTTCAACGCCTTCGAGCAAGGACAGACCTCGATCACCCGGCGGTTTGGAGGTCTCGGCCTCGGCTTGACGATTTCCAAGGCGCTAATCGACGCGCATGGGGGCAAAATCCGCGTGGAGAGCCCCGGAAAGGATCAAGGTTCCACTTTTTCGCTGGAGTTGACGACGGTGCCGAGTCCGATCAGCACCGACGGCGATGGTGCCGGGAAAGTTCGACGCGCCGCTCTGGAAAAAGGAGCCGACCTGCCCAGACATCGCCGTGTCCTCGTGGTGGACGATCACCAGGATACCTGCACCGGTTTGAAGAGGATGCTGGAGCGCCGCGGTTACCAAATTACAGTAGCCCATACCGCTCAGCAGGCCGTGGAAAAAGTGCGCACACAGGAGTTCGATCTTCTCATTAGCGACATCGGACTGCCGGACCGCAGCGGCTATGAGTTAATGCGAGCAGTGCAAAGCAGTAAAGCTCTTCCCGGGATTGCACTCAGTGGCTTTGGAACGGAACAGGACGTAAATGAAGCCCGGGCTGCGGGTTTCTCCGACCACCTCACCAAACCGATCAATTTTGAGCGACTCGAGGAAGCCATTTGCAATCTGCTTGAGCCGGAGCCGACCTGTCGATCATAGCGTTTACCACTGTTCACAGCACTCCTCTCGGTCCCGTCTCCACCAAAACGTTGTGTCGGAAAAAAACGCGTCAGCCTATCGACCTCTCGATTGGGACTTCCGGTTTCTCGCAGAGAACGCCGCCGTTCGCTCAAAGCGGTTTAACATGACGGCCGACGCGAAGAGCGTCCGTTATCCCATCCGCTTGCTGCGCTACTGGTTTGGCTATCATTTGTTGTGCATCGAATCGGCGCGTCGCGACGCACCGATCGATCTAGTCGAGATCGGCGTACACAAGGCACAATTCTTTCAATTCTTTCACTCGGCGCCTGTTCAGCCAAATATTGGCCGGTGGACAGTGGTGGATGCGGTGATCCACCCCGAAAAATTTCGCAAAGTGGGGATTAAGAAAGAGGACGTTTTGGAGGCGAATCTCGAGAGCGATGATTTTGATCTACCCCGCGATTATGACGCCGCGATGCTACTGCATGTGCTTGAGCATTTATTCGAGCCCGATGCGGCTTTGCAGAAGATTGCGCGCCGAATACGGCCAGGTGGAGTCTTGATTGGCGGCTTTCCCGTCCTGCCCCACTTTCTCGTCGCGTCCCACCAAAAGCTCGAACGCAAAACGGCACAGCCAATGGGCCATGTCAGCGTATTTTCTCCACAGCGGGTCATTCAAATGAGTGAAGCAGCCGGTTGCACGGTCGAGTTCATCAGCGGTGCCTTCTTTATGCGGAGCAGCGGCAGCCGGCTGGAAAATTCTGCTGCATGGCTTCGATTCAATTTGTGGTGGGGCAGCAGATTTCCCTCCTGGCCGGGGGAAATCTATTGGCTCATGCGCAAACGCTGAGCAGCGACGTCCCACCGCCTATTCAGCCTTTGACGCGGAGTGTTTTAGCTACCGGGTGTCGGGTTGGATAGGGCAGCTTTTTCACGCCCTTCGCCGGCTTCCTTCAGTTGGCGCGAAAGTTTCTCGACACGCTGACGCATGATCTTACCAGCTTTAAATTTTACCGTCACTCGCTGCGGAATCACGAAACTGCTACCGGGTTGATTCGGATTTCGCCCGACTCGCGGCTTGGTCAACCGCGGCTGAAAAACGCCAAAGTTGCGCAGTTCGACGGGAATATTGTTGGCCAAACTGTCAGTGATTTTATCGAGCGTCCGCTGGACCACATCAAAGACTTGATGTTGGACCATGCCGGTTTGGTTGCTGATGGCGACAACGATGTCGCGTTTGGTTAGCTTTGCCATATCTAATCTAGTAATCGCTTCATGTAGCCGTGGCGGTGGTTAGATTAAGAACAAAAACGAAAAAAAAGTAGCGGGCCTAACCTGCTGGACAAGAAGGCGAAACGCAATAGCAGTTTTCCGCCGTTCGCAATCCTGGATGGAGCGGTCTGCTCCTACTTTCGCCAATTCTCGCGTGGCGGCGGGGCCGCATAATGATTCGGCGCGACCTCATGCGCGGTTCGGAAATGCACTTTCGCGACCTCCCGCAATGCATCCGGCCCCTTTGTTTCCACCAGCTTTTTCGCGGTCTCTTTTACGCTCGCAGATGCTCCCCGATCGAGCCGAAAACCAACCGCTTTTCCCCGGCGTTCCAGCCAGTTGATGAAAGCTTCACGCGCCAGAATCGACGCAGCCGCGACCGCGAGATCTGATTCCGCTTTCGTCCGCTGTTCGATGTCGATCTTGCGGCCGTGCCGCAACAGCGATTGCTCGATCACGCGCACATCGGCGAACTGGTCCGAGAGCGACCGCGGGCAATCCGGTCTTTTTTCCAGCAAATTTTCGATCACGCGCGCATGGCCCCATCCAAGCAGTTTGTTCAAATTGCCGAACTTCTCGTAAAGCTCGTTGTATCGCTGCGGACCAATCAGTAC
>JBKOWV010000069.1:0-20578 GCA_046724585.1 Verrucomicrobiota bacterium
AGCCCCAGCGCGCCGAGTATCGTCGGCATGGGATTTTCGCGCACGAAATATTCCGTGCGCTCGCGCGCCCGGCCGGCTTTCTCCTTTGTCTCGTCCCACGTATGGCTCATGGCCGTGGAGATTTTCTTTGATGCTCGACGAAACTGCTCACGCCCACCCGAGCCAATTTCTTCTTCGCCCGACTGGAGCTGCGTCGGAAGCGGTTCGTCCCTCGTAAGATCGTTTTCGTTCGGATTAATCATACAAAGGAATCGTAACTGGCGCTTTCGTTGCGTCTCTCTCAAGCTGCGAAAGCTCGCCACGGGACGAGTCCGTCCGATTGGCGGACGTCCCGAGTAAAGCTGCTGCCTTCTTCACGTCCGCTGGCGCGCCGATTCGCGAACCAGTTTAGGCGATATCGCAACCGACAGGATGAAGAAGAAATCGAGGAAAAATGCCGACCCGATCACGGGTGAACCGGGTGCGCATCCCGTGGGGACCGGTGTGGGAGCAGCCGGCGGAGCTATTACGGGTGCCGCCCTCGGCGCAGCGATCTCCGGACCAATCGGCGCGACGGTCGGGACAGTCGTCGGCGGTATCGCTGCGGCCTATGGTGCGCATGGAGTGGCAGAAGCTATGAATCCAACAACTGAAGAAAAATATTGGCGGGAACACCACGAAAAGCAGCCGTTTGTGAAATCTGGCTACACCTACGAGGATTACGCAGCTGCGTATCGCACGGGCTATGAAGGGTTTCAGAACTATCCCGGAAAACCGTACGAAGAAATCGAAAGCGATTTGGCGCTCGATTACGAACGCAGCAAAGCGGGCTCGGCATTGCCTTGGGATCATGCCCGACATGCAGTCCATGCGGCATGGGCCAAGCTCAGCCACGATATCGGACCACGCGATCCCGATCGCGGAATCCGAAGCGGATTCTAATTATTGTAGCTATTGTACCGGCGGTCGGTAACCGCCAGACGAGAAAAATAAGCGGCGCTCACCCGTCTCCGCCAGGCTGACGTAGCAGGCAAAGCGCCGTTACAGAAGCAGCTGATAAGCGCGGAGAATTTCGTCACTCGCGACGACGAAAATCACCTTATCGATATTGTTGTCGGTCGCGAGGAATTCGCGGGTTGTTTCAACGGCAATCCGCGCTGCCTCCGGAATCGGATAACCATAGGCGCCGCAGCTGATCGCTGGAAACGCGATCGTCTTGATTCGATTTTTGACCGCGAGCTGCAATGAATTCCGATAACAATTCGCCAAAATCTGCGGTTCGCCCCGTTTCCCGCCCGTCCAGACAGGGCCGACTGTGTGAATGACAAACCGAGCGGGCAATCGGTAGCCCTGCGTCAATTTTGCTTCGCCGGCCTGGCAACCACCGAGTGTCCGACATTCTGCAAGCAATTCGGGTCCAGCGGCGCGATGAATCGCGCCATCAACTCCGCCGCCACCGAGAAGTGTTGTGTTCGCCGCGTTGACGATGGCGTCCACATCGATTTTCGTGATATCGCCGCGCACGATCTCAATCTTGTCCAACTTCTTTTTCATGAACGGTCCTCACGTCATTGGTTACGGCGCGAGTCGTTCGATGAGCCAACTGTTGCCATCGGCCTGTCGTGTATAACGAAAGCGGTCGTGCAAACGGTTCGGGCGTCCCTGCCAAAATTCCATTGCGTCCGGTTTGACACGATACCCACCCCAGTGTGGCGGCAACGGAATGCGCTTGTCGCGGAAGCGTTCTGTCATCTCTGCCATTCGCGCGTCCAATACGCGACGTCCATCGAGCACTTCGCTTTGGCGCGAAGCCCACGCGCTCAACTGGCTGCCGAGCGGCCGCGAATGAAAATAGGTTTGCGATTCTTCACGCGTAGTTTTTTTCGCGTTCCCGCTAATGCGAATTTGCCGGTCCAGCTCAATCCAGTAAAAAGCCAGAGCCACCTGGGGATTGGCGTCGAGCTGCTTTCCTTTTTCGCTTTCGTAGTTCGAAAAAAAAACGAACCCATCCTGATCGAAGCCTTTTAACAGAACAATCCGCACCGATGGTTTGCCGTCATGGCCGGCGGTGGCGAGGCTCATCGCGTTGACATCACGAATCCCGGCCTCGATCGCGGCCGTGAACCAATTTCCAAATTGTTTGATCGGATCGGGATCCAGATCGCTCCGACGCAAGCCCTGAGCGGCGTGTTCGTAGCGCGAAGCGGTCGGATCTCGTGGCGTTTCCATTACGAAAAGAACAACCGCGCGCCATCTTGCGCTGCAAGGCAAATTGTTGACTCGGCGTCCGAAAGTAGCATAGGCGTCCCCGCCTGCGAAATTCCCGCAAGGCGCAACCGGGACGCTTTCTCAAGTGCCCTCTCGCCGCTCAGCGGTTTTGGAAACGTTACTGACAGTTTTAGGGATTGTTCAGGACGGTTTGCGGGGCGGTTTTGCTTACCTCAATCTGAGCGCTCACCTTCTGGATTTGCGCTGCCTGCTGTTCTAGCCGCGCGGTGACAGTCTGCAACCTTTTCTCTTGCTTTGCCACCGTAGATTTTAGCTCTGCGATGGTCGCTTCTTGCTTTGCCGCCGTCGTTTCGAGTCGTCCGATCGTGGCTTGCTGCTCCTCAACCTTGCGGTGCTCTTTAAGAAACTCGTTGAGCAACATCGCGTTTACCGCGTCGTAACGCACGGTGTAGATGTCGCCATTCTCGTCGCGTACCACCAGGTCCGGGTTTACCTCGGCTACTTCCTCAGCGATCAAACCAAATTGCGACGTCCCTGTGGTGTCGCTCTTGTAACGAAACGTCACCGGCTTGAGCGCCAGGAGGGCTTCGCTGGCGCTGTCCATCGGTTTGATCTCGTTTTTGAATCGTAGCGAAGAGCTCATCGTGCCGAGCTGACCGGCAGAGTCTATTAGCACTGGTACAGCGTTGGCGTTTGCTGTTGTCACCCCACGGATGTTGCCGATAAAGCAACTGTTGCTCACGTTCGCGCCTGCGACCGCACCGATACAGATAACGTTATTGGCCGTGGTGACGTTGGCGCCGGCCAAAAAGCCCACGGCCGTGTTGTTCAAGCCGGTGGTGTTGTTAACGAGCGCAGCACGGCCGGTGGCCGTGTTGTTATCGCCAGCGGTGTTGTTTCGGAGCGCACTATCACCGGTGGCCGTGTTGCCGGTGCCGGTGGTGTTCTCAACGAGCGCGATAATACCGGTGGCCGTGTTGCGGTGACCGACGGTGTTGCTAAAGAGCGCAGCACGACCGGTGGCCGTGTTGTGGTGACCATCGATGTTGCGTCCGAGCGCACTGACACCGGTGGCCGTGTTGCTAGTGCCGGTGGTGTTGGCGTAGAGCGAATAAACGCCAGTGGCAGTGTTAAGATGCGCGGTGGTGTTGCTATAGAGCGCCGAATAACCGTTGGCCGTGTTGAAGTGGCCGGTGGTGTTGCTAAAGAGCGAGTAAACGCCAGTGGCCGTGTTGTAGAAGCCGTCGGTAGTGTTGAAGAGGGCCCGCAGACCGGTGGCCGTATTTTGGCTGCCAATGGTGAGGTGGCTCAGCGCCTCGAACCCAGTGCCGGTGTTCCAGACCCCACTGGTGCGGTTCACCAGCACCCCGATGCCTTCCCCATTGTTGGCGCCGGCTATGGAGCCCTCTGTGTCGGGACCCACCGCTTGCACTATTGGTGCAGGCCCAAAACAGACAACCAAAGGCGCGATCAGACGAATTAACTTTATTTGTTGATGCATATTGTGATTTCTCCCTTTCTCTCGGTTGAGTTGACCCCTTACGATTTGAACTCTGAAAAAGGGGAAGAAAGTTCCGAGAGAAAAGCTTCCTCCCTTAATCCCCAATCCGGAGTTATTTTTGATGACCACCGCGTCAAGTTTTAAACGCATCTCGCCAGCCGGGCGAGATTAAAACTACAGATAACGCGGGGCGAATAGGGAATCTGATTCCCTGGTTGTAAATCCGCGTCATCAGCGTAATCCGCGGTCGGCTTTTTCTTTAAACCCCAACGGAAAAAAATCGCGTGACGAAGCGGCTCACAGCGCTCTGGTTACAGATGAAACGACACTTCCATGAACCGGCGCCGCCATCTGGCGCAGCTTTTCGATCACTTTCGGGACGACTTCAATAGCGCAATCGACTTGCGTCTCGGTGTTGAACCGGCCGAAAGAAAAGCGCAAACTGCGCCGCGCGCCGTCCCCGCTCGGGTTCATGGCGCGCAGAACATGCGACGCTTCCGCCGAGCCCGTCCGGCAGGCTGACCCAGCTGAACAGCAAATGCGATGTCGATCCAATAAAAGAAGGACGGCTGGCGACTCGATTCCTGCAAATGACAAACTCGATGTGTTTGGGACTCGTGGGGCGCCGGCGCCGTTAACGGATGTTCCACTTACCGTTTCCAGGATCGCTTTTTCAAACCGGTCGCGCATGGAACCAACGTGCGCTTTGCCCTCCGACAGACATTCGGCAGCTCGCTCGGCCGCCTTACCCATACCGGCAATCGACGCGACGTTTTCTGTTCCACCGCGGCGCTCGTTTTCCTGACCTCCGCCAGCGATCAATGGGTGAAAGCGCGTTCGCCGATTAACGTAAAGCGCGCCGACGCCCTTCGGCCCATGAAATTTGTGCGCGGATAAGGAGAGGAAATTGATCGCAGTGTCGCGCAAGCGGATTGGGATTTTTCCCGCCGCCTGCACGGCGTCTGTATGAAAGAGCACCCCTTTTTCGCGGCACATCTCCGCGATTTTCTCGACCGGAAATAACACCCCCGTTTCATTATTTGCCCACATCATCGAAACGAGGGCCGTTTCGGGGCGAATCGCCGCCTCCAATTCTCCAAGATCGACCTTGCCATGCCGATCTACGCCAAGAAATGTCACATCGCACCCTCGTTTTGTGAGATCCTGGCACGGGCGCAGGACCGCGCTATGTTCCACGGCGCTCGTAATCACATGTCCACCACGGCGGATTCGTCCGGTGGCGAACTTGCCGAGCGGCTCAAACTGCAGCGCCGAATTGATCACCGCATTGTTCGACTCCGTTCCGCCGCTCGTGAAAACAATTTCCGACGGTTCACATCCAAGCAACTTCGCCAGCCGATCGCGAGCCAAATCGACGGCCTTTCGCGCCTGGGCGGCAAAGCCATACCCAGCCGAAGGATTGCCGTAATACCTCGCGAAAAACGGCAGCATTTCCTCGATTACGGCGGGGTCGAGCTGCGTCGTGGCGTTGTTGTCGAGATAAATGAGTTCGTCGTCTCCCATTCAACCTCCCATTGTAGGGACACCCGCGCCCGCTGCAATCTCTGGGTTCGCACGATCCGCGTTTTGTCGATTCTGTTAATTCTGTCTAGATTGCGCGCATGACTTCGATCTGGGAACTGGCGAATCCCCAATTGCGCAATTTCGCTGTTTATGAGCCGGGGAAACCGATCGAGGAAACAGCACGCGAACTCGGTGTCGACCCGCAGACAATCGCCAAGCTGGCCTCAAACGAGAATCCCATTGGGCCATCTCCAAAAGCAATTCAAGCGATCCGCGCGGCAGCCGAAGACGCGCACCTTTATCCGGATGGCAGTGGATTTTATCTGTGCAAAGCAATCGCGGCCAAACTGGGTCTCGAACCCGGGAATATCATTCTGGGCAATGGCTCGAACGAAGTGATCGAATTTCTCGGGCACGCGTTTCTCAATCTCGATGATCACGTGATCACCTCTGAGTATGCCTTTATCGTCTACAAACTGATCGCGGCGTCCTTTGGCGCGCAGCTGATTGAAACGCCGGCCCCGGACTTTGAGCAGGATCTCGATGCGATGCTGGATGCAGTTACGCCAAAGACGCGGTTTATTTTTATCCCCAATCCCAACAATCCAACCGGCATTCTGCTTTCGCAGCGTAAGATCGACCGTTTCATGTCGCGTGTGCCGGAAAATATTATTGTCGTTTTCGACGAAGCTTATTTCGAGTTCCTCGATGATCCTCCAGACACGCTGCGATTCGTTCGCGACGGCCGGCATGTCGTTGTGTTGCGCACGTTTTCGAAAATCTATGGGCTCGCCGGTCTGCGGATCGGTTATGCTGTTTCCCGGCCTGATCTGATAGAAGTGCTCCACAAAACAAGGCAACCATTCAATATTAACGGCATCGCTCACGCTGGCGCGCTAGCGGCTCTGAACGATGACGCACATCAGCGCGAGACGAAACGTGTCGTCGATCAAGGCCGAGCTTACCTCGAGGAACAATTTGCCGAAATGAAGCTCTGGTTTGTGCCCGGCGTTGCGAATTTTGTGATGGTAAATGTCGGCGACGGCCCGGCCGTCTTCGAAAAGTTGCTGGCGCGGAAGGTCATCGTGCGACCGCTCAAAGGCTACAATTTACCCGAGTGGGTCCGCATTTCAGTGGGCACAATGGAGCAAAATAAGAAATGCATCGCAGCGCTGAAGGAAATTCTCTCGAAACATCGACAGACTTGACGGCGGGGAACGAGCAAATGATCGCCGGCGAGACAATCGCCGCCATTTCTACTCCCGCTGGGGAGGGCGCGATCGCGTTGATCCGTGTCTCCGGCATCGATGCCATTGCCGTTGCCGATAAAATTTTCCGCGGCAAAGAAAAGCCGTCGCAATTTGCATCGCACGTTCAGCATTTCGGCGAAATTTTAGACGGAGCGGATCGATTGATCGACCAGGTGATGCTTTCGATCCATCGCGCCCCCGCGAGTTACACCGGCGAAGATTTGGTCGAGATCGGTTGCCACGGTGGAACGCTGGTTAGCGCGAAAGTGTTGGAAGCGTGTCTGCGGGCCGGTGCGCGCGCGGCGCGACCGGGCGAATTTACTGAGCGCGCATTTCTCAATGGAAAAATGGACCTGACTCAGGCTGAGGCTGTGATCGATCTGATCCGGGCCAAGACCGATCTGGCGCTTCGTTCCGCTACAGAACAGCTTGAAGGCAGGCTGGGCGAGAACATCAGGACAATTCGCGATGAATTAATCTCACTGCTCGCGCATATCAACGCTTCAATCGATTTTCCAGAGGAAGGAATCGCGCCCGACGAAGGAGAAACGTTGCGCGCGCGACTCGATTCTGTTCGGGAGGAAATCGCGGCGCTGCTCGCCACCGCTGATCAAGGCCGCATCCTGCGCGAAGGCGTGCGAGTGGTCATTTACGGAGCAACGAATGCTGGCAAATCAAGTCTGCTCAACCGGCTTCTGGGTTACGATCGAGTGATCGTCAGCGAAACCCACGGCACGACGCGCGACACGATTGAAGAGACGGTGAATCTGGACGGAGTGCCAATCCGTTTGCTCGATACCGCCGGCCTGCGCGCGTCGGCAAGTGAACTTGAGCGCGAAGGAATTGCGCGCACCGAAAGATCGCTGCAATTGGCCGACCTGTGTCTGCATATCGCCGATCGTAATGCACCCAGGCCGCCGCATTTCGAGGAGCGCGCCGGCGAAGACAATGAAATTGTGGTTTTGAACAAGAGCGATCTGCCCGAAAACAGTGACTGGAAAAATTTCCGTGCATTGCGAATTTCCTGCGTGACGGGGGAGGGCCTGCCCCAGCTGGAAAAGGAAATTCTGGCGCGAATCACCCAGCAAAATCTGAGACCCGAAAGCACCGTCGCGATTAATACCCGGCACCGCGATTGCCTGCGCCGGGCGTTGGAAGCTTGCGATCGCGCGCGAGCAGCAATGGGCAGGGCGCTGTCGCCGGAATATGTCGCGGTCGATCTTAACGAAGCATTGCGAGCAGTCGGAGAGGTAATTGGCGCGGTCGACGTCGAACAAATTCTCGATTCGGTTTTTGGGCAGTTTTGTATCGGCAAATGAAAAATGGCTACGAGCGATTCATCAGGCCCCTGCTCTTTTCGTTCGACGCCGAGACGGCGCACCAGCTGACTATCTCATCGCTGCGCAGCGCTTCCCATGTCGACCTCGCTCTGCGCGCACTGAGTTTCTTTCAACCGGTTCCGAAACCGAAAACGGTCTTCGGTATCAACTTTCCAAATCCAATCGGGCTCGCGGCTGGACTGGACAAAAACGGTGTCGCGCTCCCTGTATGGGCGGCAATGGGTTTCGGTTTCGTAGAGATCGGAACAGTGACGGCTAAAGCGCAGCCGGGAAATCCGAAGCCGCGCATCTTCCGTTTTCCCGAACAACAAGCGCTGATCAATCGTCTTGGTTTCAATAACGATGGCGCAGACACAATTGCGAGCCGGCTACGAAAACTGCGCGAAAGCCGACGATGGCCTCGCAATTGCCGGGTCGGAATCAATATCGGGAAATCGAGGGTCACGCCGCTGCCAGAAGCAAGCGATGATTACCTTTACTCCTTTCGCCTGCTTCGTGATTTTGCCGATTACCTCGCGTTAAATGTCAGCTCGCCAAATACCCCCGGCTTACGTGAGTTGCAGGAACCTGCCGCGCTTTCGCAGTTGCTGCGGGCAATTCGCGATGAGAACCGAATTAGCGCCAAACCGATACTGGTAAAAATTTCGCCAGACCTGTCGTCGACCGAATTGGAAGTGATCATTTCGACGTGTGAAGAAAATGGCGTGGCGGGAATGATCGCCACCAATACGACGCTCGACCATTCATCGATTCCGCCGGCACGCGATCAAGCAGGCGGCCTGAGCGGCGCTCCTCTGCGGGAAAAATCAACCACGCTGGTGCGCACCATTTTCGCAAAATCCAAAATCCCCGTGATCGCTTCCGGCGGAATTTCCGATGCGGAATCCGCCCGTGAGAAATTCGAGGCCGGCGCCCAGCTTCTTCAGATTTACACCGGCTACATTTATCGTGGCCCACGCCTTCTTCGCGAAATCGTGGAAACGATTTGATAAAACCGCACATCCTCAGCAAACTGCCCATTGGCCAGGCGAAACGCCGCCCTCGCCACAGCCAGTTGTTCGGCTAAAAGCCTATGTTCCGGTGTAAATTGCCCAGCAATTTTTCTCTTGCCAAGCAGCCGAATTTTGTCCCAACTCGGCGTCACGAATTGATCTGAACCACGCAGTCAATCACCTGTAAAAGAAAGGTTAATTAAATGAAAGCAATCGTTCTCTCTGCCCCAAGTCCTGCTCGCGCGCCATCTTTACGAGGCGGTTTCCTTCTCCAAAAGCTGTTGCTCTTGCTGATCTGTTTTGCGCTTTGCCAAATAGCACGAGCGGTTGTCCCCGCGCCGGATGGCGGCTATCCCGGCGCCAACACGGCTGAGGGAACAAACGCACTCTTTAGTCTGACCAGTGGGATCGGCAATACCGCTCTTGGTTTTCAAGCGCTCTATCACAACAGGACTGGCAACTACAACACGGCAGAGGGATTTCGCGCTCTCTTTAACAACACCCATGGCGCCCAAAACACGGCCACCGGTGTCAATGCCCTTATAACCAACACCACCGGCAACCTCAACACGGCCACCGGAGTTAGTGCGCTCTTTCGCAACACTGGCGGCATCCGCAACACAGCCACCGGGGTGCAAGCGCTTTTTAGCAACACCACCGGCAGCTTCAATACGGCCAACGGGCTTCAAGCGCTCCATAGCAACACCATCGGCAATAACAACACGGCCAACGGGCTTCAGGCGCTCTTTAGCAACACCGTCGGCACCTACAATACAGCCAACGGGCTTCAAGCGCTCTATAGCAACACGACCGGTAGGTACAATACGGCCAGCGGCGTTAACGCGCTCCTTAGCAACAGGACCGGTGACAGTAACACGGCCTGCGGTCTTAATGCGCTTCGTAACAACACTCTCGGCGGCAGCAACACGGCCTTGGGCACCGAAGCCGGTAGCAACGTTACCACGGCTAACAACGTTATCTGCATCGGCATCAGTGGTGACAACCAGAGCAACAGTTGTTACATCGGCAACATTTTCGGAGCTACAATAGACCCGGGCTCGGGCATAGTTGTTGGGGTCGACTCAAACGGCAAGCTTGGAACGACGCCCTCTTCAAAGCGCTTTAAGGAAGAGATCAAGCCGATGGATGAAGCCAGCGAAGCGCTCCTGGCGCTCAGACCGGTGACTTTTCGCTACAAGAGTCACAAGGAAAGTCCACAGCAATTTGGTTTGATCGCCGAGGAAGTAGCCGAGATAAACCCCGACCTAGTCGTGCGCGATAAGAACGGCGAGATTTACACCGTGCGCTACGACGCGGTGAACGCGATGTTGCTGAATGAGTTCCTCAAAGAGCATCGCAGAGTCGAGAAATTGGAGGCGACCATCGAGCAGCAACAGAAGAACTTTCAGTCTAGGCTCGCAGAACAGGAAAAGAAAATCGAAGCCCTGACAACGGGTCTTCAGAGAGTGAGCGCTCAGCTCGCCGCAGCGAGTCCGTCCGATAGCGGACTTGAAATGAGCAACTCCGCGCCGAAAACGGTTCTCAATCAATAAACGCTTCGATCCAAAACGTTGTCGCCACGGCGCTCCATGCCACGCCGGAGCGCGGCGAAGGCGGGTGTCGCCGTGTTTCCCGCGCACATCTGAAGGCGGCGAGGGGCTACATTTCCGCAGGAAGACAGCTCCCCCTAAAACTGGCGTTACGGAGTTAGCGATGGTTCCGGCGTAAGGTCGTGTGACCAGCGACCGTGATGCCGGCGCAGATGTCGCTCTTTCATTCGCTGCAGTTTTTGCCGTTGTTCGTCCGTGAGAGTGGGCGCGATTTGTCGATGCGTTTCGTTCAGGATCTCACGGACACGCTGGCCAGTGTCACGTCGCATCTGCTGGAGTTGCGCGGCCGCTCGATCGATGATCGGCGATATCTTGGCCACCTGTTCTGGGGTCAGATCGAGTTCTCTCCGCAGCCGCTCGCGCATTCTCTCGCTGATGTCGCCGCGATGATGAAACTTGAAGAAACAATGCCGCGTGTGCGATGCGCCCACAAAAACACCCGTCAATCCGCCGGCGAGAAAAACCAGGAGGAAACCAGCGATCAACTTCCATTTCAATGCGCGATTCATTGCAAGAATTCAGTTTGAATCGTGGAATCTGCAATCACGTATTCGTTGGCGAACGGCTCGTCCGTGTCGGGGGTCACGGTAGCTTCACGATAGGTCCCCGCAGCGGCAACCGCCATCACCGCAACAGCGATGAGGGCGACCGCTCGAACGAGATGGGTCACCCCAATCGCAGTTGCCTCGTCCTGCGCGCGCCACAACGCAGCGACGCGTGTATCGAATCCGAACGGCATCGCTGCCGGAACGTTTTCGCGCGCCTGCGCCGCCGACCGGAGCAAGCGATCGATTTTTTGACCGAGGTTGTTCATAGCTTTTCCTTTGCCGAAATTTTGGCGAGCTGATCTTTCATTTTTTTGCGCGCTCGAAACGCCCGCACTTTTACGAGCGCTGCGCTCCAGCCGGTGAGTTTGCGAATCTCTTCAACGGAACGTCCCTGCAAATATAGCAAATCGATCGCCAGCCGTTCCACTGGTTTGAGCGCGCCGAGAAGATGTTCGACCAATTGGCGCGAAGCAAACCGATGGTCCGGGGCGATCTCGTCGGAAGAGACTGCCAGAGCCTCCACCACGGCTTTCTCCTCGTCGCTCAAATCGGCATGCCGTAGCTCGGGCCGCACTTTCTCCGACTCGATTTGATTCAGGCAAGTGTTAACTGCAATCCGCGAGACCCAATGCTCCAGCGGCACCTTGCCGGAAAACTGGGATAATTTTTGAAAAACCTTGATGAAGATCATTTGGCAAAGATCCTCCTCTTCGGTTCGGCGGGGACGATGGGCGCGGACGACTTTGGCCACGAGCGGGTAGAGCCGCCGAACCAATGCGCGAGCCGCCTCATCATCATGCTGGAGAGCAGCGGCGACCAGCGCACTTGCATCAGAATCGTCCATGTAATCGAGAGCGCATCCACACCATTACCAATGACCGGCGCCGGCGCGTTGCGGTTACAATTTTAGCAAGGAGCGGCCGTTTCGAAACCGCTGGGGTCAATGTGAGAGCGGCCGTGGCGCCGCAACCGTCGGTTACAAATAAAAATGTAACCACCAAGATTGGTGGTCGGTCATTAGCTACAGAAGCGCACAAAAAGCGCGCAGCAAAACAACAAACTGAAAGATAAATCATGAAACGAAACGTATTAACAGTTGTGGCCGCCGGTGCGATCGCGCTCGGCGGCTTTATAGTAGTGCAAGCGCAGGCCGGTCCTGGCGGTGGAGCCCACTGGCACGGACATGGCTTTGGCCTCCAGCGAATAACCGAAAAGTTGGACCTGACGTCCGATCAAGAGACAAAGGTCCAGCCGATTATCGAGGGCGCCAAGCCGCAAATCGATGCCATTCATCAGGAGGCGAGGCAGAAGATGAAAACCGTGATGGACAGCACGCTGTCGCAGATCCGGCCCTTGCTCACACCTGATCAGCAGAAAAAGCTCGATGACATTCAGAAGGCTCATCAAGACATGATGAACGCCCACAAAGAGCTTCGCGACGCAATGCAGGACTAATTCCGATTGTTTGGAACGGTAGAGACGGCGGCGATCTGGAAAGGGTCGCCGCCGCACCTGGGCAAATTCGAGATAAGCTTTCCGGCAACGCCGCTCTCCCAGGTCCGGGAGGAGGCGGAGTGTGCTCGCCTCAGCTCTGCTTTTTTCCGAGCGAAAACAGGAACGTGATCACTCCCAATGCGACCAGCACTCCCGCGACGGTGAATCCCGCTGTGGAGATTTCGGCGCGCGAGTGAAAACTCTCTTTAAGCTGCGCCGCCATGCCGATCAGAAAAAACAAAAGCGCCAGGTAAATCAAAATTAAGCTGATCGCTTTTTTGGTTTCGGATGTCATTTTCATTCAGCGGTGAGCAATCAGATATAATCGCGAAACAAAATTCAAGCGCGCTTTTTTTTGTTTGGTGTGAACGCTCAGGCAAAGGCGCGCGACCCGAGATTCCGGCGTTTGACATTCGGCGGCCGCCGGACGTCTACAATCTCTTCCCATCTTGCTCACATCAATCTAGGTTCAGCTGATGAGGAAGGAACTTTCTGTAATTCTCCTGAGCGTGGTCCTCCCTTTTTCCCTACACGCCCAGATCGATCGCATAACGGGAAAGAATTTCGCAACTCGGTCGGAAGTACTGGCGCGGCATGGAATGGTTTGCACCAGCGTGCCGGCGGCGACGCAGGTCGGCCTCGATATTTTGAAGCGGGGCGGCAGCGCTGTGGACGCGGCGATTGCCGCAAACGCAACGCTTGGTTTGATGGAACCGGTCTCGAATGGGATCGGCGGCGATCTTTTCGCCATCGTTTATAGCGCGAAGGAGAACAAAGTTTACGGAATCAACGGAAGCGGACGTTCCCCGCTCGGTTTGAGTTATGGTCAGATGAAAGCCGAGCTGGCGAAACTACACCGCGAGACCATTCCACCCGTCGGGATGTTGCCAATCAGCGTGCCCGGAACAGTGGACGCCTGGGCTGTACTGCACAAGAAATTCGGCAAATTGAAATTGAGCGATGATCTGGGCCCGGCGATTCGATATGCCGAGGAAGGTTTTCCAGTCCCGGAATTGATTGCGTACTACTGGGAACGGAGTGTGCCGCTCTACAAAAATATGCCGGGCGCGTTTCTGGAAACGTATACGCTTGATGGCAAAGGCCGCGCGCCCGCGAAAGGCGACATCTTCAAGAATCCGGCCCTCGCAAAAACGTTGCGCTTGATCGGCCAAAAAGGCCGGGATGCGTTTTATAAAGGCGACATCGCGGAGAAGATTGACAATTTCATGCAGGCTAACGGGGGCTTTCTCCGGAAAGCCGATCTCGAGAAGCACACATCGACGTGGGTCGAGCCGGTCTCGACGAATTATCGCGGTTACGATGTGTTCGAGCTTCCGCCAAACGGTCAGGGCATCGCTACGCTGCAAATGTTGAATATCCTCGAAGGATTCGATCTGCGCGCGATGGGCCGCAATTCGCCGGAGACGCTTCACGCGATGATTGAAGCAAAGAAGATTGCCTGGGCTGACCGGGCGAAGTTTTATGCCGATCCGGCGTTCGCGAAGATTCCGCTGGCCGGTTTGCTTTCAAAAAGTTACGCGGCGGAGCGCCGAAAATTGATCGACCCGCAGCGCGCGAACAAACACGTCGATGCAGGGAATCCCGCGCTCGATCAGGGCGACACGATTTACATGTGCACCGCCGATGATGAGGGCAACATGGTTTCGCTTATTCAAAGCAATTACCGCGGGATGGGCAGTGGCATTGTCGTGCCCGGACTCGGGTTCATGTTTCAGGATCGTGGTGAAATTTTTTCCATGGATCCGGCTCACGCGAATGTTTACGCACCGGGTAAACGTCCGTTTCACACCATCATTCCTGGTTTTGTAATGAAAGACGGCAAGCCGTGGGAAGCATTCGGTGTCATGGGTGGCGGCATGCAACCGCAGGGTCATGTGCAAGTGCTCACAAACCAGATCGATTTTGGTTTGAACGTGCAGGAAGCCGGGGATGCTTCGCGCTGGCAGCACGAAGGCGACAACGAACCGACCGGCGAAAAGATGACTGAATCAGGCGGCTACGTTGAACTCGAGAGCGGCATTCCGTATGAAACAGTGCGCGAACTGCGCAAAAAAGGTCACGACGTGCGTTTTGGGGTCGGCGGCTATGGCGGTTATCAAGCCATCGGAGTCGAAATGCACGATGGGCAGCGCGTTTACATCGGCGCCAGCGAATCACGCAAGGACGGCCAGGCGGCGGGATATTGAATCCAAATCGCTTCCGAGCCGCATCTCAAGATAGAGTGAGATCTGCTGTCGTGAAGAACTTCGCCTTGGTGACTTCAGCGTTGGCGCTTTCCATTTCGCTGGCGGGCGAGCCCGCGCCGACGATTGAAATTCGTTTTTGTCCGGCATCAGCGGTTCGGACGTATCCGTTGGAGAGTCGGCGCGAACTGCAAAGCCTGTTGCTGCAAAACGTCGCAGTCATTAATCATGGCAAAGCGGCATTTGATGTGAAAGAAATCGAGCTTGAGTTGTTGCACGCCGGTCAGGTCCTCGACATCAAGAAACTGGATGGCAAAGCGCTCGATTACTTTGCCGAGCGCGGCGCGAAGGCGCAGGCCGCGGGCGTTCTGGAGCAGGTGGCGTTTCAATTCTGTGGTTCGAACCTCATTCCGCCCTCGGTCAAACTAGCCAGTCCGAAATTGGAGAAGGATCAAGCTCTGCTCGTCACCTCCCAAGTCTTCGCTTTCCGGGGCACGCGCGATACCCTGCGCGTTCGCGCCCGCGGAAACCTCGCCGGCCGCGCAACCGAGATAACCGGCACCCTCCCGGTCAAATCTGAATTTGCGAAGAATACATACATCTTTCCGCTGCGCGGTGTTGCGTATGTCGGTGTGGCAGCGTCGCTTCACACCGGCCATCGCTGGGCCATACCGGAAGAGTTCGCGCTAGATATCGCCCGGTTAGGGGACACCGGGCTTTCTCATAAAGGCGATGGGACACGTTTCGATGATTACTATGCCTATGGAACTGAGGTGCTGGCGGCGGGCGACGGTCGAGTGATCGAGATGGCTGACGATCAGCTCGAAGATCCTGCGGCGATGCAACAGCCGGGCGAAAGTCAGGAAGCATATTTCGCGCGTCTCCAGAAAGATCAGGCCGAGCGGCTCGCTAAAGGCGGAATCTTAGGCAATTACGTGATGATCGACCACGGCAAGAGCGAGTATGCGTTGTATGCGCATTTGCAGCCGGGAAGCGTGCGCGTGAAAGTTGGGGACCAGGTCAAAGCCGGGGACGTGATCGGCAAACTCGGTTCGTCGGGAAATTCAACCGAGCCGCATCTTCACTTTCATGTGTGCGATAATTCCGATCCGTTACTGTGCGCGGGTATTCCGGTCAATTTCAGTAACATTACTATTCAGTGGGCGGACGTGCCGCGTCCGCTCCAAAGCGGCGACATCGTGGTCGCGAAATAGCCTGCAACTCGCACAAGCAAAAGCGCCTCCAGATCGAGTGGGCTGGAGCACATGTCGATCTTACCGCCAGCGGTGCGGGCCACTCGAAGAGTCTTTTTATTCGCTGACCGAGCGATCAAAATGGACTTGGCGCAGGTAAAGAAAGAGCGGCAGTCCGAATGAGACACCGACGAGGCAGGTGCCAGCCAGCGGGAGCCAGAGACGGCGCATGCCGAGACGGGATCCTTCCGCGATAATAAAAATCCAGAGCGCCAACGCAGACACGAACACGTCAACACCAAAGAAACCGCTGATGCGATTGGCAAACAAATCGTTAACAAAAAGCGGCGGGTTGAGCCCGTGCTGCGCCAGCCACGGAACGAATTGCCAGTAAGGCAGTAAAAATCCAAGAACAGCCAAGGTGAAGTAAACGCGCTTCATCGAATCAATTCTTTTTGTGCTTTTAGCTCGGCAAGTTTTTGCTCCGCGCGAGTCACATCAGATTTTTGCGCGCTACCGAGACGCAGAAGTTTTTGTTGTCGACGCAAGTTTGCTTCGGCGAAATCGAGCTCGGCTCGCTCGCGTTTTGCCCGGGCGATTTGCGCGGCTTCGGTTAATTGCGCCAAGGCGATTTTCGCTGCTTCCAATTCGTCTTTGGCAATTTCATTGGCGCCAACCCGAGACTCTTGCGCAGCCACCTGTTCTTTCGCGTCGGCGAGACGCACATTTGCGAGATCAGATTCACATCGAATAACTTTTAAGAAGCGTTGTTCCACTTCCATTCTCGAGAGCACACCAATTTTGCAAAAACGCTCCGCGCTCGCCGCATTTCTCTTTGCGCGCTCCAGTTGTTTTTCCAGACGCGCAACGTCGCTGTCCGGAGCTGTCGTTCCAGGCAATGACTCATCCGAGAGGTTTCCTTTCAAGAGTGGGGGCTCGATCTCGACCGAATCGGGTTCTTCGGATTCGTTCTGGGGTGATTGACCCGCCGCCAATGCCACCATCGCCGCTGCGATCACGGTGACCGGCAGAGCGAAAATGCGGGTCATGACAGCAGGTTATCACAAAATTCCACGCATCGACACGATATGTTGCCATGTTTCGGCGCGCCCCCATTCGACTTCGCTCAGGGCAGGCTCGGGCCGCGCCCTACCAATTTTTTCGCGCGGAATTGCAACCTCGCCCACGCGTTTCACGGAGTCGCTCCACCAAAGATTTCTGAAATTTTGTTCTTTCATCTACTTGTTCTTTGGCATACAAGGCTGCCCCGGAGGAATTTATCTATCCGGCGATTTCTAGAATCCTGCTCGGCACAGCTGTTTTTGCACTGATTGTTCCATCGACGATCGCCGACATGTTCCCGATGTCAGGACCGGTTGTATCAGGCAAGAGAGCGCGCCTTTATTCCGGTCAAGCGGCTGCGCCGAAAAAAGCGCCGGTCGCAGTCAAGCGAGCAATTTGGGCCGCAAATCAACTTTGCTCGAAACCGTATCGTTACGGCGGTGGTCACAAATCATTTGATGATCGCGGTTACGATTGCTCCGGCACTATCTCCTACGCACTTGGTGCCGCGAGTTTGATCCGTTCGCCAATGAGCTCAACGGAGTTCCGCAAGTACGGTCGCCGCGGCCGGGGCAAATGGATCACCATCTATGCACGTAAGGGTCACACTTTCGCCGTCATTGCCGGGCTGCGACTCGATACTACCCCATACGATAATTATACCGGCAGGTGGGCGCCGGGCTGGCAAACCACCGATCGACCGCCGCGCGGTTTCGTAGCACGGCATCCAGTTGGGTTGTGATTTCCCTGATGCTGTAGTGTCCGCTGTCCTCAGCGGATGTCACTTAGCCTCGCTCGAGCTGATGCGCTGAAGACAGCCCCCAACTAAAGGCGCACGATCTCCTGAGTTGGCGCTTGGCCCTTTCTTGAGCAACGTTGCGCGCTTCACCCAAAGTAAAAGGAAGATCAATATGCAGCCTGCTCGGCCGATCGTTCTAGCTTCGACATTATCGCTGATTCTGGCGGCGCCATTTTGCATAACCGCGCAGGAAAAATCTCACGTCACTTCCGAGCAGGTGACTCACGCGGTTCAGGAACTCGAAAAACTAGCAAAAAAGCAAATTCAGGAAAATGGGCTGCCGGGGCTAGCCATCGCTGTGGTGTTTCAAGACGAGGTCGTGTACGCGAAAGGATTTGGCGTTCGCGATACGAGCGCAAAAGTGCCCGTGGATGCGGACACAGTGTTTCAACTCGCGTCGCTGTCCAAACCGATTGGCTCGACGGTAGTTGCCGAGCTGGTCGGTGAAGGAAAAATCACCTGGGACTCAAAACTGAGCGCCCTCGATCCCACATTCGCGATGTTCGATCCGTGGGTCACGCGCGAAATCACGGTGCGCGACATGTACGCGCATCGCAGCGGCTTGCCCGAGCACGCGGGCGACCTGCTCGAAGATCTGGGTTTCACGCGCGCGGAAATTTTGCATCGCCTGCGTTATCAACATCCCGCGAGCAGTTTTCGTTCGCGTTACGCGTACACGAATTTTGGGATGACCGAGGGCGGCGTCGCGGCGGCGAAAGCGTACGGCCTCGAATGGGAAACCGCCTCCGAAGAAAAATTGTACCGGCCGCTGGGCATGACCTCGACCAGCTCGCGTTATGCGGATTTCATGGGGCGCAGGAACAAAGCCTTGGGGCATGTGCTGGTAGATGGCAAATGGGTGCAAAAGTTCAAACGCGATCCAGATGCGCAGTCGCCGACCGGTGGGGTGAGTTCTTCTGTAAACGACCTGGCGAAATGGCTGCGGTTGCAACTTGGAGATGGAAAATTTGATGGGAAACAAGTCGTGGATGAGAAAGCGCTGGGCAAAACGCATCAGCCGCAGATGCTCACCGGCTTTAATCCTTTCACGCAAATGCCGACTTTCTACGGCTTGGGATGGAAGGTCAGTTACGATCCAGAAGGTCGATTGCGGTTGAATCACTCCGGCGCGTTTGATCTGGGCGCAGCGACCTATGTAAATCTCGTCCCTGCCGAGCAATTGGGCATCGTCGTTCTTACCAACGCGTACCCCATGGGCATAGCGGAGGCCTTGGGGACGATATTTGGGGAGACGGTGTTGTATGGGAAACCGACCCAAGACTGGCTTACGGTCTATAAACAAGTATTTTCTAACCCGGCAGCGACAGGCACGTTCCTGGGCTTCGATTATTCCAAACCACCCGCATTACCTGCGCCTGCACTGAAAAACAGCGCCTATATTGGACGATACGCGAACGATTTCTTTGGCGAAATCTCCATCATCGAAAAGGACGGCAGATTAGCGATCGTGCAGGGTCCGAAAAACAAGACGCTCCCGATGAAGCACTACGACCGGGATACATTCAGTTATGAGACGGAGGGCGAAAACGCTGTCGGCAGAAGCGGAATCACCTTTACTGTCGGCCCGGATGGCAAGGCCGCACAGGTCGTCGTGGAAAATCTTAATGTGCGTGGCGAAGGAACTTTCAAGTGCGTTCCTGATCGAAGGTAAGAGTGGACGAAACTCGGAGTCCCAAGTTCTAAACACAGACGAGAACCAAAGCGACGCGGATATTGAAACTTTTCTTGTGCGAGGCGTTAACACGTTCGAGTACTCTGCAAATGGAGGGGCGAGCTCCGCGAGCCTTCGCAGGTGCGTTCGTTAGGCTTCACAGAGCTCCGCACTCGATGTTTTGTCAGTTCGCATGAGCACCTTCGGTTTCACGCCCTCGGAGCTGCGCCAGTTGCGCGCTCTGAAAACGCCGGCCGGGATACAAAATTCTCTCGATGACCTGCCGTACAATCTGGGCTTCACTGCGCGATCGCCGCAAAAGGTCTTGCACGATCGCACGGCCTCATGCCTAGAGGGCGGAATTTTTGCCGCAGCTGCGCTCCGCATCATCGGATTTCCACCTCTAATCTTCGATTTGGAAGCCGAGCAGGATACCGATCATGTCGTCGCCATTTTCAAGGTTCGTGGACATTGGGGTGCGGTGGCGAAGTCCAATTTCACCGGCTGCCGTTATCGCGAGCCGGTTTATCGCAGCCTGCGCGAACTGGCCATGAGTTACTTCAATATTTACTTCAATCTGCGTGGCGAACGGACGCTGCGCCGTTATTCACGTCCGGTAAATCTTGCTCGATTCGATCATCTCCACTGGATGACCACGAACAAACCGATCTCGTTCATCGCCGAACATCTCTGTGAGATTCCGCACATTTCTTTACTCACGCCCGCGATGGAAAAGCGCCTCACTCGCGTCGATCAACGCACCGTCCGCGGCGAAATGGTCGGCCACAGGAAAAGATAATTCCCGACTATTGGTGGCAGGCGTGCCTGCCACGCCGAAGCTTGGCGAAGGCGGGCCGCCTGCAGAATCAGGAACCTGGTTCAAGGAATTTCGGTTTGTTTTGCCTCGGTGGACTGCCTACAATTGCGCGCATGCCCCTGATTTTGGCGCCCGGGAACCCAAGCTCAAGCCGGATTAGGCCCAGAATCTGCGTCTTAAAAGGCGCAAAAATTGGACCGAATTCTAGTTAGGCCTCGCGCAACCCCACACACTTCAGGAGAACTCATGTTTGACCACGTCAAATTCGGAGTCAGCGACTATGCAGCGAGCAAAGCGTTCTTCCTCAAGGCACTCGAACCGCTCGGCGTATCTGTTGTCTCGGAGGGGCCGCCGACGTACGGTG
>JBKOWV010000146.1:0-2824 GCA_046724585.1 Verrucomicrobiota bacterium
GTACTGCGCATAGTGAACCAAAAATGCCGCGGCAATCGCGCCGGCCAGTTTGCCGCCGGCGAGGAAGCCAAGCACTGCCGTCGCAACTTTCTGAAGGAACAGCGCGAGCAATGCCCCGATCAAGCCAAGGACAAGCGCGATGATTAATGCCATTAGCGAGGAGGGTTCGTGAACCAGGTGCGGCGCGATTTGCACGCCGGCCGCGAATCCAACCGCAGCGACACAAAGCCAGAATAGCTTCCGCCCGAAAAAAAGGACCACGACACCGATCAACGCGCCAACAATCGCAGTAGAAAATTCCATCTCCGGAAAAGGATTTTGGACAGCCACGCTCTGGGGTGTAGAGGCGTTTGTGTCAACCGCTGTTTATTTGATTTCGGTGCTTAACACAAGCCCCGCTACATTTGCGGCATCGCCGCACTTCAAAACCCCGCAGCGTCACATCGGGCTGGTTAGGTGCCTGGCACCGCCGATTTTGTGAGCGTCGCCTGCGATAGCTTCTTGCCAGGGGTCTCAAAACGGGCGAAGTAAGGACGCGCGCCACGTTGGTGCGCCGGATTGACGATCAATTCGGGCTGTGGCTCAGCTTGGTAGAGCGCCTGGTTCGGGACCAGGAGGCCGTGGGTTCAAATCCCACCAGCCCGATAATCCTTGTGCGAAACATTTTTTCGCGCTTTCTCGTGCTCGTGCTCCTGATCGTGATCGACTTTTGAAACCACTCTTGTTCAGGCCGGTCCGAGGCCGACGCGCGCGTCTTGGTGGTATTTTAGAGCATGTCCAGTTTCATTACGGGTGAAAATCAGGGAGGTGCCGGTCCGATATAGAATACGCCAGGGCGGCCGATCGAAAATTTCTGGAAATCTTCTCGCCGCGGTTTGCGCGGGCTTCAGCATATTGCAGGCTGTGGCGAGACTTTACTTCCGTCCAATGCGAGCGCGAGCCGCAGGCGAAACGCCTGCCACTACACGGAGACTCGCAATATGAGTGCCACGCCAGACTTTCAGCAACTGGTAGATCGACAATATGCGCCGCTGTACCGTTTTGCGCTCAGCCTCGCAAAGTCGGAAGCCGACGCGGCAGATTTGACACAACAGACATTTTTTCTTTGGGCGTCCAAGGGCAACCAATTGCGCGACCGCTCGAAAGCGAGGTCGTGGCTGTTTACCACGTTGTATCGCGAATTTCTGGGCCGACGCCGGCACGAAGTGCGTTTCCCAAAGGTCGAACTGGATGATGTGCGTGAAGAGGAGATGTCGATCTCACCGAATGTAAATGCGTTCGACAGCGCGACCGTGTTGCAGGCATTGCGCGAAGTGGAAGAGCCGTTTCGCACGCCCCTGACGCTGTTTTATCTGGAACAATTCTCGTATCAGGAAATCGCGGACATGCTAGAGGTGCCGATCGGCACGGTGATGTCACGATTGTCCCGCGGCAAAGCGCTATTGCGTCAGCGGCTGCTCTCAAAAGAGGAAGCTCTCGGGAATAAAGTCATTGCCCTCCAATCAGACAGAAGGGAGGAATCACATGGATAATCGGGAAGCGAAATTTATTTTGAACGCGTATCGTCCCAGAGGTCAGGACGCGAGTGACCCGCGCTTTGCCGAAGCGCTCGAACAAGCCCGGCGCGATCCGGTCTTGGAACGCTGGTTCAGTGAATCAATTGCGTTCGATACAGCCATGACCGAAAAATTGCGCGCCACCGAAGTGCCACCTGATCTGCGCGAGAATATTCTCGCTGGCGTAAAGGTCAGCCGTCCGCTCCGCTGGTCCAAGTCATT
Source organism: Verrucomicrobiota bacterium (assembly GCA_046724585.1). Lineage (GTDB taxonomy): Bacteria > Verrucomicrobiota > Verrucomicrobiia > Chthoniobacterales > UBA10450 > Udaeobacter. Next base: position 1,779 of record JBKOWV010000146.1, read on the forward strand.
TGCCAAATGGGCAATTGCTGCCGCGCTAGTGCTGAGTGCGGCTCTTGGTTCATTGATCTGGCATAACACGCGACCGACTCGTCTGACCGGTTGGCAGAACGAGGCCCTCAATGTCATTTCGTCCGTTGCTAGCAATGTTTCGAGCTTTGACGCGCGATCGGATAACCCGAACCAACTCCTGGCGTGGCTACATTCCAACCATGCGCCAGCCGCGGAAAAGCTCCCGTCAAACCTCGAAAAACTTGAGAGCCTCGGCTGCAAGAGATTCTCATGGAGTGGGGTTCCCGCTTCGGTGATCTGTTTTATGCGCCCGGATGGCGGCCTGATTCATCTGGTTACAGCGAACGCATCGTCCTCCGTTGATCGCACGCTTAAACCCGAAGCCAAATTCGTTCAGCAAGGCGAGTGGGCAACAGCGACCTGGCGCGAAGGCGACAGAGTTTACATGCTCGCGTTGGAAGGGTCAGCCGAGCAGTTGCGGGCTTATCTGTAGTAATGCCACGGTCTCACTACTATTGCCCTCGGCGCGCCCGGCGGTCGCGCCCTACCAGCCTCGCGTATGGCGTGACTGTTTTTTCCCTAGTGACATGCCTATCAGCCCAAGAGCCGTCGCCGCCAAAAATCGATCACATTCTCTTGGAGGTTGCGGACCTCCAGAAGTCGATCGCGTTTTATCACGATTTACTGGGCCTGGATATCAAATCGCAGAGCAAAGACTTTGCGATGCTGCAATCCGAAAACGTGGGCGTTTTTCTAAACGCGGATCACCGCATCCTGTGAGCGGCTGTAAAAACTTCGCGTAGCCGATTGCGTTGCTCACTGCATTTGGCTCGCCGTACGACAGACCACCAAATGGCAGCACGTCGGAAATCAAATCGAAGCCGCGTTGATCACGTCGCGGTTGGACTTCGTAAACGTGCGTTGGCTGAATCGTTTGGTTGGACGGTGGTTGCATCAAGGTGGAGTTGCCGCATGTAAAGGAAAAGCGGTAGTCCGAGAGACACGCCAACGACAAGACTAGCTAGGACTGGCAGCCAAAGGTGTCG
>JBKOWV010000028.1:0-2621 GCA_046724585.1 Verrucomicrobiota bacterium
TCCAGAGAGATACCAGATCGCGCTCTGGCGCGTACTGGCGTTGAACAGAGCGTAATCTGGGCGGCCGTCGCGATTGAAGTCGGCCACATCTATTACTCTCCAGCCAACCGGTAGAGTCGGAGCGAAGGCCCCGCCGATAAAGGCGTTGTTATTCAAATACCACACGGCCGTCTTGCGCGTGCCGGCGTTGTAAAGCAAGTAATCTGGTTTGCCGTCACGGTTGAAGTCTGATTTGGCTGACGGCGTTGGCGTACCTGAACCTATGTACTGTTGTATTTGGGAATAGAAGTTGGCGAACTTGCTGTACCAGCTGTTCGGAGTGTTGCACGTCCCGGACCCGCAACTGTCGACGCCCACAAGGTAGCCGCTGGAGTTCCAAAGGCCGGACCCGCTGGATCCAGGCTCGGTCGTTCCGGAAATCCAGGCAACTCTATAACCGTTTTGCAACCCTGAATCTGGGCAATTCTCATTCGTGGAGATAATAGTGCCACTGGCCCTTCGTAAATATGACGGGAGGTCTGGTGGAGTGTACCCGCCGGGGTGGTGAAGCCCAAAAACGCCAGTGCCTGTTGGTTGCACACCAGTCGTCCACGCGGAAAAAAACGCCCCGGCAGGAGCATTATTCAGTAGCCGCAGCAGGGCAAAATCGTTCGAAGGTTGCGTCGCAAGGAGATTGGCGCCGGGTGGGGAATGGACCCAGTTTCGCAAAACGCCACTGTCACAACCGGTCGTCTGATAAAACCAATACACTTCCACGGTCTGAGCGACTGCCTGTGTTGGGACACAATGATTCGCCGTCAGAAAATAGGGAATGTGATCCTGGGCAACATCGTTCAGCAGAGTGCCCGTGCAGACGAACGCCCCATTGTCGTTGTATACAAATCTTCCAACGGCATTTTTCTGAATCTCCCCGTAGCATGACGCGTCAACTTCGCAATTCAGAAGGTCGGGTTGATCGGACTGGAGTCGCCAATCTAGCTCGGGAAAAATGTGTGATATCTCAAAAATCTCGAATCCTTTTTTCTTTTCATCAGTTCTCGTGTGGAACTCGATAACGGCCCTGTCCCCGACGATAGTGCCAGACCAAAATTCGTTGCTGCCCCAGGGTCCTTTGTTCGTGTACGGACCAAAAACGATGCTATCGGCGGCGGGGCCATAAACGTACACCTCGTCGCCGGCAGCAAGGGCAAAGTTGCGGAAATGTACGCCTATGGCAGAAGCGCCGGAGCTCTTGATGATTACCACAATTATCTGAGAGCCATCTGGATTGACGAATTTCTGCGCTCGCGTCTTCGGCAAGACCGCGACACTTCTGTTGGCGCCGATTTGGTTCGGCGCCTTCATCGTAATGGAACGAATGTCCAACGGTTCCAAAGTTACGCTAGCTGCGTTCGGGTCTGGGTTCCATCCGTATCGCACACTCGGTAGAACCGTGTCAGCGCGAGTACGCATGCCTCCGTTGTCGCTGCTGCTCGAGACTGTGCTTGGCACTGTTACTTCGGACTCAGCCCGAGGGTTGTTGTTCGGTTGTTGAGTGGGTAACGCAAAGAGTAAGGTCAGGGATGCTGCCGAGAGCATACCAAAGGCGATCACGCCCTTAATTTTCATTTTCACAAGCGGTGTCACTGTTTTCATCTGCCTTCTCCGGAATTTCCGGGCGAAGTTCTTGCTTTTATTGGTTTTTGCATTGCTGCTCAAGCCCATAACCCGTTGCAGCCGGTGAGAATCTCAGCCGACGAAAAGAATTTCTTCTGCGCGGAGCTGCCGGCCCGCTCCAAAACAGGAATGCTGAGAATAAGAAGAATTTTCTTTATAGCCGACATTAAAACTTGCCCTTGAGCGGCTCCGGTCCTGCCTTCCGCAGCAATTGGACGAGAAGCTCCCGTCGGCAAACGGTGTTTCAGCCAAGATCCAGCCCCTGCGGCTTATTCAGCCATTCCGGGAAAACAGAAATGCAAACTCCGCGACCCGTTGGCGATTTTGCAAACTGATCGACTTCGCACCGGCTTCATCGGTGATTCCAAGCACTTCCTGAAATACTCCGCCGGGAGCCACTATTCTGTTCGTTCCCCGAGCGACTTCGGCTCTGGCGAACTGAAACTTTTGCTGTGTTTCGAGCCGCCGCGTGGCGACCCTCGTTTCGAGAAGATGGCGGCCTCGCTCGCCCGGAAATAAACTTCACAACAGATTGCATGGATAACTTAAATGGCTGAGGACGCGACCGCCAGGCGCTCCGCACGCGAGCTTTTTTAACCGAACGCGACGAAGAAAAAGAAGGACTTTGGTGTGGGCGAGGCGTTGTCGCGCGAACCTCGTCAATCATCTGATGCAAAGACCGAGTGTCCGCTTTCCAACCTAAGTTCACAAGCGTGTCAATCGCGCTGGTCTCCACGTAATTCGGCTCGATGGCTAACGGAGGGTCCAACACTAAATTCTCTTCAGGATAGCGCCGGAAAAGATCGTAGCTGATCGCGATCTGCTGAAGCGTTTCGACGTCACGCGGGCCGAGTTCAACGGCGCGCTCCAAGTTTCGTCCCGATTCGTCCCAGCGCCCCTGCTGCCTTTGGATGTAGCCCATCAGCTGGAATATCCGCGGATCATTGGGCAAACTCTGACGAGCA
>JBKOWV010000015.1:0-4571 GCA_046724585.1 Verrucomicrobiota bacterium
TCCAGAGAGATACCAGATCGCGCTCTGGCGCGTACTGGCGTTGAACAGAGCGTAATCTGGGCGGCCGTCGCGATTGAAGTCGGCCACATCTATTACTCTCCAGCCAACCGGTAGAGTCGGAGCGAAGGCCCCGCCGATAAAAACGTTGTTATTCAAATACCACACGGCCGTCTTGCGCGTGCCCGCGTTGTAAAGCAAGTAATCTGGTTTGCTGTCACGGTTGAAGTCGGTCACCGCAGGTGCAGTGACCGCGGCAAGGATATCGATCCGCCCGTGGCCGTAAGTGTTGTTAGGTGTCACCAAATTACCGCCATTACAGACGCCACTCAGAATATGAACAGCCGCATCATTTAAGACGGTTCGACTGGCAGCGATATTGCGCCGCAACTCCGGACGAGCTGACCATAGAAGCGCTACGGCGCCAGCAATATGCGGAGTCGCCATTGACGTGCCGCTAAAGCTTGCATACGCAATATCGGAAGTGTTGACGCTCGAGCGGATGCCAGTTCCCGGAGCAGTGATTTCGGGCTTTAACCGGTTGCTTCCATCGATAGTGACCGGACCACGGCTGCTTAGTGAAGCGATGGTGTCGGTACCGGTCGTCAGCGCTCCAACCGTATAAGATGCCTGGTAAAAGGACGGAGGATAAAACAACGTGGAACAGCTTGGACCCTCATTGCCAGCTGCTACTACCATCATAATGCCGGCAGCGCGCTGTGCTTCAACGGCAGCCTGCAATGTGTTAGCCGAACAACCTTCCCAAGGTGGGCAACCCCACGAGTTAGTCGTAATATCGGGCGCCAAGGTCGGGTCGCCCTGGGCTGGCGTGCCCCCCACTGGGTAGGGCGCGAGGAAAAATTGCATACACTCGATATATCTGGCTGGTGTGCCGTTGGCCTGGTCCATGTTGCGACAACCGATCCACTTCGCGCCTGGCGCCATCCCGATCTGGTTGCCAGCGCCGTCATCGCCAGTCGCAGTGCCTATGGTATGGGTCCCGTGACCGTGGTCATCGCAAGGTGCGTGCGCATTGTTACCGCAGGGGTTGCCAGTGCTGTTGTGGATGGAGTCATGCCAATTATAATCGTGGTTGGCCGTCGTTCCGTTCCAGCCGCGATAGTGACGCTTCAGCGCGCTATGCGTCCAGCGAATGCCGGTATCGGCGCTGCCGATCACGATTCCCTGCCCAGTAAATCCAACCGCCCAGACTTGTGGCGCGTGCGTATAATTGATGCCCGGCCCGACTGTTTCCGGAGTCTGCGGCTGCGAAGGCGCTTCACCAGCAGGAATCGGCTGAGGGAGGACATTCTTGATTTGCGGGTTGCCCTCTACACGCGCCACATCCGGCCGCGCTGCCAGCGCCCCCGCGATCTCACGGCTGCCCTTCACTAAAACTGCGTTAATGATATAGAAAGAGCGGTGCTCGATGTCGCGTTCGCGCAGCCATTGGAGAATGGACCCTTGCGTTGTCTGGCTCTTGTTCCACAACGCATCGTACACATAGCGGCCCTTTTCATTCTTTGTCGCCAAAGCCTCTGCCGGGCGCAGGTCAGCCTGGTCAACGAGAACGACCATGAACTCAGCCTGCTGGCGATTGACAGTGTGATCGAGCACCCACGGCGCAATCTTGTTTGCCGTGCCGCCTGGGCCAGCCGGCCCACCCTGGCCGGTGGCACGGAAGGAGCCGATCGCCGCTAACGCAGCTATGGCAGCTGCGAGAAAGAAAAATGAGCAAAACATACGCCGCAATCGCGGCGGCGTGAATGTGCGGTCTGGATGCGTGGTCATGCCGCGAACAACTTCGCCGAAATGATGCAAAATCGGTAGCAGGATTTCTTTCGCTCGGTGCCGGCTCGTTTGGGCATCTGGCTCGAACTCAAGCGCGTGATTCAAAGTCAGTTGCACTTTTGAGGTGCCCGAAAAGCCGGTAAGTAAATTCTTTGGAGTTCCCGATTTCCAATGCGGCAGTTTGAGGCGAGCGCGTTGACTAAGGCCCCGCTCACTCTGCCTTCGGCCCGCCCATCTATGTCACTCGGCTCCGCTGGCTCCATTCTGTGAAACCACATCGCTTGCGCTGCCGTGTCACGCCAGGTAGGATCGCCCGTGCTTTCGTCGCCCGATCCTGCCCTGACCAACTCTGCGCACACCGCTCAGATCCTCGAGCTGATGGCTCAGCTTGTGGATTACCGCCGTCAGGATGTCCGCAAACGCATGGAAAAAGTCTGGGGGAAAGCCTCGATGCTGCACATCGATGTTTTGATGCTCATCTATCATTTTGCCAAAGTCTGCGAAGGCAATGTTCTGGAGATCGGCCCCTACATCGGTGGTTCTACGATTGCCGCCGCATTCGGCGCTCGCGAGTCCAACACGCGGAAGAAGATCGTCAGCATCGAGGGCGGAGGGCAACTGGAACATCCTCGAATACCGAGCAAGAATATCATTAAAGATCTCAAGAAGAACCTAGCCCGCTTCGACGTGCTTGGAGATGTCATCTTGGTCGAGGGGCGCTCTGCCCATGAAAGCACGAAGGTCGCTGTGCGGCAGATCTTTGGCAGCGGTGAAGTGGGTCTCTTCATGTTCGACGCGGACGGCAATCCTCGACGGGACTTGGATTATTACGGCGACCTGCTGGTGGATCATTGTTGGGTTGTGATCGACGATTATTTCGGCCCAGGGAGGAAAACGGTGCCGATCCGCGCGCAGGTTGATGAAATGGTATCTGCCGGAAGGCTCGTCCCGTTTGGATATTACGGGTGGAGCACTTGGATCGGTCAGTGGCAGGTAAATGATTCGTGATGCCGGCCTATCGTGCGCTCGCGCGTTTTGAGCGCGCGCCGAGAAGAACATCGCGGCCGACGAGGTAAAGGAGGCCGCACAACACGGCGAAGGGAAGCAAGGCGAGCAGATCGGCATATGAGCCGTTGAGGAATGGATTGTGCGCCATTTGCCATTCCTCAATTCGCTGTCCCATGGCGGCAAGGGGGCCAACTAATTCCTTTGCCGCGATCACAATTCCGGTGATTGCGCCACCGGCGATATAACCGGACGCAAGCAATACACCGGGGCTTTTGTCGCCTTCGGCAGTAAGTTCCATCTCGGAAAGATTTCCGTGGCGAAATTTTACCCGGAGGTAACGATCGACGAGTAAGCGAACCATTCCACCAATGAAGATTGGACTCGATGAAGCGAGCGGAAGATAGACACCGACGGCAAAGGCGAGCGAGGGAATGCCGCTCATTTCGAGAACGATCGCGATCATCGCGCCGAGCAGGACGAGCGCCCATGGCAGTTTCCGGCTGAGGATTCCTTTGATGATATAGGACATCAAAGTGGCTTTGGGCGCATCGAATTTTGTCACGGTCGATCCATCGGGACGGACCTTATGTGTGCCGTTAATTCCGGGATCCACAAGATAAACAGGAACGCCTTCGTTGTTTACCAGATAGCGCTGGGCGGGGCCGCCTTCCGGATCGGTTCGTTGCCAGGCGCGATACGTATTTTGATCGGTCAATCCTTGCAATCCGCGCACTTTTTCTGGCCGACCAATTTCACTGGCTGGCGCGCGCAGTCCCGGTGTCTTCATTGGCACATAGACCGTGTAGGCGTTGTTAAGGAATAAGAGCACAAAACCAAGGGTGAGCGCGGAAGCGAGCGCGCCAAACAGGATCGCGATTTGTTGATATTTCGGAGTCGCTCCAACCAGAAAACCCGTTTTCAAATCCTGCGATGTCGTGCCGCCGTTGGACGCGGCGATACAAACAACGCCGCCAATCGAGAGCGCAGTCACAAAATAATTGGGCGTGGTCCAGCCGATGATGAGAAACACCAAACACGTGAGCAGTAGCGTCGCCACCGTCATTCCTGAAATTGGATTTGAAGACGAGCCGATCTCGCCAGTCAATCGTGATGACACGGTGACAAAAAGAAAGCCAAAGACGACGATCAAAAACGCGCCGAGCAGATTTCCACGCAGATGCAATTGCGGCACCGCCATGATCACCGCGATGATGGCGAGGCAACCGATGATCACGACACGCATCGACAAATCGCGATCGGTGCGCGGCGCATGTTCGCGCGGACCGTGGTGACCGAGCAGATCGGCAAGTCCACCCCTCAACCCGTGCCAGATGGTTGGAATTGAACGAAACAGGCTGATGATTCCACCCGCCGCGACTGCGCCCGCACCGATGTAAAGAATGTAAGCGCCGCGAATGTCGTCAGGTCCCATTTCACTGATCGGGATGGTCCCGGGCGCAATCGGGGTCGTTGTGTGTTCGCCGAAAAATTTGATCGCCGGAATTAAAACGAGATAGGAAAGCACGCCGCCCGCACACATGATCGACGCGATCCGCGGTCCAATGATATAACCGACACCGAGCAGCGCCGGCTCGATGGTGGCAGAGATTGAACCACCTTTGAATGGGGCTCCAAAAATTTTCTCGGGCGTGTCTTTCCACATCCTGAAGGCGCCCATCGCGGCTTGGTATAAAAACCCGATGCCGAATCCTGTGAAGATCACCTTACCGCCGCCGCTGGCAGCCTCTTCGTTAACGATTTGAGCGTTCGCGGTC
>JBKOWV010000009.1:0-44293 GCA_046724585.1 Verrucomicrobiota bacterium
CTATCAGCGCCGGTGGCTCGATAGCGTGCAGCCCGAGGTGGCGAGCAAGCCCGAGGGCCAAAAGTACGGGTACGGCATCAGCCAATTTAGCTGGGGACCGAACACGATTTATTTTCACGGCGGCGAGATGCCCGGCTTCAATTCGAAAATCAGCTACGACCCAACTAACCAGCTGACGCTCATTATCTGGAGCAATCTGACTGTATCACTCGACGGCCAGCAGACCGCCAATACTTTATTCGTGAAGATGCTCGATCACGTCTACGTGGTGTCACCGCTTCGATAAGCGCGCCCTCAACGCCCGCGCGAACAATTCCGCCGGCATGACAGGATAAATCTGTCGATACAGAAACACACATTACAGGCGTTGAAAATTGAAGCAGTAACGAAGACCGAACATTCGCGCGAGCCGTTTGCACCGAGATAACGGCGAGGAGAGATTCAAATCACATGACTGCGACATACTCGGGCATTGATGGATACGTTGGGAACACGCCGTTGATTCGACTGCGACGCCTGTCCGAACTGACGGGTTGTGAGATTCTGGGAAAGGCGGAATTCATGAATCCGGCCGGATCGGTGAAAGATCGAGCCGCCTACGGAATCATCACTGACGCGGAACAACAAGGCCGGCTTAAGCCAGGCGCAACGATCGTTGAGGGAACCGCCGGTAACACTGGGATCGGTCTTGCCGTGATCGGCCGGGCCAAAGGGTATCGCACCGTAATTGTGATTCCGAATAATCAGTCGCCGGAGAAAATGCATTTGCTCCGTACCCTCGGCGCGGAGGTAAGGGCGGTGCCGGAAAAGCCATACAAGGATCCGGAAAATTACAATCATATCGCGCGTCGCCTCGCAGAGGAGCGCGGCTGGTTCTGGGCGAACCAGTTCGATAACACGGCTAATCGCGACGCACATTATCGCAGCACCGGCCCTGAAATCTGGAAGCAAACCGATGGTAAAGTCAGCGCGTTTGTCGCAGCCGTCGGCACCGGCGGCACGCTTGCCGGTGTCAGCAGTTATCTTAAGGAACAAAATCCGAAGATTGAGGTCGTCTGCGCTGATCCGTATGGCGCGGCGATGTGGTCCTGGTTTACCAATGGAAATCTGGAGACGAACGACGGTGATTCTATCGCAGAAGGGATCGGTCAGGGCCGTGTCACAAAGAATATCGAAGGCATCAAGGTCGATCGAGCTTATCGCGTTCCGGATCAGAGCGGCCTAACGATCGTTTACCAGCTTCTACGTGAAGAAGGCCTGTTCCTCGGCTTATCAAGCGGCATTAACGTTGCCGGTGCGGTGCGCTTCGCCAAAGAATCTGGCCCGGGTCAAACCATCGTCACTGTTCTTTGCGACTCGGGCCACAAATATCAATCAACGCTGTTCAATCGCGACTGGCTGGCTTCCAGTCATCTCGATCCGAATCTTCCTCTGGAATCGATTCTCGGCCGCTAATCTCTGATCTCTAATCAGATCAAGAACCGCCTCTGTTTTTGCCGATTCTCCGTTGGGCTTTCGGAAAATAAAATCCGTAATCTGTCGCGCGTGAATTACTTGGGAAATTCTTCACGAAATCGTTACACGAACGTTACCGAATCGTCGGTTGAGATGTCGAATCCCGATGACAAACCTAAGCCGCAGTAATGGAAAATAAACAAACCAAAACATTGAAAGGACGGAGAACTCGTGGACGGTGGACAGCTCGTTGCAATCCATTTCCCTCCCGGCCAGGAGAAATGAGTGTTCGAGGCGTTTGCGCATCGCCCGGCCACTCCTCCGGGACCCGGCACAGTCGAAGACGGCCAGCTCCTAATGGTAGTACCGGCTAAGGGATAAATTTCCCGTTGGTGATTGGTGTGAAGCGCTCTGGTTCGATCCCAGAGCGTTTCATGATCGGCGCGCGCGATCTGGTCTTTATCGTGTTTCGGCAAAGACTTTCTGGACCAGCGCTTCAAAGCGGGGGTCACCGCGCAGCGGATCGAGCAACACTTCGACTTTGATGAATACGATATTGTATCCGTCCCTCTCCTCGTAAGTTTCTTCGAGCAACTGGATCGCTTCGTTTTTCTGGCCTAGTCCGATATGGATCAAGGCGAGATTGTACGGCGAAACGTAACGTTCCTTCGATGACTCGCGTAGTTCGCGGAGTTGTTTAAGAATCGCCAGAGCCTCATCTTTCCGGCCGAGTTTTGCGTAGAGATGGCCAAGCAACGCCCGCGGTAGCGGATCGTCATTTAGCGCGATTGCCTTTTTGTACTCGGCGATGGCTTCTTCAGTGAAGCCCTTCAGTTCCAGCGCGTTTCCCAAAGTCCAGTGCGCGTAGTAAAAGCCTGGATCCATCTCCACGGTCTTGCGCAATTGCTCGATCGCTTGGTCATAGCGTCGCGCGTTGGTCAGGGCAGACCCGTAATCGGCGTTGATGATCACCGAGAGGGGGTCGAGCTCGAGCGACCGCCTGGCCTCGGCGATGGCCTCTTCAAATTGGCCCAGAGGCCCGAGCACACTTTCGCCATACCAATGATGGGCGGTCGCGTAATTAGGGTTCAATTCAATCGCCCGCCGGAATTCCCGATTCGCCTCTGCGAAATTAAGATCGTAGGCGAGAAGCGCTTGGGCGAGCGAAGCGTGCGCTTCGCCCAGGGTGCTGTCCAACCCGAGCGCTTTCTCCGCGGCCGCCTTTGCTTGCGGCAAGCTATCTTTTGGACTGGCCTCGGCGTAAGCGGAAAGCAAAACGCAGGCGTCGGCCAACCCCGCGTAGGCAAGGGCGTAGTTCGGGTCTTTTTCGATCGCCTGATTAAAGTATCCAATCGCTTTCTTAAAATCAGCGCCGGTGCGTTTGTTCCAGAAATATCGGCCCCGGAGATAAAGCTGATGTGCTTCAGGGTTCTCGGTGGGACGTGCGGCGAGGGCGTTTTGCTCGGAGCCTGTCAGCTTCGCGCGAAGCGTGTCGGCGATCGCTCTGGCAATGTCGCTCTCGGCCGCAAAAACGTCGGTTAACTTTCGATCGTACGTCTCTCCCCAAAGATGTGTGTCGGTGGTGGCATTGAGTAGCTGGACGGTAACGCGAACCCGGTCGGCCGTTTTTTGCACGCTGCCTTCGAGGATATTCGATACTCCGAGGCGCTTCGCGATCTGCGGCAGATCATCGGGCGAGCTTTTGTAACGCTGGGTCGAAGTGCGCGAGATGACTTTCAAGTCCGCAATCTTCGCCAGGCGCGCCAGGATTTCGTCCTGAATCCCCTCGGTGAAATAGGCATTGTCCGGATCGCGGCTCAGGTTTTCAAAAGGAAGTATCGCGATCGATTTCGCTGGAAGATTCGCAACATTCGTCGCCGTGTAACGCCCAAGAAAAAACAACCCGACGGACAGTGCGCCGGCGATTATCACGACATAAATCCAGCTTTGCTTTCGCGACACGACCGGCGTTACAAGGTCGGCATCTTCCGTTCGCTTGATTCCTTCGGGTGTGAGCTCAAACGCCCACGCCAGAATGAGCGCAATTGGAAATCCTGCGGCAATCAGTAGCACGATCAGCCGGACCGCCCAATTAGGCACTTCGAAAAATGGAAAGACCTGCGTCCCAATCTGGATTAACAACCAGCCCACGACGGCATAAGCAACAGCGACTTTGTAAACGTTGCGCCGCTTCAGTTCCCCGAAGAAATTCTTCGGATTCATCGCATGGCTTCTGCCACACGCTTTAGCCGCGAGCAAGAAGGAGATGGCTTACGGCGCGTGTTTATTTTGAAGATTCACTTCATGGCGCGACAGTTGGGGGAGACGAGGGAGGTTTACTTCGGCTCCGGAGAAGATCGAACGCATGCAGACCAGCCGCCATTAGCGCGATAATGATGATGAATACGGCAAACTTTCGGGGGCTCCACGACGGGAGGACGGCGTCGGCTGGGACGTTCCTGGTCCGTTTCATCCCTTCCGGAGTCGCTTCGAACGCCCAGGAAATGTACAACGCCAGGATAAGACCAAGCGACACGATTACCACCAGCACCGTCATCGCCGAGGTCCGCTCTTCATGGCCGGCAAGCGAAAGCGACGCAGCTTCAATCAGCAACCATGCGATCACTACGTAGGCGGTCGCAACTTTGTAGACATTGCGCCGCTTGAGTTCACGGAAGAAAGTCGGCGCATCCATTGACTCGGTGTTCTGCCACAAACTGAGAAAATCCGTAAATCTTATCTTTGAGCGTTCCTTCAACCGTACTTCAAAGTGCATTCTTGAAAAGTCTTGCGTCATACTCTTTAAGCCGGCAAAAGTGTCGCCATGATCACGGAGCCGCCGCCCGCACGATTTCTCGCAGCGAAAGCCAAATGAAAATTCTCACCCTTTTAGTCGTTTGTTTCGTGTCGGTCGCGCTCGCGGACGACTTCAAAGCGATTGACGGGAAAGAATACAAAAACGTCAGGGTGAGCCGAATCGAACCTGACGGCATCGTGCTCATCAGCAAATCGGGCATATCGAAGGTTTATTTCACCGAATTGCCGAAGGAGGTTCAGGACCGTTTTCATTACGACCCCGCACAGGCCGCAGCGTACTCGACCGAACAAGCCGCCAGTCAGGCGGCGCTCCAAAGCCAGCAGGCGGAATTACGACGGAAACTGGCCGAGCAAAAAAACAGATATTGGATCGGACAAGAGCCAGCCAAAAACCAGAAGGGAAATGTTCAGGCGTCTGCTGCACCGGTCGTTGCTCGCGGCCAACAAATCGCAGTGATTTCTCACGGCGCTTCTGTGGACATCGCCAAACATCTCGCACTCGGCAACGTGACCGTTGTCGATTTTTATGCGGACTGGTGCGGCCCGTGCCGACAGCTCTCGCCAAGCTTGGAACAAATGGCAAGAACCGATCCAGAGATTGCACTGCGCAAGATCGACATCGTCAATTGGAAAACGGCGGTGGTGAGGCAATTCAACATCCATTCGATCCCGCAGGTTAACGTTTACAATCGCGGCGGCCGCCTCGTCGGCACCGTTGTCGGCGCCGACGTCCAAGAGGTTAAGCGTTACGTCGCGCAAGCAAAAACCGGCGGCTAATGGGATCAGATCACGACAATTAGCGACTGGCCACTGACTAACGACCGCTGATTTTACTGCTTGTCGTAAACCGCGACGTTCTTGAACTTTTTGCCCTTGGGAGTGGTCCCGGTCAGGGTGAGGGTGCGGCTTTTGCCATCGGCCGACACCACAATCTGACCTGTGACTCTGACCTTGCCATTTTTCTTGGCTGTGGTGGCTAGTGTCCGATCATTCACCTTCGTGTAGGAGCGGCTATCTGAGTTCGGATCGCCGGTAACAGGATAATCTTTCCCGTCAAACTTGCCTGACCATTCGATGTGGACGGGTTTGCCGTCCCCGCCGATTCCATCCGACTTCACTTTTACTTGCCCGAACATGTTTGAGTAAACGACCTGAGTGTTTTTCAGCGTCCCGGGCGTAATCTTCGATTTCGCTTCGTTCAGCTTCCAATTGCCCATCTGCGGATCGGCAGCGAAACAGGTTGCCCCTGCTAAAAAGCAAAACGTGAGCGTTAATCCAATCGTCTTTGTTTTCATGCGCCGATGAAGACTGGACTTTGGTTTGCCGTCAATGTTTTTTTGGGTAGCCGCCAAATGAGGACCAGCGGCTTACGATTGAACGAACGCAAAACGGCGATCTAACCCGCAGAGCGGGTTATCTTCGCGAGCGATTGCCCTTTGGCCGCAGGTAATGGGAATCGGTCCATTCGCCGATGCTAATGCCCGCTTGTAGGCCATCTTCGTTTGCCGATCGGAAGTGAATGCCCCCATACAGACGGCTGTCCGCCGCTTCGCTCGCCGCAGCTAGAGCTGTTGAAAAGCTGCGGGTCACGCCGGGCAGAAAATCGGAGCCGGTGGTGAAGGGCAGGTCTTCCGTGCCGTAAAACAGTGGGAGCACGGTCGCGGCGGCGCCGCTGAACGTGCTGTGCCCGGAGACGTAATCGGGAAACGGCGGCGTGACGATGAAGGAATTCCAGGCTGTATCGGGGTCTGTGGCAGGATTGCCATCGGTTTCGGCGTTGCGAATCGCGGTCACCGGGCGCCAGAAGTGGAAGGTGTACTTGGCATCCCAAGCGCAAATGGCAGCGTCGGCCATGGCGATGTTCAATAACGCAAACAGCCCTGCGTTCTCTTCCAGCGTGTTGCCCTGTGTGGCGGCGATGATCTGCGCAATACTGTTCCAGTGACCCGGAGGCGTCTCGGTGCCGGCGCCGTCGGCCCAGAACAAGGCGATCTCGGTCTGTTCTTCTGTGCGCGTCGAGCCAGTAGTTGCGCCTAGTTCCTTGACCTCGTTGTAATCCGCCGCGTACTGCTCGCTATCGAGGGAGGGTGGGCCTGGCGGACGGAACTGGGAGCTACTGCTCATTGCAAACGGCACGACGAATCCCCATTGCGGCAGCAAATACGGAGCAGAGGCTGGAGGTGTCGGCACCCACACGCCAGGACCACTGCCCCCAGGTGGCGGGACGATGGCATCAGAACCATCGTTGGCGCGCGCGGCGAGGATTTGGTTCGCGACGAATTCACCCCACACGATCCCAGCGATCTTTTGTGGCCCATTGGGGATTGCAGCGAGAATCGCGGCATGAAGCGTATCGAAGTTGGAAGCAGCAGCGGGGAACAAATTGACCAGCGCTTTGTGTGCCGCAGCGCTGGCAGCGGCTTCATGCGCCGCACCGGCCGGCGCCAAGCTTTGCACCAGGTAAGGTTCGTTCGTGCGGGCAATGCCGTTAACGGCGTCGTAGATTGAGATGTGAAGAATAGCAAGACTGCGGGAGGCGATCGGTGGAGCGGTGTTTCCCGCACGAATCGCATCCAGCGCGGCGTTGTTCCAGTCAGTTATCACGTCGGCATTAGCGGGACTGCCGATGTTCCATACTAGATTCATGGTGGCTATGTAGACAATGAAGAGTGGAGTCCTAAAGAGAGTGTTCATAGTGCATTCCTTTCATTTGGAAAGTATTACGCCGCAAACGCGGTGACCGGATGCCCGGGTTGTGCGCTTGAGCAGATTTTTGCGTCAAGCTAACTGGGCCGCGCTGCGTCCATGCACGAGGATGCTGGTCAGAGCATCGGCAACGATTTTCTAGATTTGGGTGACGGAAATTGCCTATCAACCTCGGCGAGATCTTCTTTGGTCAGTTTGATCTCAATTGATTGCGCGTTGTCACGAATATGTTTTTCTTTGCTCGCTTTGGGAATCGCAATGACTCCCGGTTGACGCAACACCCACGCGAGCGCGATTTGGGACGTGGTTGCGTTGTGTCGCTTGGCGATCTTCTTTAGAGTCGGGTTGTCGAGCAGACCGCGCCCGTGCCCAACTGGAGAATAAGCCATGATGGGGATCGGCAATGTTTGATGTTTGAGATTTGATGTTTGAAGGAAGGGCAGAAGATCGAATTCGATCTCGCGGTTTTCGGGATTGTAGAGGACCTGGTTTGCAGCGCAGTTCGTGCCGTTCTCGATTGCCCAAAGTTCCTTCATATCATCGACATCAAAATTGGAGACGCCCCAGCGTTTGATCTTTCCAGCAGTCCGAAGTTTCTCGAATGCTTCGACTGTTTCTGCGAGCTGTGTGCTTCTTTCTCGCCAATGTAATAAATAAAGATCGATCGCGTCGATTCGGAGACGTTTCAGGCTGTGCTCGCATGCTGTCGGTAATTCCGTGCGCGAGGCGTGGTGTGGATACACTTTCGTGACAACGAACACGCGATCGCGTTGGCCCTCGATCGCATCGGCCACGACTTTTTCGGCGGCGCCGTCGCCGTACATCTCCGCCGTATCGATCAAAGTCATCCCGAGATCGACGCCCAAACGCAACGCTGCGACCTCATCCGCGTGTGCGCTTTTCTTCTCGCCCATGCGCCAGGTTCCCTGGCCCAGCGCCGGAACGCGTTCGCCATCGGGAAGTGCGACGGTCCTCATTTGCAATGCTACCTCCAAAATTCTATTCGCAGGCAACCGATAGCGTGCGCCCTTTGCGCTTACACAAGCGTGTGAAAAAGAGCGAAGCTGATAATGACGGTCTGCACGAGAAAGAAAATGGCGTAGAACTGATGATAACGTTCGTTGCGCGTAATCGCGGCCGTGGTTAGGCCGGTCAGATAGAGTGCACTGCTGGCGATGTATTGTGGTCCTTGCCCGAGAAAATGCGGAACGCCTTTTAGTAGAGTATCCGCGATATCGACGGGAATGAATAACGCGAAAAGGATGAAGAACGCGCGATGATTCGCGTAGAAATGCATCTTATACTGGATCGATTGGTCAACTGCGCCTTCTCGCGGAAAAAGCAGGAGCGAGGCCAGGTACAAAATCGTGGGCGCGATGAGGACAAAGATGAAAAGGAAAAACGTCCACGGTTGTTGGTTGCGCCAGCGATAAAAAACCCACCACGCGACGACCAGGAAGAGAAAAAGATTCACCGTCCAGACGACCTGCACCCAATAAACCTGCCGATGCGAGCTTGCCTGCAGCATTTCGCCGACGCCGGCCAGCACGCGCGTCATCCCCAACGCGAGAATGATGGAGATGAGAACTGAGAGATACTCGAATGCACCCATCGGTTAGGAAATGTTTGATGTCAGAGGCTTGATTTTTGATGTAAGCATAAACTTACTAGTGAACTCAAAATGAAATCTCGTTACGATGTCGTCATTCTTGGAGCCGGCCACCCGCCTTCGCCAAGGCTTCGGCGTGGCGAGTAAGGGCTTGTCGGATCATACTGAATCGTTCTGATGAAATCTCGATATGACGTTGTCATTCTGGGTGCCGGCCATAACGGGCTGGTCGCAGCGAGTTATCTGGGGCGAGCCGGGTTGAGTGTTCTTCTGCTGGAGAAGAACGATTACATCGGCGGAGCAACCACTTCGCAGAAAGTATTCCCCGATTACGACGCGCGTTTGTCCCGCTATTCTTATCTGGTCAGTTTGTTCCCGGAGAAAATCATCCGTGATCTTGGTTTGAATCTTGAGCTGCGTCGGCGCGCGACCGCATCGTTCACGCCCTACATCCGGGATGGGCGCGATAACGGATTGCTCTTGAGCAACGTCTCCGAAGGGTTGAGTCGCCGGTCGATGTTCGATCTGACTGGCAATTACACCGAGTACGAACGGATGAAGAAATTTTATGATCTCTCGCGCGTTTTCGCCGGGCAGGTGTGGAACACGATGTTGGAACCACTGGTCGCGAAGGAGGAGGTCCGGCGCCGGTTCGATGTCGATGATGTTTCGCGCGAAGCATGGCGCAGTCTGGCGGAGGAACCGCTCGGACGCGCGATCGAACGTTATTTGCAAAACGATTTGGTTCGCGGCCTTGTCTTTACCGACGCCAAGATCGGCGTCCTGACCCACCCACACGATCCATCGCTCCTCCAAAACCGGTGCTTTCTTTATCACGTCATCGGCAATAAAACGGGCGAATGGAAGGTGCCGGTTGGTGGGATGGGCAGCGTGGCGCGCGAGCTGGAACTGGCGGCGCGCAAAGCCGGCGCCGAAATGATGACCAATGTCGCACTGCGTGCGCTGGATGTGAGCGGGGAAAGAAAAACGATCGAGTTTGAGGTTTCAGAGAAGAAACGCTCCATCGTTGCGCCACCTGCTGAAGAGCGGCAGACGGTCGAGGCACGGTATCTTCTGGTGAACTTTGGGCGAAACGTGTTGGCGAAGTTTACCGGCAAACTGTATCAACCCGAATCGACGGATGAAGGGTCCGTGTTCAAGATCAATATGCTGCTGCATCGCCTGCCGAAGCTGAAAGCAACGGGTTATGCCGCGGCCGAAGCGTTTTGCGGAACGTTCCATAGCGACGAAGGCTACAACCAAATGAACGTCAGCTATGACCAGGTGTGCCAGGGACGATTGCCAGATAAATGGCCATGTGAGGTCTATTGCCACACATTAACCGACGATAGCATTCTCGCGCCGGAACTGCGGGAAAAGGGTTACCACACCATGACCTTGTTCGGGCTCGATGCGCCGTTCACCTTGTTTGCGCGCGACAGTCACGCGATGAGAAAGCTCGCGGAAAAGAAATTCATCCAAGGGATAAATCAATGGCTGGAGGAACCGCTGGAAGATTGTCTCGCGGTGGCGCGTGACGGCAGCCTTTGCGTCGAAAGCAAAAGCCCGGTCGATATCGAAGATGCGCTCGGCATGTACCACGGTAACATCTTCCAAGACGCGCCGACATTTCCCTTCGCCGAAACAAAAAAACAGGCCGGTGCGTGGGGCGTCGAAACGGAATATGAAAATGTGTTTCTCTGCGGATCGAGTGCGCTGCGCGGCGGGGCAGTCAGCGGCATTCCCGGGCACAACGCAGCGATGAAAGTGCTTAGTGCAGTCAAACAGAGTTGATTTCGAGTGAGAGCATGAGCCTGAGCAAGAAAGCCGGAACAAGAAAACCGCCCTCAACGGCTATCGGCGGCAAACGCACGCACTTCTTTCCCGAATCGGTCGAGCGTGATGGGGGCGGGTTCGGGTGAATAACGCAACGTAATGTACGTGTTCGCAATTCCTCGAATGCGCTCGGATTCCTCAGGCAATAATTGAGCTGCGCGCCTTGAAAAATCTGATGGGCCCTCCCATGGATCGCGCCGCACGCCTTGGCGCGCAAGCTTACGACAAAAGCGGTTGTACAACGCTTTAACTCGGTCGGCGCGCGAGCGCGTCCGCATTTGCATCCAGCCGGCATAAATTACGAGCAGCGCGGCGACGACAACCAGGATTTGTACGATTAGCAGGAACGGTTTGCGTTCGGCGATTCCGAAGTGGGCCAGCAAAACTTCCTGCACGTCGGCGTCGAAACCTAGGACGCGCGTGTCCCACTCGTAATTGAGCGCCTCCCACGCAAGCCGAACGTTCGCGAATATTGCCGAGCGGGCCAGCTGTGTGACGAATGCGCTTCGGCGAGTTCCCGTTTCCCCGGAAACAATGCGTTGCTCCAGGAACGAGTTTAGATCGAGACTCGCTCGTCCGGGCGCAACTGAGGTGGTTGGATCCACTCGCGTCCAACCGCTCTCCGGGAGCCAGACTTCGCACCAGGCATGAGTGTCCGCCTGTCGCACAAGAAAGAATCGGCCCAGATCGTTGTACTCACCGCCGAGGTAGCCGACTACGATACGCGCGGGAATTCCAGCCAGTCGCATCAGGGTGGCAAAACTGGCCGCGTAGTGTTCGCAGAAGCCAACTCGACGACGAAAGAGAAATTCGTCCAGATCGTTTCTGCTGTATTCGCCGGGCGACAACGAATAACGAAACCCATGCCTCCGGAAAAACTGGAGAGCGCTGTTGACTGTAGCGCGCGGATTGGAATTCTCGGCGATCCAGGATCGCGCTAATTCTCGCACAGCTGGGGTGATCGATGCCGGCAGTTCGAGCGCGAGCCGACGTTCATGCGGCGGGAGTTCCTTTTCTGCAATCTCGGAGGATGAAATGACCTCATACCGGCGCGCTTTTCGGATTGGCTGAACGCTCCAGAGATAATTGCCGCGTGCAAGGATCGCGCGAGGCGGAACTTCAAACGGCCGGTCGAGCGCGAACATCCAGTGTGCGTCATGCGGTGTGAGCGTAATCCGCTGCCGAATCGCCTTGCCACCCGACGGTTGCGTCGAGGAGTGGGAGATTGCTGGAGGAGCATTCGGAGCTCGCCATTCCATACCTGCGCAACGCCACATGACTATCCCGCGCCAATACATGGCGCCAGGCGGCCGAGTTCTGGTGTCAGGGAACTCCGCCCGGAAAGCGATATCCGAAGAATTTGCAAGAGATGCGATGCTGCCCGGAGAAAGACGATCGGAAAACCCCAAAGCCGCCGAACGGAAATCGCGAATATCAAGTCGCAATCCGGTATTTATTCGGGGAAACAGAAGGAAAAGTAAGAGGACGAGCGGGGCTGCCTGAGCAAGGAGTTTGCAGGTTACACCTAGTGGTAACCGGAGGTTGCCGGATGACGGTCCGCCGTGAAACTGGATCAACGCTACCAGCAGCAATGCGAATGCGGTCAGAAGACTAAGCGCGATTGCGAGATCCTGGGAGAGAAAAAATCCACACAGACAAAGGACCCAGCCGATCATCACCATGACTTGGAACTCGCGCGCGGTGTGCGCCTCCAGAATCTTGAGTGACATGAGGACGACGAGAACGGAAACGCCTGGCTCAATGCCCTTGAGGGAACCGTAACTAAACAAGATGGCGGCCAGCGTCGCGGCCGCCAGAACCAGTTTCCAAACCACAGAGCGAAGGCGGTAACCTTTTGGTTCCATCCAAAATTTCATTGCGAGGGTGAGCAGAAAGAAGCTTGGAACCCAGGTCGCGAGACTGCCGAACATCGGCGGCAGCGTGAAGAGCAACGCGGCCGCCAGCCAAAGCAGCGGTTGTCGCGGAATACTTGTGTCCCTTGGCGTCCTCACTGGAACTGGCTAAGTGCGCGCATACACTGGTGAAAATGTGATTCGCCAACTGCCGGTGGAATCTCAGTCCCTGGCAAGCGAAGACTGTAGGGACGCCGAGCGCGTTCGGCTTCGATTAGCCAAAGCGCAAGCTGCGACAATCTGGCTTCCACATCGCCAAAACGAAGGACAGAAAAATCGAGATCCACGAAGCCTGGCGATTCGGCGTTAAACTGTTTCGTCATGAGCGGCTGCCCGCGTGCCACGGCTTTCCAATCAATGTGACGTTGCGGCTCGCCCCGCACGTAGGCACGCACCCCGGCAAAGTCATCGCCTTCGCCGATGTCCGCTTGCGACCGGCTATGGGTCGAACGCGCGCGACTCAGCGGGAGCTGCAGATCTCCGGCAGGTTTGGGATACACAACATAGCTTTGGGCGGTCGCAAATTGTTTTGAAACGCGGACAAAACCGAGCGGATAAACACTCGTTAGGCACAACGTTCCTATTTTATGTTCGCCCCGCTGTCGGGCGGGAAATCGAAGCATTACACGCGCGGCTTTGCCGGCTGGGATGCGATCGACCCGTTGGCGTTCCCGGCCTGAGCCCGATGAAGCCGCGTTAATTCCATGCCGCGTTGCGCGCGATCTGTTCATGATCTCGATCGGCAGCGAGACCTCCTGACCTGCAAACGCAGGTTTCACGGATTCGATTGTGATTGTCAGACCTGCGAGGTTGACCAGGGTGTGGGGAATCGAAACCAAAAAGACCGCGGTCAGTGCGAACAACAGCAGGTATGCTGCTGGACTATTTTGACTTGAGGCCGCGTACCACATTGTTGCCAGAACAAACAGCAGGCCGCCAAAACTTGCGGTCGGACACGCGAACGGAAATTTTCTGTCTTTCACGGCACCGGCACGCTGTGCAGTAGATTGTCAGCCAGTGTGCGCCCACTTTGTCCGGGCTGCTCGATATCGTGTCCGAGCCGATGCGCCATGACTGCGATCCCCACCGCTTGAATATCTTCCGGAAGGACCATGTCGCGTCCATTCATCAGTGCCCAGGCTTGGGATGCATGCAGCAGAGCAAGACCCGCGCGTGGGGACAAGCCGGTGCTGTGACGCTGCCGCGAGGCATCGAGCAAATCCTGCAGGTAATCGAGCAGCGCTGGCGAAGCGTGCACCTTTCGGACGCTATCTTGAATTTCGAGCAACGTTTGTGGATGAAACACGGGCTTCAATTCTTTGAGCATCTGGCGGCGATCCATTCCCAAAAGCATGGCGCGCTCGCTGGCGCGATCGGGCACGCCTAGTTCGATCCGCATCAGAAACCGGTCGAGCTGAGATTCGGGCAGCGGAAAGGTACCGACCTGATGTTGCGGATTCTGGGTGGCGATGACGAAAAACGGTTCGGGCAAGTCATACGTCACGCCATCGATCGAGATCTGGTGTTCCTCCATTGCTTCCAGGAGCGCGCTTTGCGTCTTGGCGGTCGCGCGATTCACTTCGTCGATTAGCACGACTTGCGAAAAGAGCGGGCCGCGGTGAAACACAAAGTGCTGCTCTTCCCGATCGAAAATGGAGTTGCCGAGAATATCGGCCGGAAGCAGGTCACTCGTAAACTGGATGCGCTGAAAGGCGAGTGCGAGCGAGCGCGCGAGTGCCTGGGAGAGAGTCGTCTTACCCACGCCCGGAATATCTTCAATCAAGAGGTGGCCGCGTGCGAGCAGACAGGCGACGGCGAGCTTTACCGCCTGATTCTTGCCTACAATAACTTCACAAATCTGCTTTGTGAACGCGTCAACGTAATCCGTCACTCAGAAATGATCTGTGGGAACGATACGTTTCGCAAACGGCATATGCGGAAATTGACTGAATATACCCAGCGGCCAGAGGTGAAGCAGCCGAAACCTGAGGAATCAGATGTGCTCTGGACAAGCACTGCGCCAACCCAATCTGTTGCTTGCTTTTGCCTTCGCGCATTGCCAAGAAGTAGGCGATGCGCATTTTTGTTCCCAAGGAAACAGATCCGGGCGAGAAGCGTGCGCCCGTTGTACCGGAGACGGCGAAGAAGTTGGTGGCGCTCGGCGCTGAAGTTGCGGTTGAGCCTGGCATCGGCGCTTCAATCCATCGCAGCGACACGCAATACAAGAACGCCGGGGCCTCTGTGGTTGACGATCGATGGGTAGGGCTGGCCGACGCAGACGTTGTGTTGCGATTGCGAAAGCCGCCGATCGAAGAAGTGGCTTCCCTCCGTGAGGGGTCTGTTCATATCAGCTTTCTGGACCCGTTCAACGAACGCGATCTGATCGAGCGTTTCGCCGCGGCGAAAGTGAGCGCGATTAGCATGGAGATGATTCCGCGAACGAGCATTGCGCAAAAGATGGATGCTCTCAGTTCGCAACGGAGTCTCGCCGGTTATCTCGCCGTGATTCTCGCAGCCGAAGAGCTTGATCGGATATTTCCAATGATGATCACGCCGGCCGGGACGATCCAGCCGGCGCGTGTTCTTGTGATCGGCGTGGGCGTTGCCGGTTTGCAGGCAATCGCGACCGCAAAACGGCTCGGAGCGCGCGTGGAAGCGTTCGACACGCGTCCCGCCGTGGAAGAACAAGTGCGTTCGCTGGGTGCGCGTTTCGTGAAAGTCGATCTTGGAAAAACAGAGGAGACCGACCAAGGCTACGCCAAAGCGCTAACCGAAGAGCAACTCGCGGCGCAACGGGAGGTGATGGCAAAACATTGCGGCCTCTCAGATGTCGTCGTTACCACAGCGCAGGTTTTTGGACAGAAGGCGCCGGTCATTGTGACAACAGAGATGGTGCGAGGAATGAGACCAGGCAGCGTCGTTGTCGATCTTGCTGTTGAAGCGGGTGGAAATGTCGAATGCGCTGAGCTCGACAAGGTCGTGGAACTAAGCGGCGTCCGCGTATTTGGATACGCCAATCTGCCCTCTCGCGCGGCCACACCAGCGAGCGAGATGTACTCAAATAACCTTGGCAATTTTGTCGAGCATCTCTGGAACAAGGAACAGAAAAGAATCATCATCGATCCGGCAGACGAACTCCTGCGTGGCTGTCTTATCACGCACAGCGGCGAAGTCGTGAACGAAACCATCAAAGCGCACTACCATTTATGATCGCGACCCTGATTTTCATTTTTATTCTTGCTGCATTCCTTGGATTCGAACTGATCTCCAAGGTCCCCTCGCAGTTGCACACGCCGTTGATGTCGGGGTCGAACGCGATTTCCGGGATCACCATTGTGGGCGCGATGATGGCGGCGGGCGTGGGCGGTGGTGATTTTGCCACGGCGCTCGGATTTCTCGCGGTGATTTTCGCGACAATCAACGTGGTCGGCGGCTACCTGGTGACAGACCGGATGCTGGCAATGTTCCGCAAAAAGAAAAAATGACGTAGCATGGAGTGGCTCTACATCATCGCGGCGTCACTTTTCGTTGTCGGGCTAAAAATGCTCAGTTCGCCCGAGACTGCTCGCCGCGGCAATGTCGTCTCGGCGGTAGGAATGCTGCTGGCGATTGTCGCCACGCTAATTAAAGGCGACCTGAGCTTTACGTGGATTGTAGCCGGAATCGTACTGGGTTCCGGGATCGGCGCAGTTTCGGCCTACCGGGTAAAGATGACGGCGATGCCGGAAATGGTCGGGCTTTTCAACGGTTTCGGTGGTTTGGCAAGCATGCTGGTCGGGTGGGCCGAATACCACATGCATCCCGACGCGCCGACGTTTACGATTGTCTCAATCTATCTGACGGTTTTGATCGGCGGCGTCACTTTCAGTGGGAGCGTTCTCGCGTTTGCCAAGCTCGCTGAGTTGGTAGTTACGGGCAAGCCGGTGACGTTTCGCGGGCAACACATCGTTAACGGACTGCTGCTCGCGGCGGCCGTTTTGTTCGGCACCATCTTTACACTCGCGCCCGAGTCGAGCTACGCGATCTTGATCCTCGGAGTCGTTCTTGCGCTTGTCATTGGCATTTTCGCTGTCCTCCCGATCGGTGGCGCGGATATGCCGGTCGTCATCTGTTTGCTAAACAGTTATTCGGGTCTCGCGGGCGCGGCTGCGGGTTTTGTCCTCGCTAACCACATGCTCATCGTGGCCGGGTCACTCGTCGGCGCGAGCGGGATCATCCTGACCCAAATCATGTGCAAAGCGATGAATCGCTCGATTGCAAACGTCCTCTTCAGCGGATTTGGAGCGGCTGCTGGCACCGTCGCAGGTGCAGGCGCAAAAGGCGAAGCGAAATCGATCTCGCCGCATGACGCTTATTTTGCCCTCGAAGCCGCGAGTTCGGTAGTTTTTGTGCCCGGTTACGGAATGGCCGTGGCCCAGGCGCAGCATTTAGTCAAGGAACTGGCGGATCTTCTCGAAGCAAACGGCACCGAAGTGAAATACGCGATCCATCCGGTAGCCGGCCGAATGCCGGGGCACATGAACGTGTTGCTCGCCGAAGCCGACGTTCCTTACGAGCAACTTGTAGAGATGGATGCGATCAATCCTTTAATGCCGACAATTGATGTGGCGCTCGTGATTGGCGCAAATGACGTGGTCAATCCAGCGGCGCGCGAGGACAAATCCAGCCCAATCTACGGTATGCCAATCATCAACGTCGATCAGGCGCACACCGTTTTCGTGCTCAAGCGCTCGATGGCGTCCGGCTTTGCCGGCATCGGAAACCCGCTTTTTTTCAAGGACAACACGAGCATGATCTTCGGCGATGCGAAGAAGACGTTGCATGAGATCGTGAGCGAATTTAAGGCGGCGTAATTTCCTGTGTTGGTTTTGGTGCCGGCGAAGAAGGCGACGGATGAGCGTCGCGGTAACACTTTGTGCCCAGCCCGAGCACGAACGCCCCGAGAATGAAAACAACCACTCGTTTTTCCGTCGGAGTGAGAAGGAGTCTTTGTCTGGCTTGCTCGAATTTGGAACGCCAGCGTTTTTTCAATTCTCAGAGTTAATTCTCTTACTGCGGTGGGGAAAAGCAAGTAAAACGCGGCGCGCCCGGTGATCGCGCCCTACCAATTTACCGTCCAAGTGGCGTCGAGACATCGGTGCCTGGCGGTGGTGTGAATTCGAACGTCGATGGAGGAATCGGCGCACGTTTCTGGTTTATGTAGACGGTTACAAGCCGATCGCCGTTCGGCTGCAGCATGTCCGTGCGCTCGGCTTGGAGGTTGTCATTAATTCGCAGATTCAATTTTTGAAACGCCCGTTTCATCGAAGTTGTTCGCGGCACCAGCTCCAACTCGTAGCCGTTTCCGGCTCGTGTCGCAGTGATATGGAACGTGTTTTCGATATTTTCCAGATTCAATGCGGAATTGATTGAAGCAATGACCGAATCGAGCGGGGAACGTTTTCCTAACGAATAACGCTCAGCCGATTTGAAATTGGGATAGTAAATCCAAAGTTGCTGACCATCGCTCACCGTAAGGCTGGGCGAGTTCCCTTTCACCTCGCGCCGGAATTTGTTCGGTGGCTGGAACCAGACCTTCCCTGAATTGACGATCGGTTTCTTCATCAGACGAATAACCTTTTGTTCCTGAAAATCGGCCTGCGTAATCCGGTTCTCTCGAATTCGGGCAAGGAGATTTTTGACATCAGCCTCTGAGAGCGCCTGCGCGTTAGTCTTCGGCGCGATAATGAGAAGGAAAAGGACAGTTAAACAGATCTGTCCTGTATGCTGGATGATCCGGTTCATCTGATTGCCGATCTTATCCCGATTCGTCGCCGCGCCAAGCCTTTGGTCTAACGGCCGCCGCGGCTGGAAGGGTGAAGAAAATCGTCGCCACCAGGTTCCAGAAAATGCCGATTGCACAGGCGACGCCGAGGCCGCTGAGCGAAGAGTTTTTGGCGAGCACCAACGATCCAAATCCGGCAAGGGCAGTTAGGCCCGCGAGCAAGACCGGCTTGACCACCCCGGCGATGTCGTGCTCGATCTCGCGCGCCTTTTGCCACGCGAACAGCACGTAAATGCCGTAATCGACTCCGATCGCGATCACCAGCCGAAAGGCCAGAACATTTAACAAGTTCAAGGGCAGGTTGAATAATTTCATCGTCGCGAGCATCGCGCCGAGGCCGAAGATGAGCGTGATCTCCTGAATGACCCAAAGCCGCCAATCGCGATACAAAACCGCCAGGAGCAGCCCCTCGAACACAGCCATTGCGCCAGTAACGATGAGCAACTGACGTTGCGCCCAAGGCAGCAAATTCGCGAGCGTATAGCTCCATCCTGAAAGGATCATCGCCACGCCCGGCACCGGCAATTCGCGGCTGAGCGCAACGGACTGCGCGTGGTCTTTGACTGGTTGGTTACTGGTAACAAAACCGACGGTGAGCAGGGGATCTTGCGCGAAGTAGCGATCCACCAGGAACCACCAGCTCGAAGATTTCGGAAGTTTATCTCGCCAGTTCGGTAGCGGCGCGTTTGGGTCGGCAACCGACTGCAAATCGTCTAGCAACTTGTATGCGCTGGAAAACGCATCGGGACTGAATCCTTCGGCATCGAGCGTTTCTCCCAATGTTCGCCGGACGCTTTGGAAGTCGATCTTGCGCAATCGTTCCCGATTGTGTTGGATCGACATTGGCGAGAACGCCAGCGCCGCGGGCGTTGAGAAACTTTTGATCTTGCCCGCCGCTTGCAGCTCGCTCCAATGCGCCGCGATTTTTTTCCAATCGTCGTGGAGCCGCTGCGCGTCGGGTGCGCGCACGATGGCCAGCACCGGTTCCCAGCGCCCTGGCATATTGCTCATAATCGCGGCTAGCGCGTGACCGGCATGGCTCTTTTTCGGTTGGAGCGAACGTCCGCTCGCATCAAAAGGAAGCGGCGGTTTCGGCGAGAAACCAAAGACCGTCAAGATCCCTAAGATTACCGTCGCCAGAATCAAGATCAGTGCGGGACGTCGCACGCTTCGGGCCACGTATTTTTTCACGGCTTCGAAGATCCAATCGCGGCGAGCTGCCGGTTGTTCTTCGCCCACGAACAAAAACAGAATCGTGCACATGAATAGACCGGCAAAGAGAATGCCGACGGCAATGAGCACACCGAGTTGAGAAAAGCCGATCGAGCCGCTCAGAATCAGGGCGAGAAAGCCTGCTGCCGTTGTGAGGGCGCCAAAGAAAACGGCGCGCCCCAACTTTTGAATAGCCGTCGAGATTGCCTGAGGATGCGGTTCGCCGTCCGTGCGCGCCTGCTGGTAGCGGCCAAAGATCAGAATTGCGAAATCGACCCCGAGCCCGACGAGGATGGCGCAAAATCCAACCGTCACCATGTTGAGCCGTCCGAAAATCAGCAGGCCGAGCGCGAGCGCGACGAGGCACGACAACAAAAGCGAAAATCCCATTCCAAGCAGCGGCATCCAGCGGCCGAAGCCGGCGAAAAAAATGATGCCGACCAGCACGACCGACCCGATCACGGTCGCGATAATGTCATGGCGCATGCTCAACGAAATTTCGGCGACGTAGGCCGAGCGGCCCGTGACGAGCACATCCAATGGTCCGCCCTCCCAGCCATCTCGCGCGTGGGCGCGAAACGCATCTACCTGGCGCATCACACGCTGGCACTCAAACGCGCTGATCGAAGGCTGGTTCGTGATGACCAGAAAAACGCGCATCGTACGATCCGATGAAGCCATGGGCTGTTCCTCCTCGATCTGATTGCTCTCGGCGAAAGGTTTGAGCGCAGGCCCGATTAAGCCCAGCGGGTCAAACTCGAGCTGAAACTGCGCCCGCGGTGAGCCCGCTTCGATTTGTTCACGGAACCGGTGCAATCGCTCGCGAAGTTTTTCCGGCTGCAGGGTCGAGATGGCCTCGTCGAATGCAGGCGGCTCGAGATTCAAGAGCAGAGGCACTGCGATTGATTGCAGATCGCGAATACCATCCGGCGTCTGCATAGGTGAACCCGCGAGGACACGTTCGCACCATGGTTGTTTCCGCAAACGGTCCGCGAAAATCGGCGCAAATTCTTCCAGTTTATCAACATCGTCCGGCTGACAATGCAGCGCGAATGTAAGCTGGCGCGTCTGCTCAAAAGCGCGGTCGTAAATTTTCAATCCCTCTACCGAGCTAAATTTGCCCGGCAGCATGTTGAGCACTTCGCTATCCAGTGAAATCCGTGCAACGAAAATGATAAGGCAAACAATCGCGCCCGCGACCACGCCGAGCCAGACGTAGGCGCGGCGTTCAGTGACAATTCGCGCGATGAGATCACCGATCCGCATGGCGCATGTATAGCAGCAGAATCAAACACAGTGCAATTGGATGGGGGAAGCCAGCGGCCAGAGGATAGCCTTCCAGGCTGTCCTGGCTAACAATCATCCTGCTTCGCGTATCCGGCACGCTGGAAGCCCCGCTGGCCGAGTCAGGCAGGATGCCTGAGCTCCGGTTACCGCACCAAAAGCGGAACAGAAAAGTTTCATTTCCGGCGGTGTATCGAACCGATTGATTGACAAGTTGCGCGCGAACGATGGTCGCTTAGGTTGAGACTTCCTCTTGTGGAGCCGGACAAAGTCCTACCTCATCCACCGCTGACCGAGCATTATTCCAGCACCGAGGGCAAGCCGGCGTTCGTGAACCGGCTGTTTGACGCCGGGGCAAAGCACTACGACGGCGTCGTCGAGTGGGGCTTCCTGCGCAGCGGCTCGTTTTACCGTCGCTCGGCGCAGGAGCGGCACGAGTTAAAGCCCGGTGATCACGTCCTCGACGTGGGATGCGGTACGGGACTGATGGCGGTCGAGGCGATGAAAATCCTCGGCACAGCGGAAAACATCACCTGTCTCGATCCCAGCGAGGGCATGCTGGCGGTGGCGCGCACCAAACTCCCGGCGAAGTTTGTCCACGGCCGCGCGGAACAGATGCCCTTCGACGAGAATTCGTTCGACTTCCTGACGATGGGCTACGCGTTGCGCCACGTGACTAGCCTCGAGGCGACGTTTCGCGAATATCACCGCGTGTTGCGGCCGGGCGGAAAAGTGCTGATGCTCGAGATTACGAAGCCATCCGGCCAGGTGAGCAATTTTTTTTTCCGCCTCTACTTCAGTCGCATCTACCCGGCGCTAGCGCTGCTCTTCACCCGCAGCCACGACGCGCGAAACATGATCCGTTACTACTGGGAAACCATGGATGCCTGCGTGCCGCCAGCAGTGGTGCTCGATGCGCTCCGCGCCGCCGGCTTTGTCGACGTAAAGCAAACGCGAATGCTTGGTTTGTTCAGTGAATATAGCGCGGTGAAAAGCTAAGGAATTTGATCTACAATTACATGGACGATTCCTTGGACTTTTCCTTCGCAGACTCCCCCTTCTGCGCTATATACGGCTGGGCATTCTTTAGCGCACTCCGAGCTATGGCTCGCGGGAAGGGCATTGGTAGTCAGCGCGTCGCGCCATTAGTGCAAAGAACCGTCGCTTGTCTTCGCGAGGATAGCGCCGCCAGCAAATCGTAATCGCGATTCTGTGCCTTCGCGATGAGATCACGATCCGCATGGTTCGCTAGTCTTCTGCAACTGCGACGCCTTTACAACGACTGAGCCGAGTTCTCGTTAACACCGGGCTGCAGTCCGGTGCGCGTCGCGTTGGAGGGAAAGCAGCTGTTTCGTCATTGACCTACCTTCGTTAAAATAGATCATTACTCCCGGCAAGCCCCCGATAATGGAACGCGACAAAATCATTTTCCTCCGGAATTTTTTCTTCTGCGCATTTATCATCGGCCTCGTATTCACGCTCTTCTATTTCATTGCCACCTACGCTTTTTGGGACACGGCCAGCCAATGGGCGGTCGATTTCTATAAAGTGGACGAGAAAGAAGTCGGACGAATCGTGCTCACATTCTTCACGAATGTGCGACTCGTGCTGGTATTTCTATTTCTTGTCCCGGCGTTGGCCTTTCATTGGATGGCCAGAAAAAAATAGTTAAATCGTTAAACGAGTTACAAGGACAGTCTTCCCATGTAACCGGCCTTCGCTGCGCTACGGCGCGGCAAGCAATGTAACGATTTGACGGTTTAATGAAGCACGCGGCCCCCGGTTAGAAAAGTCAGATAGCCGAATTTCGAAGG
Source organism: Verrucomicrobiota bacterium (assembly GCA_046724585.1). Classification (GTDB taxonomy): domain Bacteria; phylum Verrucomicrobiota; class Verrucomicrobiia; order Chthoniobacterales; family UBA10450; genus Udaeobacter. Next base: position 22,471 of record JBKOWV010000009.1, read on the forward strand.
TCTTTAAACGCTTGGCCAAGATGATCGAGCACATCGCGTGCAAGCAGCGACTCCTCGCTGGCGCCGCGACCAAAAATTGCGATTTCCGCAGCGCGTCCGCACACCCACGCACCAAGGCGAGCAGCATCGTAAAGAGATAAACCCTGGCCGGCTAATCCAGCGCAGACGCCGGTGAGAACATCGCCCATTCCGCCACTGGCCATTCCCGGATTGCCCGTTGTGTTATAGCTCAATGCGCAATCACGTTCGGCAACAATCGTCCGACTGCCTTTTAACAAAAGCGTTACCGGAAACCGATCGCAGAATTTCGTCGCTGTTTTCATGCGCGATTCCTTTTTGCCGGCAAAAAGCCGGTTCATCTCGCCCGGGTGCGGCGTCAGCAAACGTTTCCCTTTGCATCGCTTGAGCGTTGAAATTTTGTCCGCCAATATGTTGAGCCCGTCAGCGTCAACCACCATTGGTTGCTTCGTTTTTTCGATGAGCTCGAGAATTTCGGGGGCTCGCGATTTTCCCAAGCCGGGTCCAAGCGCCCAGACATCGATCTTTTCCCTGAGCAGGCCGCGATAGGATTCAAGCGGTTTCACCATCGCTTCCATTGGAGCAGCTGCGGCAGCGATCTCGTAGATTTCTTCTGGAACGAAAACTTCGACCAATCCCGCACCAGCGCGCAACGCTCCTTCGGTGGTCATGAGCGCGGCGCCGATGAATCCTTTTGACCCGGCAACGATGCCGAGGCGGCCAAATTGATTTTTGTAGGCGCTAAAGCGTCGCCGCGGCAAAAGCGGTGCCAGCGAATAAGGAGCGGCGATTAGCTCGTTCGACTGGCCTTCCGCTGTGAGATCGGGAAGGGGAACCACTTCGAGCCGGCCGACAAAGTCCAAAGCGCCGTCCGCAACCAAACCCGACTTTGCGAAACCGACCGTGACTGTGAAATCGGCCATCACACAATCGCGATCGGCTTTGCCGGAATCGCCATCGAGACCAGTGGGAAGATCAACCGCGAAAACATAAGCGCTCCTTTTCTGCCGCAGTTGATTGATCTGGCGACAGGCTGCACGCACGGGTTCGCGCAGCGGTGGTTTCGCGCCGACTCCAAGTAAGCCATCGAGAAGGATGATTGGAGACGCGCTCTCCAGGTACGCTTCCGCCGCAATCGCGTCCTGCGCATCAGACAACTGATCTGCGGTTTGAGCCCAGAGCTCGATAAGAGTGATGCCGAAGTCCGTCCCGCCGTCGCGGGATGGTTGCGCGCCCAAGATCTCGGTTGGTCTGCGACGCAAGCCTTCCAACTTTTTGCGCATGAGTTCGCTGCAATCGTTCTCTTTGAATGCAAGCCGGATTTCGATTTTCCATCCTCTGCTTCGCAAGGATTGCGCGGCCACCAGCGCGTCGCCTGCGTTATGACCTTTTCCAGCGAAAACGATGCATGTTCCAGGGCTCGGCAAAAATTTGGTGACTACTCTTGCGATGCCCGCGCCTGCCTGATCCATCAACGCTTCGACTTCCACTCCTCGCGCGAAGGCCGCTTTTTCTGCGCTTCGCATTTGCGCTGAAGTTAAAACCGGCGACTCCAATCAGGTCTCCCGTTTCTCTGACGTTCCGTTTGCTGCGGGCCCAGTTGACTTGGATGATTTCTTCTTTTTCGAAGACTTGGAGCCTGAGCGCTTCTTCCGGGAGCGTTTGGAACTCACCTTGGTCTGGTCGATGTACGACTGCAGCGGAATGGTTGCAACTGCAGTTGAGCTTGTAGAACTTCTGACATTGGAGCGCCCCCGGATTCCGGCTGCAATCTCTTCGGCAAGTTTTTGGCGATAGGAAGATTTTTGGATGTACGCTGCTTCGGTCGGATTCGTCAGAAACCCGCATTCCACCAGAACCGCCGGCACCCTTGCTCTTCGGAGAACATAGTAACCGCGACGCCGCACTCCGCGATTCGGTGACAGCGCGCCGCCTGCAACAAAATGATGGACGGCGGAGGCAAGCGGCAAGCTGTCGCGGCCATAAAAATATGTTTCGATTCCATCGGCGCCGAGGCGTCTTGCCGAGTTGAAATGAACAGACACGAAAATTGCGTTGCGATACGAGTTCGCGATTGCGATCCGCGTCCCCAGGGGGACAAAGACATCGTTCTCGCGAGTCATGACGACGCGATAGCCATCCGCTGTGAGTACCTTTTTAAGGCGTTGCGCGACCTCGAGCGTCATCTCCTTTTCCGCGATCCTCTGCCCGGGAATACCGCCGCGATCGTGACCGCCGTGGCCGGCATCAATTACGACCGTTGTGGATGAGTCCGAGGCTGCCGAACCGGAAGGGGGGCATGTCAGACCTGCAATCGATAAAACGCCAGCAACGAGACATAGTTGGCAAAAGTTTGCTGGCATTACCGATTGTCCCTGGGCATTCCCGGCGGCCGGTCCGAGAGTTTTGGCGCGGTGTCACGAGCCGCTTTTGTTTGGGCGGCAGGCGCCTCGATCACGCCGCCGCGCACCGCCACTTCGCCATTAGCGGAGCGGACCAGGCGCGGACGAGTTTTGGTTTCCATGAAAGAAGAGTGCCCAAGCAGTTCGCCATTCAGACCAACGCGGGAATAGGTCCAGGCTCGCGGAGCCGCACAATGCAGGACATGCAATTGATTCGCGCGATCGATTTCCGCCTGCGGTTGCTCGAAGGCAATCGTCCGGCCTAACGAATAAGTCGCATAGACGATTCCCTTGTCCCGCTCCTGCACGCGCACATACAAGGACGTATGGTCCGGAAACCGGTTGCTCAGGAGCGAGTATGTGCGTGCGTCCCCGGGTGCGGCAACCCCATCGGGAATTCCCACTGTTTGCTGCCAGATGGGCCGCGCATTGGTTACCTCAAAAACCTTCGATCCTGAATAAAAAAACTTCCCCAAATCGGCGAAATAAATATGGGCACGAACATGATAAGCGCCGAAATCGTGGACAGGATAAAGCGCGGCAAGATCGATCCGCTGCGTGACCTTTTGCCCCGCCTCGATTTTCAAGGGCGCTTGTGTGCTATCTGTGGCGAGGGGCGCAATCGGCTGACCCTCGCTTCCGGTTACCTCAAATCCAAACCACGCCTGCCCCCCGGCATCGTGAAGATCGACGTCGCGCCCAGCCAGGTTAGTGATCCCCAGTGTCGCCATCACTGGTTCATAGGCGATGTACTGCAGTCGCTTGAATTTCAGCTCCACCTGAATCTGCGCTTGCCCGCTCACTGCTGAGAGGAAAACGCAGACAAAAGGCAGAGCATGTTTTATCACGCGGCAAAATGACGCAGTTGGTAACATGAAAAGTCGGCGCCTTTTTGGGCTTCACTGGCTCGATGTTGCATTCCTCACACGTGCAAATGTCCCTTATTGTTAATTTTTCACCCTTGCACTGTTCGCTCGTGCCTCGCTTTCCTCGCGGTGCTTAGAGCTGCAATTACATCACGGTGGCGAGATTTTCTCTGAAGGAGGAAAGAGCTGCAACAGTCGAGCCGGTTCCGCCTGAACGGCTTGCAATTTATCATCGTAATAAAGCAAAATCCTGTAGCCGAGATATTTTCTTTCACCAGCTCCCGCAGTAGAACCCCTGGCTGGTCGACCCTTCTGTCCTGGCTTGACCGATGCCGCTGCCTCAGCCAGCGCTGCCTCGGGCGCGACGACTCTCGTTTTCGGGCGCAGGTAACTCACCGAGAGCATCTCCGGGTTTGTTTCCGTCCAATCGTGCTTCGGCGTGAGCCATTCATAATTCACCTCAGCGTCGGTCAGCTTAACATCTCTGTTATCCACTGTGTCGTAAAAGAACACCTGAATTTTCACCTTGGTGTAATCGATTGTGGCGTCTGGCTGTTTTTTTATGGCGATTTGCAGCGTCAGGTTCGCCTCAGCGTCTGGATCGGGTGTCTCTGTTGTTTTGACCTCAGTAACACTGAATATGGAACCCTCCGCGATGCCGCCACCAACATCTGTGTGCGGAGCCGCCGGATCGAGTGACGCGCTTGCGATGCCAGCCCCCGCAGTCCCCGGAGTCGGCACGCCCAGCTTCAAGCGCCGATCTGCCAATTCGTAAGCCTCGCCGGCCGACGGACCCATTTCTTGGAGTTTGCGCCACATTTCATTTGAGCGGTCGAAGAGCTGCATTGCTTCGTAGGTCTTGGCTATCTCTTCGAGCACCGCGGCGTTTGTCGGGTCGCTTTCCGATGCTTCATTCAAACGGGCGAGTGCGGTCGTCGTATCTCCGCGCTCGCGCAACTCAACGCCTTCCCGCAGCAGCTGATCAACCAGGGAAGGGAGAGGACTAGGTGCCGCCGGCGACTGATCTGGCTGGGCCGACGCGGACGCCGCCGCTGTCGAAACAGCAGGTGCCATCGGGCGAACCTGAGTTGCCGCGACTGCCTCGGCCGAGGCTCGGGCAGCGCGAGCCCGCTCAATATAGTAGAACGTTGCGGCGAAAATCTCCGCCACCGCTAGAATGACGATTAAGCCGAGCCCAATGCTAAAGCTGATGTCGGCCTGTGTAGCGCGTGAAAGAAGGGTCCGCATGGAGCACCAAACGCATTTCTGTAAGCGCGTTCTTGTGAGGCTGTCAACAGGCTGAGCCAAAGTAAATCGTTAAAAGAGTTAAAAACCTTGCCAGCGTTATATGAGGCGTAGGAACGGTGGCCGTTGTAACGATGTAACCCTTTTAACGAATCACCTGCATTCTTATCGCGAAATGTCGCTCTGACTCAGAATTTTGAATCCTTCGCCCGTCAGCACTGAGGAAGCGCATTCAGTATCGTCCACATGCAAAGCGATCGCGGCAAAGCCGCGTGGCCGTATGAGCAGCGGATAAGCGAAATGGACATTGACTTCGGCCATCACTAAGGCGGCGAGCAGCTTGACCAGTTGGGTGGCGACTTCCCGCATTTCCACGATCACCACTTCGGAAACACCGAAAGCTACGTTCTTTTCCCGGAACAATTTTTCCACCCGACTTGGATCACTCACGATAATCCGCGCGATGGCCGAATCGGTGGATTCCGAGACGCTCAGGGCCACGACGTGAGTGTTTTGGGTGTTGAGCAGTTTTACCAGATCCAGCATCGCGCCCACTTTGTTCGGCAGGAAAACAGAAAACTGCCTCACCAGCGGTTCTTCCATCTTTGAAGTTGTTTCCGGCAAGTCGACGGCCATGTGAGTAGCACGGCGCCGGGAGAGAATCGGCGTCGAGCATCGAGAAGTATCTCACGGTCGATCTTTCGTTGGCAAACCCAATGTGAGCGTTTAAATGGTCAAGTCGTCACATCATTACAAGGTTACATCGTTCCATCGCCTGGCGCGCCGTAGCGCAGCGAAGGCGGGTTACAACGGAAGACCCCTTGTAACCCTTGTAACTTTTTTAACGGTTTAACGTGTCACGAATCCAGCGCCTCTTTCAGGCTGTTCAATTCGCGCGACATCAATATACTGCCGCGATGATTTCGGGAGCACATTTTCTTCTCTACAGCAAGGACCCGGAAGCCGATCGTGCCTTCCTTAAAACCGTGCTGGAATTTCCGTCGATCGATCTCGGCGAGGACTGGTTGCTGTTTGCGTTGCCGCCAGCCGAGATGGCGGTACATCCCGGTGACGGCGATTTTGTGCAAATGCATGCGGAACATCCAATGCTGGGAGCGGTGCTTTATCTGATTTGTGATGATTTAGGCAGCGCGGTGCAGGCACTGGAAAACGAAGGCGTGACCTGCGCGACGCCTGTCGAAGCCGATTGGGGAATCAGCACAAGCATTCGGCTGCCGAGCGGAGGCGAGATCGGTCTCTATCAGCCGACTCATCCTATGATGGTTGGAGCGCATGCGACCTAGGACAGGCGAGTTTTTGCTCCCAAGTTTTCGAAGTAGCTTTACATTCGCTCTCCAAAAATGGACGAAGAAAATGAACTGATTGCGCTACGGCGCAAAAAACTCGACGCGCTCCGTGCAAAAGGTGTCGAACCGTTCGGCGCGGGTTTTGAGGTAGGATCTATTGCGGAGGTGCGCGAAAAGTTCAAAGAAGGCGAGACCCTTCGCGCAGCCGGCCGTATCACCGCCCATCGTGACATGGGCAAGAGTCACTTTCTCGATCTGCGCGATGCCACCGGACGCATTCAAATTTATGTTCACATCAAAGAAGTTGGTCCGGCGTTGGTCGACCTGTTTCGCTTACTCGATATGGGCGACCTCATTGGCGTCGAAGGAACATGTTTCCTAACCAAAAGCGGGGAACCGACATTGAAAGTGCGCGCCTTCCACCTTCTGGCGAAAGCGCTGCGGCCGCTCCCCGAAAAATGGCACGGATTGCAAGACATTGAGGCGCGCTACCGCCAGCGTTATCTCGATCTTCTCACGAACGAGCGTTCCCGTGTCGTATTTGAAAGACGCATCGCCATCGTTCGCGAATGCCGGCGCTTCTTCGAGGAGCGCGGTTTTCTCGAGGTGGAGACGCCGATCTTGCAAACCCTCGCCGGTGGCGCTGCGGCTGAACCATTCAGCACCCATCACAAAGCGCTCGGCCTCGACCTTTATCTGCGCATCGCTCCGGAACTTTATCTGAAACGGTTGCTCGTAGGCGGGTTCAACAAAGTTTTCGAGGTCAGCCGCAACTTCCGGAACGAGGGCATTTCGCGAAAGCATAATCCGGAATTCACCATGCTGGAGGCCTACTGGGCGTATGCCGATTTTGAGAAGATGGCAACTCTTGTCGAGGAATTGATCTGCCATCTTGCCGAAGTCGTCTGCGGTTCCCTCCAAATCGAGCATCGAGATGGCGATGGCAAAATCACGCGGGTGATCAATTTGAAACGGCCATGGCGACGCGCCCGTTACCACGATTTAGTGCGCGAAGTTGCAGGGAAGGAGTGGTTCGAGTTATCGAGCGAGCAACGGCGCGAGCGCGCTACCCGAGAGCTGAAGGTGGAAATTTTGCCGCAACTGGCTGATTTCGAGGTAACCCAGCATGTCTTCGAAAAGCTAATCGAAGAAGAAACGATCGATCCGCTTTTCGTTACGCATTGCCCGAAAGAGCTGGTGCCGCTGGCAAAGCAAAACAGCGAAGACAATTCGCTTGTCGATGTCTATGAGTTGATCATCAACGGCATGGAAATGTCGCCGGGGTACACGGAGCTGAACGATCCCGATGCGCAGCGTCATCGTTTAATGGAGCAGGCCGGCGAAGATAGGCAAAAGATCGACGAAGAATTCTTGCTCGCACTCGAGCACGCCATGCCTCCTGCTGGCGGCTTTGGCATCGGCATCGACCGGCTCACCATGCTGCTTACTGGCGCAGAATCGATCCGCGACGTCATTCTGTTCCCGCTGCTGCGGCCGAAGAAATAGGAATATCTCCTGATTTTGCAGGGCGTTTCTGTGAAACGCCGGGGCAATATCGCTTGGTTCGGCGTCTGACGCAGACGCCCTACAATGGCCCTTATTTGTATCGCTATCGCTCCATCTCGAACGTGACTTTCGCGTTCACGCGATAGCTGGCGACCTTGTCATTGTCGACCGCCGCAGTGAATTCTTTGATGTATACCGAGCGGATGCTCCGCAGCGTCTTCGACGCTTCCTTGACGACATTCTGAGTCGCGTCCTCCCAACTCTTGGGCGATTCTGACATAAGCTCGATGACTTTTACAATTTTGGCCATGGTTAATAATTCTCCTTTCTCTATTTATCGCAGGCCGCAGGTGAATCGCGCGTTTGCCGGCCGTCGCTGCGGCAAGTTGATTCGACATTTGCCATTGTGTCATTCGTTCGGCATTCGTCATTCGTGCTTCGTCATTGTCTCAAGCTTTGTTGGCGTCCACTCGTGGTCAGACCCTTTCCCGGGTCGCCATTACACAATCAAAACGATTCGTTGAAACGATAAATGGTTGAAGCGATAACAGATTAATCCGCTTTAACGTTTCGACGCTTCAACGCTTCAACGGAGACAATGAAACCTTTCCAAATCGCCGGCTTGCCACCCGACGAATTGAACAGCTTCCTCACCGGAACGCATTCCGATCCGTTCCGTGTCCTGGGACCGCACCGCGTCGGCGACGATTTGGAGATCCGCGTTTTCCGGCCTGATGTCCGCAAGATCGAAATCGTGCCGAATCGACAGGCAACCGGACCGATCGAGGCGAAGAGAGTTCAGCGCGACGGCTTTTTTTGCGCAACTGTGCCGGGCGCGACGCGCGATCTCGATTATCATCTGCGGGTTACAGCGTGGGATGGATCGGAACGTCTCACGCGCGATCCCTATCAGTACGGCCCGATCATGGGCGAAGTCGATCTGCATCTTTTCGGCGAGGGACAGCACTGGCAGATTTACGAAAAGTTCGGCGCGCATTTGCGCACGATCGGCGACGCTGCAGGCGTTTACTTCGCAGTTTGGGCGCCCAATGCGCAGCGGGTCAGCGTGACGGGCGATTTCAACGGCTGGGATGGCCGTGTCAATCCCATGCGCAAACTGGTTGGCAGCGGTGTCTGGGAATTATTTTTGCCCGGCGCGGCTGAAGGCATGCATTATAAATTCGAAATCCGCGCCTACACGGGCGCGGTCTTTCTTAAGAGCGATCCGTTCGCCTTCTTTAATCAGCACGGCCTATCGACCAGTTCACTCGTTTACAATCTTGACCGTTATCGATGGAGCGACGCCGAATGGATGGAATCGCGCCGGAGACGGGATTGGCCGAGGAGCGCGGTCAGCATTTACGAAGTACACATCGGTTCCTGGCGACGCCGGACCGACGAAGGAAATCGTCAGCTTAGCTATCTCGAGCTGGCGGAGACTTTGATCCCGTACGTCGTGGAGATGGGTTACACCCACATCGAGTTGCTTCCCATCGCTGAGCATCCGTTCGAAGGCTCGTGGGGTTATCAAGTCACAAATTATTATGCGCCTACCAGCCGCTTCGGCACGCCCGATGAGTTCCGCCATTTCGTCGACGCATGTCACCAGGCGGGCATCGGCGTCATTATGGATTGGGTGCCGGCGCATTTCCCGAAAGACGCGCACGCCCTTGCCGAATTCGATGGCACCGATCTCTACGAGCACATGGACCCGCGCCAGGGCGAGCACCAGGATTGGGGGACGCTCATTTTTAATTATGGCCGCAGCGAAGTCCGCAATTTTCTCATCGGCAATGCGCTTTTCTGGCTCGATAAATATCACATCGATGGTCTGCGCGTGGACGCGGTTGCCTCGATGCTTTACCTCGATTACTCGAGAAAACCGGGACAATGGATCCCGAATGTTTTCGGCGGGCGCGAAAATCTCGACGCGATCGTTTTTTTGAAACGCTTCAACGAAGTTTGCTACGAGCGTTTCCCCGGGATCATGACCATCGCCGAGGAATCAACCGCCTGGCCCGGCGTCTCGCGTCCGACTTATCTGGGCGGGCTCGGGTTCGGCTTCAAATGGAACATGGGCTGGATGCACGATTTCCTGCAATACATGAGCCTCGATCCGATTTACCGAAGATTTCATCATAGCAATATCACTTTCTCGCTGCTCTACGCCTTCCAGGAGAACTTCATTCTCGTCCTGAGCCACGACGAAGTCGTTTACGGAAAACGCTCGTTGTTATCGAAGATGCCCGGCGACGAATGGCAGAAGTTCGCTAATCTCAGGATGTTTCTGGCGTGGATGTACGGGCATCCCGGCAAAAAGCTCCTGTTCATGGGCGGCGAATTCGGCCAGCGCAACGAATGGAACCACGACGTAAGTCTCGACTGGGATTTGGCGCAGTTGCCCCGCCATGATGGACTGCGCCGTCTTGTTCAGCATCTCAATCACACATACAAAAACGAGCCCGCCTTATGGGACCAGGACGACACATACGAAGGGTTTGACTGGATTGATTTTCACGATGCCGACAACAGCGTAGTGGCGTTTCTAAGAAAATCGCGCGCCGGCGACATGATCGCGTTCGTCGTAAATGCCACGCCGGTGGTGCATCATAATTACCGGCTCGGCGTTCCCGAAGGCGGATTCTGGCGCGAGATCATCAACACCGACGCCGAGACTCATGGCGGCAGCAACGTTGGCAATTACGGCGGCGTGCAGACCGAAGATGTTCCCTGGATGAGCCGCCAATGTTCGATCCTCATTCATTTGCCGCCTTTGGCGACGGTGGCGTTCAAGCTGCAAAGGTGATTCGTTAATCTGCCCAAATCATGACCACGTTATGTCAATAGTGAGGGCTGACTCTAATGATCCCCTAGCAGGCAAAACGCCCGGTTGCCCGACAGACTTTTGGGAACTTCGCCCTCCGATTTCCGTAGAAGTGCTTGGGAAGAAGGAACCAAGCAAGATGGCTGTGCCGCGCGGAGAGTGTGAAAATCGCAGGGCCGTCTTAGCCTTGCGTGGGTATTCCAAGACGATTGACATCCCAGCCGGTCTCCGGGACCAGTCATTAGAGGCGTGGCGAATGTCAGTGCGTCTCAGTGGTGTATTGCGCAGGGCAGGCGTCCGCGTGCTCGGCGATCTTCAGGGGCGGAATGTGAGTGATTTCGCGCGGGAGAGAAATTGTGGAGCCAAGACGTTGCATGAGTTGGATTCGCTTGCCCGCAGCGCACAATCTGGGGCAGAGAAGGTGCCTAGTCAGGAAAGCGCACCTTTGCCTCAGAATGGAGCTGGCTTCGCCATTCCGGAGGCAATTTGTCAGCTGCAGTTCCACGAATTGCCGATAACGGGACGTTTGGCAAATATCGCCCGGTCGATTGGCGCTCGGACCCTGGGCGATCTAAAAGGCCACAGCCCTTTTGAACTGCTTCAATACAAGAACTGCGGCAAGCGCACGCTTGGAGAGATTCAGCAACTCATTGAGCGTGCAATTTCCGGCGAGTTTGATGAGCCGCAGATCGAAGACTCCACTGCAGCGGTCGAATTATTGACTTTACTCGAGCAAGGAATAGCGAAGTTGTCGCCCCGTGAAAAGCAGTTTCTTCTTCTCAGAATAGGAGGAGACGATCTGCCTTGCCTGAGCTTCGCAGAAATTGGGCGGCGATGCGCACTTACACGCGCGCGGGTTCACCAGATTGTTGCAAAAGCGCTTGATACTCTCAGGAAGAACTGGGGTCCACGGGTGCCCCGGCTTCTCGAAATGATAAAGCGGCGTTGTTTGTGGATGGGCTGTCCACTGACTCCAGCATTGCTGGAGAAATGGTTAAGGGAATCTTCCAGGAACTTCCGATTACCAAGAAAAGCGCAGGTGCGTTTGATCGCGGCACTGGATAAAAATATTGTTTGCGCGTTGGAAAAGGATGAGGGAGCGGAACGCATCGGTCCGGCTGATGCCGGACTATCGCCGGCTGGCAATCGTAGAGTTTCTTCGACTCCGGCGCGTGCGGCGCACTGTAGTAGAATTTAGGCATCCACACAGCCCCGGTTGTCAGGCTGCCGCCCCGCCCGGCCGGGGCTGAGGATCTCCTCATGCACATTCCGGGCCAAGCGACAAAACAGCAACCGCAGGGAAATTTCGTTCACCAGCGATTCAGTTGTGAAATCCGGTTGTGTTGCTGAATAGCGCTTGCACGCCGATGGCCGCGTTCTGAAAGCCGGTGGTGTTGGTGATAAGGGCATTAACGCCGGTGGCCGCGCTTTGAAAGCCGGTGGTGTTGGTGATAAGGGCATTGACACCGGTGGCGGTGTTCTGAAAGCCGGTGGTGTTGCGAAAGAGGGCGCGAAACCCTCTGCCGTATTGAAGTTGCCAGCGGTGTTGTGAAACAGCGCTTCAAAACCAAGAGCGGTGTTGTCGATCCCGCTCGTCAAGCTGAAAAGGGCGTCAGTTCCCTCAGCCGTGTTGCCGCCGGGATAGCCTCCGTCCGGTGCGGGCGTCACCGCTCGCACTCTCGGTGAAAGCGCACAGCACATTAGGACTAGCGGAATGAGAATCAACGTCCGCCGCAACGGCGAATAGTTCGTCGAATTTCTGATCGGGAGAGTGGTGGTTTTCATATAGATGATTTCTTCTTCTTTTTTGTCTTATTCCTCACACACGATATGCCGGATCATAAAGTCCGCATGACGCGTCAGTGGGATTTTGTCGTACCACCTATGCGGTGATGCTCGCTCCCGCTTTCGAAATAGAACGCGCCAGGGAATTCAAAAAGAAGCTTCCAATCGGCAAAGGTCGCCGATCGTACAGCGCGAATTTATGCGGCAATTGGGTCGCAACCTTTGTAGAGAAGCTACAGAATTTCCGAGGCGAATTCGCCATCGCTTACCCGGGTGCGAATTTTCATTTGTGGCCGGACATTGCTAATCGCCCGAATCAGATTGCCTTTGGTGTCTCTCGTAATGCTGTAACCGCGGCGCAACGTGGCATCGGGTCCGAGCACGCGTAAGAGCCCTTCGATACGCCGGAAACGTTGCCTTGCGTTTTCGATCACTCGCGGCGGCGAGGCAAGTAATCGGCGATTGAGATCGAGCAGGCGGTTGCCGCGCATCGTGAGTTCGCGCGCGGGACTGCGGGCGTGCAGCGCCGCCGCAATGTGCAAAAGACTGCGCTTGTAACTGTCAATCTTATGGCTGAGACAGCGGCGCACAGTCTCGCGCGCATGATCGAGCCGCTGTTGCGCGTCGCGGACCCGGTTGAACAATTCGCGCCCGAGCGCACGCGTGCTGTTATCCATGTGGCGGCGAAGATCGGCAATGTCCGGGACAATGAGTTCCGCTGCTGCGCTCGGAGTGGGCGCGCGCAAGTCGGCCACGAAGTCGCAGATCGTGAAATCGATTTCGTGGCCAACGGCTGAGACAATCGGGACGCCGGAATTAAAAATTGCGCGCGCCATAATTTCCTCGTTGAACTCCCATAAATCTTCGATGCTGCCGCCGCCGCGCGCGATCACGATCAGATCGAGAGGCGACCAGTTCTTGTTCGGCATCGCCAATTCACGAATTGCAACGGCGATTTCCTGGGCGGCCCCCGTTCCCTGCACGCGGACTGGATTGATCAAAATCTGCAACCACGGTGCGCGCCGTTTTAAAATGTTGAGAATATCGCGAATGGCCGCGCCGCTCGGCGACGTGACGATTCCGATGCGTCTGGGAAATTTCGGCAGAGCGCGTTTCCGTGCGGCGTCGAAAAGTCCTTCCGCCTCCAGTTTGCGCTTGAGCGCTTCGAATTTTGCCTGAAGCAAACCGAGTCCGCGCGGCTGCAGAATCTCGACCCTCAACTGATATTTCCCCTGTGCCTCGAAAACCGTGACGGTGCCATACACCTGGACCTGTGCTCCATCGACAAGAGGTTGTCGCAATGGCGCCATGGCGTCGCGCCAGATCACGCACGCGATCTGGGCACGCCGGTCTTTGAGTGTGAAATATTGGTGGCCCGAGGGATGCAGTTTGTAATTCGAAATTTCGCCTTGAACCCAGACTGCGCCGAATCTTGTTTCGAGAATTCCGCGAATTTGTCGAGTCAGCTCGCCGACGGTGAAAACCTTCGCGGTTTGCGGGAAGAGCTCGGTTTCTACGCGCATTTTCGCGCCTCGTTAGCCAAACAACTCGCTTTGCGCGCCGGCAGGTGGTTTGAGGCCGAGTTTGCGATATGCATTGGCTGTCGCGACGCGGCCTTGCGGAGTGCGTTTGATGTAGCCTTCCATGATTAAATACGGTTCGTTCACCTCTTCGAGTGTGCCGGCTTCTTCCCCAACCGCGACCGCGAGCGAATTCAACCCAACCGGACCGCCGTTGAACTTGTGAATCAGCGTTTCGATAATGCGCTTGTCCCATTGATCGAAGCCGTCGCGATCGATTTCCAGCATGGTGAGCGCACGGTCGGCCAGTTCGGCCGTGATTTTTCCTTCGGCCTTCACCTGGACATAATCGCGCACCCAGCGGAGGAGATTATTCGCCGTCCGCGGGGTCCCGCGGGTGCGCGTGGCGATCTCGGCCGCGCCAGCTGGATCAATTTCAACACCAAGCAAGCGTGCGCTGCGCAGAATGATCTTTTGCATCTCCTCGGCATGGTAATAGTCGAGTCTCGCAGTCATCCCGAAACGCGACCGGAGCGGCGCGCTGACCATTCCAGCCCGCGTGGTTGCCCCGACTAAGGTGAACTTTGGCAGATTGAGACGAAGGCTGCGTGCCTGCGGTCCCTGATCGATAATGATATCGAGCCGGTAATCTTCCATCGCCGGGTAAAGATATTCCTCGATCGTCGGCTGCAGCCGATGGATTTCGTCGATGAAAAGCACGTCGCCTTTCTCCAGGCTTGTCAAAAGCCCCGCAAGTTCGCCGGCTTTTTCGATGACCGGGCCGCTCGTGTTTTTGATGTTTACGCTCATCGCGTTCGCAATGATGTAGGCGAGTGTCGTTTTGCCAAGTCCGGAAGGTCCGCTCAAGAGAATGTGTTCGAGCACGTCACGGCGTTTCTTCGCCGCTTCCACCATTAATTCGAGCCGCTCGCGCACTTTCACCTGCCCCGTGAACTCGCTGAACGCTGGCGGCCGGAGCGAAATCTCGAAGGCGGCATCTGGTTCGGGCGGTTTCATGGAAAAGGGTCAGCCACAGATGTACACAGATGAAACGCAGATTTCCAGAAGTTGTGCTGACGCAGAACGGACGGACTGGCGCTGGAAGAATCGTCAACCCCCTACGCCATTCAAATTCTTCGTGAGCACCAGTTCTGTGCCGCAGCGTCTGTGGAGGTAATCGACTTCATCAAAGGCGCTGCGAATGAGATATAAACCGAGCCCACCCGGTTTGATCATACCATGGGAGCGACCCCTCATTGCGTTCGGCAGAACCTGTTCGCCATAGTCGCGCAAACGCATGCGCACGCATTTGCGCAATCCTTCCATCGACAATGCGATCAGTTGATCGTCACGCAAACGGTAGGCGTAGCGGATGATGTTTGTGCATGCTTCATCCACGCCCAGCACCATCAACAACCGTTCTTTCTCGGAGAATGGATAGCGATTGAGAAAATCGCGGACGCAGCCGCGCATCAGGGCGAGGTTTCCTGTATGGCTGCTGAATTCAACGGTCTTTTTCTTCATCGGCGCCATCTGTAAGTTGAACAGATTTCGGGCGTTCGTTCAAGCGCAGAGCGCATAGGTCGTACGTATCTTACAGGTCACATGCATCCGATGGCTTGCAAGATCGATAATTGCAGGTGCATGAAAACCCGATGGACACGTGCTGAAACCACTGTTCAATTTCGCATCATGTGGAGATCGTTTGCCGCATTTTTGCTTTTGGTCACGCCGGCGCTGGCGCAGGAGGAGGACGCAACTGCCTACGAAGCATTGCGAGTGGTTGGCACTGAATTAGGCCGCGGCGCGCTCAACCATATTGTCTCGATCAGTGGTGCCAGGGGCGAGCCACAGCCGGAGAAGTGGAAAATCATTCTGGAGGATTCGGGTGCGCGTGCTGGCGTACGTGAAGTGGAGATCGCCGATGGACGGATTACTTCCGATCGGACGCCGGGCCGCTCGGTTACGGGTTCCACTGAGGGCGCAACGATCGATATCGCGCGCTTGAACCTCGACTCCAGCGGCGCCTACGCCGTAGCGAGTCATACCGCAGACAAGTCGCATACCAGCTTTGCAACGGCCGATTACATTTTGCGGACCGATGAACGTGGCGAGCCCGTCTGGATCGTTACTCTTTTAAGTAAATCGTCGCGTCCGGTCGGCACAATTCACATCGGCGCGACCCTCGGCACGGTCAGGCGTACTGAAGGAATGTTTGCTGGCGCGACCATGGAAGATGTGGAAAATGACTACGACCAGGAAGACGAAAGAGGCCCCTTCAGTGGCGTCAAAGCACGAATCAAAGAGGGCTTCAATCGAACCCAGGAAGAGGCACGAGACATGTTCGACAGAGTGAAGCGCTCGTTTTCCGATTTCATCAATCGGGATTAGCGCTCGATGTTTGAGGTTTGATGGGCGAGGTTATTTCTACCGGCTAAAGGAGACAACGTCGTTACTAAATGAAGGTTGCAAGCAACAAACGTGATGAGTTTTGGCCGGCTCTGCCTTTTGCAGAATGGAAGGAGACCGCTGCCACGCTGCATATGTGGACGCAAATTATCGGTAAAATTCGTCTGACCCAGACTCCGTGGATCAATCATTCCTGGCACGTCACTCTCTACGTGACTTCCCGCGGCCTGACGACTTCGCCGCTCCCACATGGCCTTTCCACATTCGACATCACGTTCGATTTTAT
Organism: Verrucomicrobiota bacterium; assembly: GCA_046724585.1. GTDB lineage: Bacteria > Verrucomicrobiota > Verrucomicrobiia > Chthoniobacterales > UBA10450 > Udaeobacter. The sequence continues at coordinate 38,639 of JBKOWV010000009.1, forward strand.
TGACCACAAACTGCGCATCGACAAGAGCGATGGCGCGCAGCGCGCAATCGAGCTGAGACCGCGCTCGGTTGCAGACTTTTATCAGGCGGTCATGAGTGCGCTGGCAGAGATCGAGCTACCCGTAAGCATCAACACCATGCCTAACGAGGTTGCGAATCCAATCCCGTTTGATCGCGACCAGGAGCACGGCACGTACGATCCCGAGTATGCAAATCGGTTCTGGCGCGTCCTTCTGCAAAGCGCTCGCCTGTTCCAGGAATTCCGCTCACACTTCTGCGGCAAATGCAGTCCGGTGCACTTCTTCTGGGGCAGTTTTGATCTCGCCGTGACGCGTTTCTCGGGGCGATCTGCACCGCCGCATCCCGGAGGAGTGCCCCATCTACCGGACGAGATTACGCGCGAGGCTTACTCGCAGGAGGTAAGCAGCCTCGGTTTTTGGCCGGGTAACGCGGCCTCGCCGACACCTATTTTTTATTCCTACGCATATCCGGAACCGCCAGGATTCGCGGACACGAAAATTCAACCAGCGGCCGCCTCATACCAGCCACAACTGCGCGAATTCATCCTGCCTTACGACGCGGTGCGCACGGCAGAAAAGCCGGATCAAGTCCTTCTCAACTTTGCGCAGAGCGCCTACGACGCTGCGTCGAAGCTGGGTAAGTGGGACCGCGCCGCACTGGAGGAGAAGAAGCCAGCCTTGCATTTGCCTCGGCAACATTCGTAATTAAGCGACATGAATCCTGGTTGCGCAGCCGAGCAACATGCCTGGCGTGAAGTGAAAGATGGATGGCGTCCCTTGTATGGCGACGTGGACAAAATCGGGGTCGCCGTCGAGTGGCACGATTTTCGCACCGAGCGTTCGTTTGACTGGGGACGGACATTCCATCCGCGCAGCCTCGAGTTTTGTTTGAACCTGCAAGGCCATGGCGAGATCGGAGTCGGCGAAAAAATGCGCAGCGACTATTCGCCGGGAAATTGCGGCTACTACGCAATCGGCAACGAACCGCTGCCGGCGTCGCGGCGAGCGCATGATCATCATCAATTCGTTACGCTCGAATTTTCGCGTGAACATTTGGAGAAGCAATTTGTGCAGAACGAAGCGGACTTGGAGCCGCAAATTCGGCGCATTGTCTTTGCGGGCAAGGAGGAGAGCGTGATCGCGCCGGCGCGTCCGATGACGGTTGAACAGCGTGGGGTAGTGGCGAGCCTGGTCGAACCGCCAGTGGCGAAAGCAGCGCAGATTCTTTGGTATCAAAGCAAGGCGCTCGAACTCATGGCGCATTTCCTTTTCGCGCCCAAGGACCCGGAATTTTTCTGCATACGGCAAAAACGCGTCGCGCGGGAACGCGTGGAACGGACCAAGGAGTTGCTGGCATGCGATTTGGCAAATCCTCCGACGCTGGAAACGATTGGCCAGGAGGTGGGTTGCAGCCCATTTTATTTGAGCCGGATTTTTTCGCGCGAAGTCGGTCTTACCATTCCGCAATATCTGCGCAATGTGCGGATGGAACGCGCGGCCGAGCTGTTGCGCACGGGCCGCTACAATGTCACTGAGGCAGCGACCGAAGTGGGATACTCGAGCCTCAGTCATTTCAGCAAAGCCTTTTGCGAAACGATCGGGTGCTGCCCGGTGCTTTATCCCGCGGCCAAGAATGTGATTCTTGACCGCTGATGTCATCCTGAGCGAAGCGAAGGACCTCTCAATTCGGTGTTGATCACGCTAAGTACCCTGCGTACTCCAGAACAAGTCGTGAGGTCCCTCGCCGTCTCTGCGGCTCGGGATGACAGACCTTTTAAGATTATCCGCGCTATCGGCGTAGTCCGCGGTCAGGTTTTATCCAAATGAAAATCACCCGCGCCCTCATTTCGGTTTCCGACAAAACCGGGATCGCTTCATTCGCGCGAGCTCTTGAGAGTCAGGGCGTCGATATCATTTCCACGGGCGGCACAGCAGAGCTGCTAAGAAAGGAAAAGATTCCAGTGCGCGAGATTTCAAAGTTCACAGCTTTTCCTGAGGTGCTCGAAGGCCGGGTTAAGACTTTGCATCCGCGCGTGCACGGTGGCCTTCTCTATAAGCGCGGCAATCCAAAACATGAAGCGGAAGCGCGCGAATGCGGGTTCGAGCCGATCGATCTCGTGGTGGTCAATCTTTATCCTTTCGAGGCGACCATCGCCAAGCCGGACGTGACCCTCGCCGAAGCAATTGAAAACATCGACATTGGCGGACCATCAATGCTTCGCAGCGCGGCAAAAAATTATGAGTCGGTGACGGTGGTGGTTGATCCGGCCGACTACGGTACCGTGCTTGAAAACATGCGCGATAATAACGGTGAAACGACGCTGAAATTGCGCGAGCGCCTGGCCATCAAGGCGTTCATTAAAACTTCTGAATACGATCGCGCAATCGGCACCTTCCTGAATAAGGAGCAGACAACCGATGCGTCCTTTTCACTTTCGGTCCCGCTGGTGATGCGGTTGCGTTATGGGGAAAATCCCCATCAAAGCGCCGCGCTCTACGGCGACTTCGATAAACATTTCGAAAAACTTCACGGCAAAGAACTTTCCTTCAACAATATTCTCGACATTAGCGCGGCAACGAGCTTGATCGCCGAATTCGAGCAGCCGACCGTCGCGATTCTCAAACATACCAATCCATGCGGCGTGGGTTCCGATACCGATCTTCGCAAGGCGTGGGACAAAGCGTTTGCGACCGACAAGCAAGCGCCCTTCGGCGGGATCATCATTTGCAACCGGCCGCTTGATGAGCCACTGGCCAAGGTGATCAGTGAAATTTTCAGTGAAGTAATCATCGCGCCCGATTTTGATGCCGAGGCGCGCAGCATTTTGCAGAAGAAAAAGAATCTTCGGCTCATTCGATTAACGACTTCGCCAATCGAAGCAAGATCGGCGACCGATATTCGCTCGGTTAGCGGCGGAATTCTGGTCCAGGACGCGGATATTGCGGGGGAAATCACGCGGAAGGTGGTCACCAAGAGACGACCAACGAAAACCGAGTTGAATGCCGTGTTGTTCGGCTGGCGGGTGGTCAAACACGTGAAATCGAATGCGATCGTTTATGCCCGGGCCGATCGCACCCTTGGCATTGGCGCTGGCCAGATGTCGCGTGTGGATTCGTCGCGGATCGCAATTTGGAAGGCGAAGGAAGGCGGGCTTTCTCTCAAAGGCAGCGCGGTCGCGAGCGACGCCTTTTTTCCATTCCCAGATGGGTTGATCGCCGCCGCAGATGCCGGTGCCACCTGCGCTATTCAACCGGGCGGCTCAGTTCGCGACGAAGAGGTAATTGCTGCCGCCAATGAGCGCAACATGGCGATGATCTTCACCGGCGCCCGCCATTTTCGGCATTAGGACTCATTCCTGTGGTCATTCTGAGTCCTTCGACCTTGCTCAGGACAGGCTCAGCGAAGAATCTCAGATCATTTCTTTAACCTGCTCGCCCAAACCAATAGTCAGAGATGTTTCCAGACCTTCGCATAAAGCTACGGCTTGGCAGGCGCTCCGCTCAACATGACAAGGCTCGATCGGTTCAAGCGCCGCGCGTAATCAACATCGAAGACTTGCGTCGTGCAGCCAAACGACGCCTTCCCCGGGTAGTATTTGACTATATCGACGGCGGCGCGGAGGCCGAACAGACATTGCGTGCGAACAGCCGCGCGTTTGAGTCGGTGACTCTTCGCCCGCGTTGCGCGGTGGCAACGCTGGCGTGCGATCTGCGCACCACAGTGATTGCCACGTCGCTCTCCATGCCGTTGATCCTCGCGCCCATCGGCAGCAGTCGGCTCATATGTCCGCGCGGCGAAGAAGCGGCCGCGCGCGCCGCTGGGCGGGCGGGTATCGTCTACGTACTCTCGACCCTCTCGGGTTGCCCCCTGGAGGATGTCGCGGCCGCGTCGGAAGGACCGGTCTGGTATCAGCTTTATTTGGTCGGAGGCCGTGACTGCGCGCTGGCGGCAATTGAACGCGCGCGAGCTTCCGGTTTTTCAGCGCTCGTTGTTACGATCGATACGGCCGTCGCCGGACTGCGGGAACGCGATCTCCGAAACGGCGCGAAGGAGCTGTTGACCGGCAAGCTTGGATCGATGCTGCCGTTTGTGAATCAGGTCCTGACAAAACCTCGCTGGCTGGCGGCTTTTCTGGCGGATGGCGGGTTAATGAAGTTTGCCAACGTCGTGATTCCCGGACAGGGACCGATGTTGTATGCGGATGTGACGACTGCGTTGGAACAGGCCATGGTGACGTGGGAAGATCTCGGCTGGATTCGTGACGCTTGGCGCCGCCCAATCATCATCAAAGGCGTTCATACGGGAGATGATGCTCGACGCGCAGTGGATGCAGGGGCGGATGCGCTGGTCGTGTCCAATCACGGCGGCCGACAACTTGATGGTGTTGCGCCGACTCTCCAAATGTTGCCCGAAGTTTTGGCCGCCGTGGGCGGCCGTATCGAGGTCCTGCTTGACGGTGGAATCCGCCGCGGCAGCGACATCGTCAAGGCATTGTGTCTTGGCGCTCGAGCCGTGCTGGTTGGGCGGGCCTACGGCTACGGTCTAGGCGCCGCTGGTGAAGCCGGCGTTGCGCGAGCAATCGAAATCTTGCACGCGGATCTTATCCGGACTCTCAAGCTGCTCGGCTGCGCTTCAGTCGCAGATCTGGATCGATCTTTTATAGATGTCCCGGCGGATTGGATTAGAAAATGACCCGCCTGCGCCAAGGCTTCGGCGTGGCAAGCGAATCACGTGGGAATGCGCTTCACGTCCCTGGCCCGGATGAGAGTCGCCACATCCAAATGCTCAGGAGGGCGGCAACAATAAGGGCGATCACGCTTACTCCCATTGAGATGTAATGGGTTCCGACCATCACTTGGGCATGATTGATCAGTCGCAGGAGGTGACCGAGAGCAAAAAGAGCGAAAACAATGCTCGCGACCCGTAATCCAGTCTTTGGTGAGCTCATGCCCGCATTCTTGCCGTCGCCTTAACGATTTGTCAGCAAAAAATCAGCGATCCGTATCGCGATTGGAGTTAGCTGATTCTGCCTCTGCGGAACGACGCGGCTTGCACCAGAATGCCAATTACCGCGAGGCCGACAAAGAGTATGGTTGATCCTGTTGCCGGCAGGGCAATCGCGCTTTGAATCAGATGCGCGCCGATAAGCGAGGAAACAATAATCAGCGCCCAATCAAACAAAACCAGGAGCAGAATGGCGCCAATAATTCCGCCGACCACAAAGATGACGGCAGAGTACTGCGCATAGTGAACCAAAAATGCCGCGGCAATCGCGCCCGCCAGTTTGCCGCCCGCGAGGAAGCCAAGCACTGCGATCGCAATTTTCTGAAGGAACAGGGCGAGCAATGCCCCGATCAAGCCAAGGACGAGCGCGATAATTAATGCCATCAGCGAGGAGGGCTCGTGAACCAGGTGCGGCGCGATTTGCACGCCGGCCGCGAATCCAACCGCAGCGACACAAAGCCAGAAGAGCTTGCGCCCGAAAAAAAGGACCACGACGCCGATCAACGCGCCAACAATCGCTACGGAGAAGTGCATCGGCGGAAAAGGATTCTGAGCAGCCATAGACTTCCAAGCAGGCTTCATTGAAGTGTAGAGGCGTTCGCCGCGGCGAACACCAAAGTTTATTTGATTT
>JBKOWV010000034.1:0-3920 GCA_046724585.1 Verrucomicrobiota bacterium
GCAGCTGTCGGCGGAATGCGCGGCGAGTCATACCTTTATTCGACACTAACCCGATTATCGAGATGGATTGTTTCCTTGCGTCGCAATTTTCTGGCCAACAAGATTAGAACTGCAATGAGAACGAGAATCTACCTTCTTGCGATCCTGCTCTTCGGATTGCGATCGCTTTGCTTCGGTGTCGACGTTCCCGCCGGAATCAAAAACGGCGCGTACGATCGTTTGCTAAAGAGATATGTGAACAGTCAGGGCTTGGTGGCATACGAGAAATGGAAGAGTAGCGCCGAGGACATGAAGGAACTCGACGATTATCTCGGGCAATTCGCTGCGGCGGGAAACGCCGCGAGGGGCAACGAGCGCTCCGCTTCACTCGTCAACGCTTACAACGTATTCGCTCTGCAATGGATTTTGAAGAATTATCCGACCGAAAGCATCTGGGCGTTGAAAAGCTCCTTCAAAGAGAAACGACACAAGCTCGGCGGCGCGACCGTTTCGTTAGATGACATCGAGAATGATATGCTGCGTCCGGAATTTGGTTGGCGCACACACGCAGTGCTGGTTTGCGCGGCGCGCAGTTGCCCGCCATTGCAACAATCCGCCTACAGTGCGGGCGCGCTCGACGAACAAGTCACGCGGGCCTATCGTACGTGGCTGGGTCGCCCCGATCTCAACGAGTTTTTCCCGGACAAGAATGAGGCCGCGGTTTCGAGTATCTTCAAATGGTTCAAAGATGACTTCGACAAGGCAGGCGGGATAAAAGCGGTCATTGCGAAATATGCGCCTGCGTCGGCGCGACCTTTGTTGGAAAAGCCGGACTGCAAAATTAGCTATAAACCCTACAACTGGGGCCTGAACGATCAGGGCCCGCACGGCCGCAATTACAAAATCAACATCTTCGATTTTCTCCGCTGATCCTTCTCGACCCGCGATTACGGCTCCCGCGGAAGGCTAGGTTGGATTTTCACGCCTGCAGCTATGACTGAAGCATAGATTGGTTAACCGAACGGTGGCGATTGCGATTGATCAGTAACGCACCCGCGGCGCCAAGCAACATGAATGCGATCGCAAGTCCTTGCTGGTACGAGAATCCCCAGAACCTCTCCGGTCGTCCATCGGCGCGCAATGGATCCAAGAGCAGTCTCAGCAAACCGTAAAGGAACAAGTAGCCACAGAAACTCGAACCACGGGCGAGCTGAGAGGCCTGAACACGTTTGAGCAAAAAAAAGCAGGCGAGAGCAATGGCCAGCAATCCGGCTGATTCATAGAGCTGGGTTGGATGCGGCGGACGGCCAGGGCAACAACCGTTAACAAAACATCCTACTCGACCGATCGCGTGGCCCAGAGGCAAAGCGACTGCTATATAGTCCGCACCTCGCCAAAAGTTCAGTCCGCGCACCCAGACGAATATGGCGCCGGTGACAAGGGCGCCCAGCAGTCCACCGAAAAAGACAAAGCCGGTTCCGAAGTTGGACCAGAAGTGAAGCTCGCCTGTGGCATAGTGATGCCATCCGAGAATGACAAAGAGAACTTTCGCCCCAACAATTCCACCGAGTAACGTTAGCCATATCCCGGCCCAGAATTCATTTTCGCTAACGCCGATTTCGCGATGCCGCATCCTTAGCCATACGATGGCTGTTACTCCACCAGCGGCGACAAAGGCTCCGAACAGCGTCATGCAACGGTTGAAAAGGTTTATGTGAGTTGACGATAATAGGTCTCGCGCAGGCCCGACGCATTCACAGCACACATGGATTCCAGCCGACCATTGATCGGCACGCGGAAGGCGCAAGCATCGAGACGTTGTTGGCCCAACGAAGTTTTCATTTCGGTGGCACTCATAAAGTGGTGGCTCACGATACAGAAATAGTTCGCCTTCAAGGAACCCGCGCGTCTCAGAAGCCGAGCGAAATGGGGCAGCAATCGGCGGACGAGAAATCCACCGTGGCGAAATGCAATGCGACCGGCCCGCCGCCAGGCGCGAGTCCGATTGTCCAAACGAAAGGAGCCACCACCAAGCCGCCCAAGTAACTCGTTTAGCGTCTGCATCTCGTCCATGCGATCTCGGCGGTAAAGCGGGACAAAGGCCATTCCATCGCGCCGTTGAACTGCCAAGCCTTGGACAAATCGGGAACAGGCGGGATGGCCTAACCAGCCTTCACCGCGTCGAATAGCGGGATCACCTGCGCCCTCAGCAATGCGGAGCCACAATTCGTCCGGAGCGACGCCTCTCAGCGAACGATCTGTCCGCCCGACGCCAGCGAGCGGCTGGAAACTCACGATTTTAAACGCGTCAGCGTTGGAGAGAAACCATCGGACAATGCCGGGAACGCCGCTAAGGTTGTCCCGTGTCACTGTCACGGTGGAAGCGGCCTCGAGTCTGAGCCCGGTTCGAGCGCGAGCGGTTCGGATCAACTGTGCGAATTCAGCCCGAAGGCTATCCAGTTCCGCCTCGGTCCGCGCCGTCCTGTAATCGTCGCGGCGCCCGCGTTGCGTGGTGTCAACATGGATAGACAGTTCGGTCAGTCCGCCTCGTTGCATCAGTCGTTCGAGGAAACCGGGACGTCGGCGAAACGTTTCGCCGTGTGACATCAGCATGGGCACCAGACCAAGAGAGCGCGCGTAAGCAATGATTTCGATCAGTTCAGACTCATCGCGAAGTGAAACCTCGCCATCGGTGAGTTGAACGTTCCCACACGGGCCCAGCCACGCGCGGATCTGCTGAAGTTGTTCCTTGATCTCTGAAAGCGGCGCTGACCGGGCACGGTTGGCCTCGGCATTCAGGTAACAGCCTTTGCAGGAGAAGTCGCACTTCGGCATTACGCCGATGGTCGCACCACAGCCGACGTATTGGCGCCCCATGAACTGAGTGGGACCCCGGATCGATTCCGGCACGCGCTGCCAGGCAGCAGCGAGCGCAGCGCACACTTCGGCGGCCTCTTGGGCCAACGTCATATCAGCGTGAACGCGTCGCTGCGGGAGTTGGAGTTGCTGAAGTCTCTTGCTTTGTCCCGGGAGTGAAACAGGCAATCGCGGCAGCCAAAACAACGGCAAACCCCACAAGCATCAGGATGGTCTTTTTCATAATGGGCATTTCTGATAATTCCCAGTTAGCTGCAAGAAGATTTATTTCCCGCTAAGGGCTTCAGCTTTTCCAAGCGATCTAAGTCAGCGCGCCTCCGCAGCTGGAACCGGCGCCGGCGGTGCAACCAAAACAGTGGTCGCCGGTCATGATCTCGCGATTATCGATTTTGCCCGGATCGACATCCCACAAGAAGAACCGTTTGCCGTTTTCCCATTGCATGTCGAGCTGCTGATTGAAATCGCAATCGTAAACTTCGCCGCGCCATCCGACGCTGATCGTGTTGCGGCACATGAGCCCACCGATCGTAGCCGGATTAAAATTGTCGATCAGGAGCCGCATGTATTCTTCGAGCTTGTTGTGGTGTCGCAGATAGGAAGCAAACCGCGCGATCGGCAGATTGGTAATGGTGTAAAGCTTGTTAAAGATGATGCCGAAATATTCTTTTAGCTCGCGTTTGTAATCCGCTTCCAATTCAGCTTGCGGCCGGGGCAGGAACGCCCCGACCGGGTTGTAAACCAGATTCAGCGGAAGATCGGGGGTCTTGCCATACCCGAGCGAATTCAAAAGTTGCAGTGCCTCGATGCTCCCTTCGAACACGCCTTCGCCGCGTTGTGCGTTCACGTTTTCAGCGGAGTAGCATGGCATGGACGCGATGATCTCGACTTTGTGCGTGGCGAGAAATTCCGGCAGATCTTCACAGCCGGACTCGAGCAAAATCGTGAGATTGCACCGGTCGATCACATGCCGCGGTGGCGTGAGCGCTTTGGCGCGTTTGATGAAGTAGCGGAAGTCGGGAATCATTTCCGGCGCGCCACCGGTAAGATCGATAATCGGGATCTCG
>JBKOWV010000173.1:0-32314 GCA_046724585.1 Verrucomicrobiota bacterium
GGGACGCAAGATCTACGTTGGGAAAAAAGAAGGCAACAAACTCGAGAACATCACTGTCTTCGAGATGAACGAGAGATCGCTCCCGATAAGAGTTACTTACGCGCGGACCGGCATGCTCGAGGCCGATTTGGCGAACAAGCAGATTCTGATGCATCTGCATCGGGCGCGTTATCAGGAGCGCGATCAAAATGATCCGTCCAACCCGCGAAAGATTCGCGACGGAATCAACGCGGTGGAAGGAACGTTGCCGATCAGCCTGGAGGAGCTGTACGAGAAGGAAAAAAAACGGCCGAGCCGTTCTGCCTTGTCGATCGAGCAACTGCTCGAGCAGCTCAAGAGTGAAGATCAAAGGGAACGCAGCGCCAGCCGGACGGAAATAAACAAACGTTTTTCTTTTCCGTTCGCCTGCATCGCCTTCGCGATTATTGGGGTGCCCCTTGGCGTCACCGCGCATCGTCGCGAGACGTCGATTGGTTTCGCCATGGGATTGATCATCGCCGTCAGTTATTTTCTCTTTGTAATTATCGGGGACACATTGCGCGGAAATCCCAAAGTGCATCCGGAATTGCTCGTCTGGGCTCCAAATGTTCTTTTTATCGTGCTCGGCGCATTTTTGTTCCGGCGACTAGCCCGACAATAGACACACGGAGGATGGCCCGGAAGCGGCCAAGCCGTCACGATTTGCTGACCCACAAGAGTCGGACCGAGATTTGTGACATTGCCGCCGGTGATCGACTAGGATCACCGGCTGCGAGCTGGATTACCCGGGGCGGGCGGAATTACTTCAGCGTGATTTCGCGCATGAGCTTGTTGCCCATGATCTCGCGAATATCGAGTCGCTTCGTTGCCGTCGCGCGCTGTTGATCGGGCGTGCCTCCACTTTTCTCGCGATCGGGTCGAACTTTTCGCGCGCATTATCGAGCGCGGCCATGTTCTTCGATTCCACCATCAGCAGGATATCGAAGTCCTGCGGTGTGGCGGCTTCGCCCAGCAGGATCTTGTAATCGAGGATTAGATTCTGCTTTTTGGCTTCGTCGAGCGTGCCTTTAAAGGTCTTGGCGAGACCTTTGAGGTATTCATCGCCCATACCGTACTTGGCTTTGACCATTGTGATCTGCCAGACAGAGCCTTCGGTGTAAGGCGCATCGCTTTGCGCGGAACACAGTCCGGCAAACGCAGTAGAGAGCACAACGGCAATGATGAGAATAAGCGATTTGTTCATATTGGTATGTTTCTATGTTGCTTTGGTTTAGAGCTTTTAAGACCGATCACTGGACGAAGCAAGGTCAACAAAATCCTTCGTTTGTCACAGAAGCTCTCGAAACATCCAGCCGTATGAGAATGTTTCCGAGGAAAACGCCCTGAATGGCATTGAGCCAGGAACCCCGAAGGCTTCGGGGTCAACGGCGTCGAGCCGTTATTGCTTCGAGGATTCCGCGGTAGTCGGGTCGATGACGGCACGCACTTCGGAAATTCGATTCGCGGGAAAACCGCCTTGTTGCGCGTGCATACGAACCATCTCTTCGCTGGGCGCAATGTAAACACAATAAAGCTTGTTGTCGGTGACGTAACTTTCGATCCACTGAATCTGCGGCCCGAGGTTACGCAACACCGAACACGATTTCTCCGAGACGGCTTGCAGTTGTTCGCCCGACATTTTACCGGCATCGGGAATCTCTCTTTCAATGACGTACTTGGGCATGATGCTTTTTAGGCTCGTGGAACACCGGAGTCAATGCATTCGCGATTGCCCGTAACGGGGATTGCTTTGATTGCGATTATTAGCTACGAACGTCGGCAAAATCTCTGTTAGGGAAGAGCGCTTTCATTTCCAGAATTTAGCGCCATTGGCAGTTTCCGATTGGCAGTTGCCTCAAGAGAATCGCCGGGCAAAATATACACCGGCGATCTCAATCCAGCGATCCAGCGTAGCTCAGTGGTAGAGCGGTCGGCTGTTAACCGATTGGTCGTAGGTTCGAATCCTACCGCTGGAGCCAACTTCCATGTTTTGGGTCTATATCGTCCAAAATCCAAAGGGGCATTTCTACATCGGCTACACGGATAACGTTGGAACCCGAGTCGCCAGTCATAATCGAACCGACAAAATCAGCGGAAAATTCACGCGGAAAAACGGCCCGTGGACTTTGGTCTGGTCGGAAGAACATGCAGAGCGCTCAAGCGCCATGCGCCGTGAGCGCGAAATTAAAAGCTGGAAATCTGCGCGATTGATTCAGAATCGTCTGCTTAACTCCGAACGTGGTAGCTCAGTGGTAGAGTCCCGACACAGTCGGGATTAACCGATTGGTCGTAGGTTCGAATCCTACCGCTGGAGCCATTTTGATCGGTTTGCTCCAAGATTCTGTTACGTACGCAACACGAATTTGCCCTGCGCATTGCGCAGCGATCTTCGATACACTGAACCGATTTATGATCACTACTTTTTCGGTTTGCTTTCACCGTGGTTATCGGCATAAATAAAGCGCGGGGTGGAGCAGCCTGGTAGCTCGTCAGGCTCATAACCTGAAGGCCGCGGGTTCAAATCCCGCCCCCGCAACCAATTTCCTCGCGTTTCCTCGCTCACGTGCCTGCAAAAGAGTTGCCGCATTCGCGTGCCGCCAAAATTCTTATCGGAACAGCCAGTTGGTCCGACCCGGGCTTTGTTCAGCATTGGTATCCCAAAGGCATGCGCGCCCATGAGCGGCTCGGTTGGTACGCGCAACAGTTCGAAATGGTGGAGATGAATTCGACATTTTACTCGGTACCTGATTTGCGAATGGTTGAGCGCTGGTGTGCCGCCACGCCCGATCGGTTCACCTTCGATGTGAAACTGCATCAGCTGTTTTCGTTTCACTCGACGGCCGTGAAATTGTTACCGTCGAATTTGCAAAAGCGCGCGGAGACCGATGGAAAAGGCAAAGTAAGGCCGACGCCTGACTTGGAGAAGGCGATGCTCGATGTCTTTCTGGGCTCCATGTCGGTCCTGCGCTCAGCCGGGAAACTTGGCGCTCTTCTTTTGCAGCTCTCGCCTGCGTTTTCGCCGCGCATGCACAAGCTGGAAGAGCTCGACCAATTGATCGGCATGCTCCGCGATTACCGGCTGGCAATCGAATTCCGGAATCGCAATTGGGCGATTGGCGAGCAGCTGGATGCGACAATCGATTTTCTGCGAGAGCGCAATGTCGCTTTTGTAAATGTCGATGCCCCAGCCTCGGATCATTTCATGATCATGCCCTCGGAGCTGAATGAAATCACAAGCCCGGGCATCGCCTATCTGCGATTGCACGGGCGAAATGCTCGCGCCTACATCACAGGAAAAACTGTCGCTGCGCGTTTCAATTACGATTACAACAAGGACGAAATCGCGGAGGTGGCGAAACGCAGCAGGCAGCTCGCCCGCGACGCCCGCGAGGTGCACGTCGTCTTTAATAACAACGCGCTCGATTATGCTCCGCGGGCAGCGGCACGTTTACGCGCTGCGCTCGGTCAAATCGTCCCGGCAGTTCCGCAAACACCCGAGCTGTTTTAGGCTGCTCGCATGTCGCGACGGTCGATGTATCTGGATTGGGAAATTTTTTTCTCCGAGTGTTGCCAATCAGGGTGCGTTAATTAAGGTGCTGCCGTTCCACGGGTATTTATGCGATTTTCAAAACGATTTTTCGTCCTCTTTTTCACGTTTCTCGCAAGCGCGGCTATTCTCCGCTCTGCGGTCGCCGCACAAGCATATGTAATTGTTGACTCGAAGACCGGCTACATTTTGGAGGAGCAGGAGCCCAGAAGAAAACTCCAGGTCGGCAGCCTGACCAAAATTGCGACCGCAGCTGTGGTCCTGGATTGGGCGGAACGAAAATCGGGCGATCTCAATCAGGTGGTTACGATCCCGCAAGAGGCCTTTGTCGGCGTCGCGGAAAACAACATCGGCTTTCAGCCGGGCGACAGCATCTCGTTGCGCGATCTTCTGTATGCTGCGCTCGTTCAATCGGACAACATCGCGGCTTATACCCTGGCGCACCACGTTGGCTCGCGGCTAGGCTCACTCCTGCCCAGTGAGGTCGGGTCGAAATTGACGCCAGCCGACGCGTTCGTTGCCCAGATGAACGCACTGGCCAAACAGCTCAAGATGGAGCGGACGCGTTTTGTTAATCCGCACGGCATCGACAAAAACGTGCGGCCAATGCCATATTCGACTGCCGAGGACATGGCGCGTCTGACCCGGTATGCCATGAACAAGGCCAGCTTCCGCTTTTATGTGTCGCAAAAGGAGCGCGTAATTTCATTCAACCGCGCCGGGCGTCAGCTCAATTATGCGCTTCGCAACACAAACGAACTTCTGGGGAAAAATGATATTGACGGAGTCAAAACGGGTCGCACAGCCCGAGCGGGGGACTGTTTGATTTTGTCGGCAAACCGAGAGCCACAACTCCTTAAGCAAGGCGAAATGATCACAGTATTCCCGCGTCATTTGATCGTGGTTCTGCTCGGCAGCACAAATCGCTTTGGTGAAGGGGCCGCCCTGGTGCAGCGCGGCTGGCAGCTCTACGATCAGTGGGCTGCCTCCGGGCGCCTTGCCGACCCCAAGAAATTGCTCTAGTCGGGTCATCAGTGAAATGAAGCCACGAATTGGCGTTCTGACCAGTGGTGGCGATTGCCCGGGACTAAACGCTGTTCTCCGCGGAGTTGTGCTCGCTGCGGAGAAATACGGTTGGGAGGTCGTTGGTTTTCGCGACGGATTCGAAGGACTTCTTCCACCTGGCAATCATGTCATTCTCGATCGGGAGAGCATCAACGGAATCATGGCCCTCGGCGGCACGATTATCGGGACAACTAATCGCGGTCATTTTGTCGCGAAAGTCGGCGCAGGGGACCGGACGGTTGTGCCTGCAAAAGTCATTGCCGGGGCCAAAAAGATCCTCGACGAGCTTCGCGTAAAGGCGCTGATCATTGTGGGCGGCGACGGGTCGATGGTGACAGCCCAGCAATTGCAGGAAGCCGGCATCGATTGCATCGGAGTCCCGAAGACCATCGACAACGACCTTGAAGCTACAGCAACGACGTTTGGATTCGATTCCGCGGTCGATGTGGTGATGGACGCACTCGATCGATTGCATACCACCGCGATCAGTCACCGGCGCGTCATGGTGGTCGAAGTGATGGGGCGCCACGCCGGCTGGATCGCATTGCACGGCGGCATCGCCGGCGGCGCCGATATTATCCTGATTCCCGAAATCCCATTCGACTTCGACAAAATCGCGGGCGTGATCAAGGCGCGCGGGGCGGCTGGTTATCTGGGTACCGTCGTCATCGTCGCAGAAGGCGCGCGGCCAAAACATGGCGAACAAGTGAAACAGGACGTGGAAGGCGGCGAATTTCGTCTTGGCGGAATCGGGGAACTCGTGGCGCGTGAGATTGCCAGACGCACCGGCAAAGAAACGCGCTGCTGCGTTCTTGGCCATCTGCAACGCGGCGGTGCGCCAACGACGCTGGATCGAATTCTCGCTACGCGTTTCGGAGTGAAAGCCGTGCAGCTGGCGAGCGAAGGACACTTCGGGTCGATGGTCAGCTATCAGAATTATCAGGTGCGCCATGTGCCGATCGCCGAGGCGGTAAATCGGCTGCGTCTGGTTCCACCAAACGGCGAGATGGTGCAAACGGCGCGTGGCGTCGACATTTCCTTCGGCGACTGAAATCCTCATCTCGAGCCGACTCCAGGCCCGGCGCCGGCAACCGCCAGGTGCGGCATCAAGCCGACTAGAGTAGTATGCAGCCGGCCAATGACGCAAAGTGCTCCGCACACGCAAAGCACCACCTCGGTGCTGATGATCCGCCCCGGCCGGTTTTATCCCAATCCCGAAACGGCGGCAGATAATGCGTTTCAACGTGGTGCCAATTGCGGCTCAGATGCGCTGGCGCTCGTGGCGAGGAAAGAATTCGACGCGGCCGTGCAGACGCTGCGCGCGGCCGGGGTAAACGTGCATGTCTTTGAAGACACAGCTGAGCCGGAAAAGCCAGACGCGGTTTTCCCCAACAACTGGATTTCGACACATCATGATGGGCGAATCGCGCTTTTCCCGATGTATTCAGCCCTGCGGCGACGCGAGCGTCGGCAGGATATCGTGGAGGAACTACGTGAACACTATCGGGTCACCGACGTGATCGATTACTCGGCCTTCGAGGATGAAGGTTGTTGCCTGGAAGGCACAGGCAGTCTTGTGTTCGATTACCTGAACAACATTGCGTACATCTCGCTCTCAAATCGCTCCAATCCCACGGTGATCCAACGCTTTGCCGATGATTTCCGCTACGAGCCGGTCATCTTCACGAGCATCGGCTCCAATGGTCAGCCGATCTATCACACGAACGTGATGATGTGCATCGGAACGGACTTCGCGATGGTTGGTTTGGAGATGATTTCGGACAAAACCGAGCGGCAACAGGTGCGAGCGCACTTGGAGAAGACCGGAAAGGAGATCGTTGAGTTATCGGCAGATCAGATCGCGAACTTCGCCGGCAATGCCATTGAACTACAGAATAAAAGTGGCGAGAAACTGCTGGTGCTTTCCAGCCGCGCCACTCGAGCATTGACTGAGGAACAACGCAAAACGCTGACCCGCTACGCGCGGCTCCTGCCGCTTGAGCTCCCTACGATTGAACTTGGTGGCGGGAGCGCCCGCTGCATGATGGCGACGATTCACCTGCCGCCGCGGTTGTAGCGGCGCTGTGTGGATGCACTCGAGCGACGCCTTCATTTCAAAATACAGCGAACTGGTTTACAACGGCTTCTGGTTCTCGCCGGAGCGCGAAGCGCTTCAAGCACTCGTAACCGAAACGCAACGCGATGTAACCGGCGTAGTGCACCTCAAACTCTACAAGGGCAACATCAGCGTCGCCGGCCGCAAAAGTCCGAAGAGCCTTTACGATCCAAAAATCGCCACGATGGAAGGCGAGGTTTCAACGTATGATCAAAGTGACGCTACGGGATTTATACGATTAAATGCGTTGCGTCTAAAACTGCGCGCCTTGGTTAAAACTAGGGGCGATTGACCTCAATCGCGCGCTCTCGCTTGTATTTCCAACCCGGGTTAGTTGCGTAGTTTTATTTTGATGGCATCGCAGCGACTGCAAAAATCGGTGATCCGAGAAATTCAACGGCTGCATGCACGCCGTGCATCGCTCAATATCCCGGCCGTTAAACGGACTCACCCCCAACTGATCGAACGAGCTTACGCGATACGGCCATTCTGGGGTTGGAAGCGAGCGCTGGAAGATGCCGGTTTGGATTACGCAAAGATTAACGTCGAGTTGCGGGATTACGTCGACTGCAAAATCTGCGGGCGAGACTTCGGCGGTCTCTCGCACCATTTAATTAGTCAGCACCAAATAACCCCCGAAGATTATCGGCGCGAGTATCCAGAAGCGGAAATCATGTCTGAGACCGCCCGCGCAGGAATGACTCGACCGCGCTCGCGCAAATGGCACACGCTGCCGCGCTGGGAAGAGATTTGGACACCCGAATATGTGCTCGACCGGATGGCAGAGCTGCATCGACGGAATTTTCCGATGAATTCTTACTGGGTAACGCGTTACGAACAAGCGCTCACCGGAAAGGCGATTCAGTATTTTGGTTCCTGGGACGAAGCGCTGCGGCGTATCGATTTGGATCCCGAGCAAATTCGTTTGAAGGCACCGACTGAGCATCTGACCGCAGGGCAGGTAATCGCGCGATTGAAAAAACGGCACGACCAAGGACTGTCTCTAAATTTCGCCGCGGTTCAGGAGCAGAACAGCGCGTTGGCAAACGCTATCTTGAAGTACTTTCATTCCCACGACCGTGCTTTGCGAGCCGCGGATATTGACCCGACATCCGTGCGCAAGCTTAAAACCTATGGACCGAAAGCAGTCCGGGCTTTGCTTGCTCAGGCGCGCCGAATTGCGAGGCTGCGTGGCGAAGCCCATCGCCGTGCATGGTTTCGCTTCAAACGCAGGTATTTCAGTATGGTCACGACCGGCCGGTTGGGCGGTTGGAAGGGCGTGGCGCTCAAAGCTGGCGTGCCCGTGGAACGGCTTATTTGGAAGCGCTTTCGAAACCGTGAAGATGTCATCGCCAAGTTGCGTGAACGCGTTAGACACGGCAAGTCACTTCAGTCCGAACGCATCCTTAGGGAAGATCTTTCGTTGCGGACCGCCGTAATCAAATACTTGGGCAGTTTCGACAACGTCTATCGGCGGTTCGCTATTCAGCCACCTCGCGAGAGCCGATGGTGTCGTGCCAGCGGACGCGCTATCCTTACTGAGCTCCGCCGACGCAAGAAGGCGGGGAAGCCTCTCTCATGGAAGAAAATCGTCTACACAAAATCCGGACCTGCATTTCTCAACCGTGCCAAGAAAGTGTTCGGTTCCTGGAGCCGAGCTCTCGCCGCGGCAGGCATTGGCCATCAAGCGAGCCGCGTTGCGACAAGTCGCGACCATGGAAGGCCACGCGTCGCAGTACGACCAAAGCGACGCGACGGGCTTCATTCGCCTCAACGCGCTGCGATTGAAGCTTCGCGCTCTGCGCTCTAATCGGTCAGCCCCAAGGTAACTATCTCTTTGCAATGGCGACGACGCTCGAAGGAGACTATTCAAAATACCCGGAGATCATTAGAGATGCATTCGCACGGGTCGCTGGCGAAACATGCGCGTTGCGGGAGTCGTGGCTGGTTTATGATCGACTGTTTATGCAGGATGAGAGTCTCACGGAATTGATGAGCGAACGGCTTGACCCACTGCTCGGTTTCTTTCAGGCGATTTTAGCGGACACAATGTTTCTTTCGATCGCCCGTCTTACGGATAAGGATACACGCCATCAGGCGAATCTCTCTGTCTGGACGCTAAGAGATGCAGTTTTATCGGCGGAGAGTTCCGACTTTGCGGCTAAGGTCGATTCGTGTCTGAATGAAATTTGGAATGCCGCAGCCGACATCCGCACCCATCGTCATAAGCGTGTTGCTCATTTCGACCGCAACGTGGGTCTGAAGGTGGCGTTTCTTCCCGTCGTGCAGTTCGGCGCGTTTAAGACAGTTCTTGAGATGATCGAACGCCATCTAAATCTGTTTTTCTGGGAGTTCGAAAAAACCACAATGGTTTTCAAAATGCTGTCCACAGACAACATCACGGGTAAAGCCGAAATGACTGCTATCAAGGCCCACGTTTACGACCTTCTCGAGCAGAATGGAACAATTCCTCGTTCTGAGTGGCGTCGATACTGGCAGAAGCGGAAACGCAGCGATACAAACGAAGAGCACGCGTCTTAGGTGTGGCTGCCGGCGTCCCTGGCAGTTTCGATAGCCCGTTGCCGCCGACGCTCATCTCTCTGCAGCCTCTGGATTATCAAACCTTTAATCACCTCAGGATCACTCTCGCGGTTTGGATGATGGTAAAAACGATCACGAAACCACCACAAACAACGTCGGTAGTCTGCCACCAAGAGCATCGGTAAGTTTTTCTGAGTCTCAACTGCATTAGAATATTGGTCTTCAGTTAACTCGCGATCTGGAAAACTGCCCGATCGAACAGTGTGGTGCGGTGGCGCCCATCGCCAAGCAGCGTCGCGACATCGCCGCGATTCACGCCACCGCCTTTGACCTGCACGATGATTTTCTCGCGGTGCACCGGTTCGCTCGTCATTGACGGCGCATCTTCTCTCACTCGGTTAAGAAAATCTCTTCGCTCGGTCTCGTAGTAGTAGAGCAATCCATCCACACCGCGATCAGCTCCTTTGCCGTCGCCTTCCTTCAACGGACGCGCGCCAATCAGCGACAATGCCCAATGCTGGAATTGAAATTTATCGAGCTCGGCAAGTCGCTTTGCACTTTCGAAATCGGTCGGCGCGCCTCTTTCTTCAAACTCGATCTCTTCACCAAACGCATCCTTTAATCGGCGCTTGATCAAATTGATCGCGAGATAGGTAATGTCAATCCCGATCCATTGTCGATCCAGCTTTTGCGCGGCGTGAATCGTTGTACCGCATCCACAAAACGGATCGAGAACTACATCGCCGGGATTGCTCGACGCGCTAATGATGCGTTCAAGCAGCGCCTGCGGCTTTTGTGTCGGATACCCTAAACTCTCGCTAACGAAGTTCGGACGTACGCCACCGTGTAGGTGCTCAATGTCATCCCAATTATCCGAAATTGGTTGGCCATGCATCTCATCAAGGTACCGTTTCTCTTGCGGAACTGCGCCCGGTTTCGATTGGTGAATCCTTCCCTCTTCATACGCTTTCTGCATTCGCTCTTTCGTCCAGCGCCACACTCGCTTCACGCCTAAGAACTCGTACGTGAGATTCGGCCTATTCTTGTTTGGATTCGTTATGTCGCCCAGCCGATATCTGCGCCCGCTTGGATCAGTAAAACGATAAAACTTCTCGATGTAATCTGGATCGTGCTCGCCATAGACTTTATTGAAGGTCACTGAATCGCTTTTCGAATACCGGAAGATAACGTCGCGACAGTTCGGGAAGTTAACGGTTGTGTGACTCTTCGGCTGAGAGCGTTTCCACGAGATTTCGTTGCGAAAATTTTTCGCACCAAACACTCCATCGAGAACCATGCGCAAGTAGTGACTCGCGGTCGGATCGCAATGCAGATAGAGGCTGCCGGTTGGTTTGAGGAGGCGATGAAGTTCGACGAGGCGCGGGGCCATCATCGCGAGATAGGCCATCATCGGTGAATGTTTGAGGAAGCTTTGAAGCGCTTCCATTAGTTCGACGACAGCAACGTTTGGACAGGTGTCGATGAACTGATGATAGGTTTCGGCGGCGTCGGCCCAGCTCCACGTGTCGGTGAAGGCGTGAAATTGTGCCTGGCTGACTTGCCCGCTTGGCTCGCGAAACAGGACGTTGTAGTCGGCATTCGAGTTAAACGGCGGATCGAGATAAACAAGATCGACGCTGGCGTCCGGAAATTCTTTCCGGTCGGAAAGCCATTTTAAATTGTCACCGAAATACAGCCGATTCATTCAGGGAAACATTGAGAGATTCCTCGACTTCGCTCGGAATGACAAATGGATGCAACGTCGCGTCGCTCGCCGAAATAGAGCCGATTCACGGGCCAATAATAAATCAGAACAGCGGGCTTGCGACAAAGTCATTGTCGCTCTTTACGCGTCTTTGAAAGAAAGCGCGGCACTGCGTTCCAAACACCAACCAGAACGTTGTAGCCGATCGCTTCTCTATTGATCACCGCTGGCACCCAGGGCCGCTCTGGCCGCGCGCTCTTCCTTACGGGCCACGGCAACGAGCTTAGTTACGTTTTGAGGCGTTGCGTCGTAGCCCGCCAGTGTCACTCCTACAATCAGCTTGCCGACCAGCGCACCTAGGCCCACGTGCGTCTCCGCGCCCGAGGTTACCGTTCCGGCGAAGGCCTTTTGGCCCAGATTCGGTACGGAAAGAGGTTTGAATCCCGGAATCTTACTCTTCTCGACAGCTTGCTTGTACGCGGACGACGCGTCAGTCGTGTTCTCGTACTGGTCAACGCTAATCGTCACTTTCTTTGAGCTGTCGCCGTTCGCGTAGATCACGCTCCTTGTGGTTTTTGGATAGCCGACAGCGGTCGAGTTTTGGCCGGTACTAGCTTCCTTGGTCACTTCGGGGAAGAATTCCTCGACGACGCTCAGTGAGACAACGAAGCTACGGGGAAGCACGGATTCAGGCGTGCTAGTCGCGCCGGTCGACGGCGAGGATTGCCCATGTGCAGCCAGCGAGAGAGCCCCGACCAGCGCGATCGACGGTGCCGCAAGCCGTTCCATTCTTTTGTACAGGTTCCCGTTGTGGACGTACTTTCTCATTTAAATGACGGATCGATACAAACGAGATCGACGCTGGCGTCGGGAAATTCTTTCCAATTCGAAAGTCATTTTAGATTATCGCCGAAAATACAAACGATTCATTCAGGGGAACGCCGAGAATAATAACAGATTCCTCCCGCCTTCACCATACGGTTACGGCGCGGCAGGCGACTTCCCGCCTTCGCTACGCTACGGCGTGGCAGGCGCTCGGAATGACAAGCGTGCGCTGGTTGGCCGCACGCAACCTTGCGGGGGCGATGGCCGACCTTTATCTACTGGACTGGGCAGCGTAAAATATGAATGAATCGCATCGGACCATGTCGGCTGGGATTAAGAAGGAAATTCAGCTGGAGATCGCACATGTATTATTCATCGACGTTGTCGGCTATTCGAAGCTTTCGATTAACGAGCAACGCGCGGCGGTTGATGAATTGACACAAATCGTCCGTGCTGCGGAGCAATTTCAAAAAGCCGATGCGTCGGATCGTCTGATCAAGATTCCTACCGGCGACGGCATGGCGCTGGTTTTCTACACCAGTCCGGAGGCCCCGGTTCGCTGCGCGATCGAGCTTAGTCGTGCGCTTAAGGATCACCCGCGTTTGCACCTGCGCATGGGCGTTCACAGTGGGCCTGTGAGCGGAGTAGTGGATGTAGCCGGCCATGCGAACCTTACCGGCGCGGGTTTGAATCTGGCGCACCGCGTGATGGATTGCGGCGATGCGGGCCACATTTTGCTCTCAAAGCGCGTCGCTGAAGATTTGACCGAGTTGGAGGAATGGCGGCTGCTTCTGCACGACCTTGGTATGTGCGAAGTAAAACACGGTGTGCAGCTTGGCGTCGTCAATCTCTGCTCCGACGACGTCGGGAACTCGGCGCTTCCAGAAAAGTTCCAAACGCTCAAGAAACGACGCGCGCGCACGCGTTTGGCCTTGGTGGCGAGTGCACTGCTTGCAATGGTCGCAATCGTCACCGCTTTTGTTCTCGTTTCGAAGAAATCGGCAAGATCAGCCTCAATTATTCCGGAAAAGAGCATAGCGGTGCTGCCGTTCGAAAACCGGAGTGAAGACAAAGCGAACGTTTACTTTGCCGACGGCATCCAGGACGAGATTCTGACGCGTTTATCGAAGATCGCCGATCTGAAGGTGATCTCGCGCACATCCACGCAGCATTACAAAAGCGCGCCTGAAAATTTGCGTGAAATCGGTCGAGAACTTGGCGTTGCTTACATCGTGGAGGGAAGCGTGCAAAAGATGGGCGATGCGGTGCGCGTGAACGTGCAGCTAATCAAAGCAGTCAGCGATTCCCATCTTTGGGCCGACACGTTTGATCGCAAACTGACCGACATCTTTTCGGTCGAGAGCGAGGTAGCGAAAACCATCGCCGATCAGCTGCGAGTGAAGCTTACCGGGCAAGAAGAGCAGGTCATCACTGCGAAACCGACTGAGAATCTTGGGGCGTACGACGCCTATCTACGCGGCCTGGCTTATAATCTGAAGACGACGACCACACCTGCCAACTCTCTTGGCGCACAGAAATACCTCAGGGAAGCAGTGCGGTTGGACCCGAAGTTCGCTCTTGCCTGGGCACTGCTAGCATATGTTGATGCGCGCGGGTACCTCCAATTAACCCTTCAACCAACGGATGCCCTGCGTGAAGAGGCAGGGCGGGCAGCCGAAACAGCGCTGAACCTTCAGCCCAACCTCGGTGAGGCGCTCGTCGCGAAGGGTTACTACTACTATGCGTGTCTCAAGGATTACGACATCGCAGTCCGTTACTTTGAGCAAGCCCGCCAGTCCCTGCCGAATAACAGCCGGATTCCTGAACTGCTGGCTTATGTCGCACGACGACAAGGGCACTGGGACCGGAGCGACTCGTACTTCAACGAAGCCGAGCATCTCGATCCGCGGAACGTGAACTTGCTCGGACAACACGCGGTATCGTTATGGGCGTGCCGACGCTTCCCCGAAGCGCTCCGAAAACTCGATCAGATTCTGAATATTACGCCAGACGACTTGGACACTCTCGTGCAAAAGGCGGCTATTGCACAAGCCGAGGGCGATCTGCCGCGCGCGTCGGCACTTCTCGCTCCGCTGCATCCGCCTCCTAACAATCCGGGCGCGTTGGAAACACAAGTTTACCAAGCGATCCTGGAGCGCCAACCTGCGTCTGTCATTCCACGGCTGAAGGAAGTACTGGCCAAGCCAGATCCAGCCTTGGGTTACCTTAATGCGGAACTGCGTTTTTGGTTAGGCTGGGCCCAACACGTGGCGGGTGACCACGCCTCAGCACAAGAAGCGTGGCGACAAGCGCGCAGCGAACTAGAATCTTTCCTCAAGGAACAGCCGGAAAATTTTGTTCTGCTCGGAGATCTTGCGCTGATCAATGCGGGTCTGGGTGACAAGGATGCTGGCCTGACTTTTGCCGAGAAGGCGATGGCTGTGATCCCAATCGAGAAGGACGCAATGCACGGTACCATTCCGATAGAGGTCTTCGCGCGGGTAGCCGCTCAGATCGGAGAGCGCGACCGCGCCATTGCCGCTTTACAGAAACTACTCTTTATACCGGCCGGTGGCCCGCTGGCTTCAAACATGCCGATCACTCCTGCGCTGCTCCAACTCGATCCAATGTTCGATCCGCTCCGGGATGATCCGCGCTTCCAAGAACTGGCATCAAGCGCACCGAAATAAATCTGTAGAGGCAGCCGTATCGGCTGCGCATATCGGTCTCGCAGGCGGCGCGCCTGCCACGACAGCGACCCCATCTGGCTACGCAACCTTGCGACGGGCAGTTGTCGATCTTATATTTAGAAGGCGCGCTCGGCGCGAGAGAGTTAGGAGGTCATTATGCCAACGACAATTGCTGCTCCCAAAACGAAAACCGTTGCGGCGGCCGAAGAGGATTTTCTTCCGCTTCAAGGCACTGACTATGTCGAATTTTACGTCGGTAATGCCAAGCAGGCGGCCCATTTCTACAAGACGGCGTTTGGTTTTCAAAGCCTGGCTTATTCCGGGCCTGAAACAGGAACGAAAGATCGAGCGAGCTACGCGATCCGGCAGAACAAGATCACGTTTGTGCTGACGACACCGATGCGGCCGAACCATTCGGTGGCAGACCACCATCACAAGCACGGCGATGGCGTGAAGGTGCTGGCGCTTGCCGTTGATGATGCGACCTCAGCCTGGGAAGAGACGACAAAGCGCGGAGGCAAAAGTTTCATGAAACCAACCGCGCTGCGCGATGACGATGGCGAGGTGGTGATGAGCGGAATCCATACCTATGGCGAGGTCGTTCATCTGTTCATCGAAAGACAGAATTATCATGGCCCGTTTCTGCCAGGATTCCGCAAGTGGGAGTCAAATTACAATCCGCCCGAGACTGGCCTGCAGCATGTCGATCATTGCGTTGGCAACGTCGCCTTGGGCCAGATGAATCCCTGGGTGAAATTTTATGAGGACGTAATGGGCTTTCGCAACATCCTGACCTTCGACGACAAGGATATCTCGACCGAATACTCAGCGCTGATGAGCAAAGTGATGAGCAACGGGAACGGGTTTGTGAAGTTTCCGATTAACGAACCTGCCGAGGGCAAAAAGAAATCGCAGGTGGACGAATATCTGGAGTTTTACAACGGCGAAGGTGTGCAGCACATCGCCATGGCGACCAACAACATCATCGACACGGTGACCGATCTGCAAAAGCGGGGCGTTGAATTTCTGCACATTCCTTCCGCCTATTACGACACGCTGCTCGATCGCGTGGGTCATATCGATGAAGAATTAAACGCGCTAAAGCGGCTGGGCATTCTCGTCGATCGCGATGATGAGGGTTATTTGCTCCAGATATTTACCAAACCTGTGGAAGACCGGCCGACGCTGTTTTTTGAGATTATTCAGCGCAAGGGCGCGAAGAGTTTCGGCAAAGGCAATTTCAAGGCGCTATTCGAAGCAATCGAACGCGAACAAGCCGCAAGAGGTAATTTGTAAAAGGAGGATCGACTATGCCGTACTATCAAAAACTTGGAGAAATTCCGCGAAAGCATCACATCTGGTTTCACCGCAACGGTGCGGCGCCGACTTACAAAAACGAAGGCATCGCCTACGAGCATGTTTTCACCACGGAAGGTTTCGACGAGGCCTATTCAATTGTTTACCACCTGCGGCCGCCAACCCGGGTGCGCAATGTCGAGCTCGTTAAATATCACGAGCTGAAAAAAGTCGCCGACAGTCCGCTACGACACCACCATCTTAAGACCGCGAACATTCCGCGACGCGGCGATCTCTACACCGGCCGCGTCCCGGTCCTTTTCAACCAGGACATGACCGCTTATCGCGCGAAGCCAGCAAAGGCGTATGACAAATTTGAATATTACAAGAACGGTGGCGCCGACGAGATCATCTTCGTTTTTCACGGCGGCGGGACGGTGGAAACGGTTTTCGGAAACCTCCGTTATCGGGCCGAAGATTACGTCGTCATTCCGCGCGGCATCGCCTACCGAATGGTGCCGGATAAAGTCGAAGAGGAAGACCATCTGATTCTCGAATCCTTTGGCCCTGTTCGCATTCCGAAACGTTATCTGAATCACGAGGGCCAGATTAAAATGGGCGCACCCTACTCGGAGCGCGATTTGCATGGGCCGAGCCAAGTGATCACCATCGACAAGGAGGAGGATGTCGATCTGCTGGTCAAAGACGGCCCGCGATTTACGCGCGTGACCATGGCGCATCATCCATTCGATGTGCTTGGCTGGGATGGGTATCTTTATCCATTCACTTTCAACGCCCAGGATTTCGAACCGATTACCGGGACCGTGCATCAACCGCCGCCGATCCATCAGACATTCGAGATTCGCGGGTACGTCGTTTGCACGTTCGCTCCGCGATTGCTCGATACCCATCCCGAGGCCGTAAAAATTCCGTGGGTGCACGACAATGTGGAGGCGGATGAGGTCTTGTTTTACGTCCGCGGAAACTTTGGGTCGCGCCGCGGAATCGAAAGCGGTTCGATCACATTGCATCCGCGCGGCATCCCGCACGGCCCGCACCCGGGAACGATCATGGCGAGCAAGAACGCCACGCGGACTGAAGAGCTTGCCGTAATGTTCGACACCCAGCACACCCTCGAGCTGACTGAGGAATCACTCGCACTGGACGATCCAAAATATCCACAAAGCTGGCTCGATTAAATCAAGGAGCGGCGGTCTCTAGTCCGCCGTTTTTCCGTGGCGGTTTGGAAACCGCTGCCCCTTGGTGCTAGGCTATCCTATGATTCAACAGCGCAATTCCGATCTCGACATCGAAGAGCGATTCACGCGCGAGAGCAACCGGCTTGCTGAAAAAGACCTCGACAGAATCAGGAGAGCCTACCGCGAACTGCTTCAAGGCATCGGTGAAGATGTCGATCGAGAAGGTTTGCGACGCACGCCGGACCGCGCAGCGCGTGCTCTCGAATTTCTCACCCAGGGTTATCGCCAGGAGCTCGAAGAGATTATTAACGATGCCGTCTTCGAGTCGGAGGCGAGCGAGATCATTCTGGTCAAGGACATCGAGCTTTATTCGTTGTGCGAGCATCATCTGCTTCCCTTCATCGGCCGGGCGCACGTTGCTTACCTTCCGAACGGGAAAGTGATCGGCCTTTCCAAAGTGGCGCGCATTGTCGATGTCTTCGCGCGCCGCTTACAGATCCAGGAAAATCTTACCACCCAGATTGCCGAGTCGCTCATGAGGTGTCTTGAGCCGTCGGGCGTGGCAGTGGTCGTGGAAGCCAAGCATCTCTGCATGATGATGCGCGGTGTGGAAAAGCAGAACTCGCTTATGAAGACTTCCTGTTTGCTCGGCACTTTCAAAGAGGACGCCCGAACGCGCTCCGAATTTCTCTCGCTATTGAAGGATTAACGGCTTTAAGGCTGTCTCGGCCGACGGGCATCTTGCCTATCGAATCAGTGTTTGCTCGCTAGCCTGGAAGCCTGAGGGCCGAGTGACGCAAGATGTCTAACTTCCTGCGATCCGCGAACGCGTTCCGAATTCCTCTCGCTGCTGAAAGACTACGTGAAACGCGTTGTCCTGAACGCGTTGGTAAAACTTAATGCGGCTTTGCCTTCAATTTTCTTCCCCGTGCGACCCCGTGCGGGCCCGCGTTGGCCCAACTTACTTGCGGGCGAACTGCTGGCTCAACTGAGCCAGTGCAAGAGCGGCTAGGAATAGCCCGAAATCACGCAGCGCAACATCGAAGTACCCGGGGATCAGCAACAGGTTTATTATGATTAACGCCAGCCAGGCGGCGACGACGTAAGCGAAGATCCGCGGCTTAAGCGCGACCCCAATGCCAGCCACAATCTCGATGATGCCGACGACAAGCATCAGCGTGTGCGGTTGTATGGGTGACAGTTTCGCCACCAGTGCAGGGAGATACTGATCCCAGTTGACCAGCAGGTGGAAGAACTTGTCCAACCCGGCGATGATGGGCGCAACTGTGAACCCAAAATGAAGGATCCGGTATGCCTGATGAGCCGGTGAACCCGCAATATTGTCCGCGGCCGCGCTCTGTAATTGATCAATGTTTGTGTTCATGCCGAGCAACTTTGTCGCTTCATAG
This sequence comes from Verrucomicrobiota bacterium, assembly GCA_046724585.1. Classification (GTDB taxonomy): domain Bacteria; phylum Verrucomicrobiota; class Verrucomicrobiia; order Chthoniobacterales; family UBA10450; genus Udaeobacter. The sequence continues at coordinate 18,412 of JBKOWV010000173.1, forward strand.
GAATAAGTCAATCGATTATTTGACTATTTATTTGCCCTCGAATTTTCATGGTTGCTGAAGAACTAACGTGCGACGCGAGCTTATTTCAGCTCAAAGCGGCAGGAAGGCGCTGGTCCGCGGAGGCAATGTTCTTTCACGGGCGCGCCAATTATCTTGGTAAGCAACGATTCCGCCAGGAGACATGCTTCGGGATGATTCGCCGTGGCGGCAGCAATTGGACAGCCGTTGCCGTAGATGAAGTGCTTCCCATCTTCTTCACGAAAAGTGGCCGTGCCGCCGAGCTCCTTCAGAATGTCGAGTGCAGCATCAATTCTTTGCTGGCGGGTTTTGCCGTGAAACTCGTGCAGATGTTCTTTGGCTGCGATTCGGCCAGCGGCGCGCATTCCTGCGCGCAAGTTTCTCGGCTTAACCTGCCGCGAGAATATCGACATGAGAAGTGAGACCAGCCGTCCGTATGCCTTTGGAAACAGTTGTTCGGCTTCCGGGCCGAGACCATAAGTGACGTGCGGTTTGCGAATGCCAGGCTTCATGCCTGATTGGGCCACCAGTCCATCGCGCTCGAGACCGGCAAGGTGGGCTCGCACGGCGTTATCAGTCAGGCGCAACTCTTCCGCGAGTTCGTTCACCGTCCAGTCTCTTGTCCGCAGGAGGTCGAGGATTTTCCCCCGCGTGCTTTTGAACAACCGCTCCCGCCAGCCTATATGTTTCATTTACTTAAAGATCATGAGGATTCCGAGTAAGTCAAAAGCATATTTGACTAATTCCAGCTCGTGCTGTGTCCGTGCGGTCATTATTAGCTGAGGCGGTGACGACGCTATGCTCCTAACAGTTAGCAAGCGGCTGGAATTCTCCGCCTCACGGCGTTTACACGTCAGCGGTTGGAGTGACGCTAAAAATCTCGCGGTTTTTGGCCCAGAAACGAACGCGCGCTACGGCACGGGTCGCAACTACGTTGCATATTTTATTTTTACCGGGCCTGTGGATTCCACGACCGGGATGTTGATTAACATCAGCGAAATCAAGGAGCGGGCTGGCAGGATTGTGCGCGAGCGCTTCGATCACAAGTTTCTCAATAAGGACAATCCTTCGTTCCGCAACGTTCCCCCTACGGCGGCGAATATTGCACGACAACTCTACGCCGACGTTGCGCCGCTCTTCTCCGATGTCGATGCAACCCTCGCTGTGTGCCACGTGCGCGAGTCGCCCGACCAGAGCGCCACCTTCTATTCAAATGGCGCGTGCGAAGCAAACTATTGGTTTGAGTTTTCGGCCGCGCGCAAAACGACGTCACCGCTCCTGAGCGCTGAGGAAAACACGCACCTGTTTGGCCCGGCAACTTCACTTCATGGGCACAATTACCAAGCTCGCCTAACCTTTCGAACGAAAAGACTAGATGGAGAAGCACCTTTGGTTCGCCACGACGCAATCGATGGTTGTCAACGTTCGTTGCGCGACGAACTCGATCACCGATATCTCAATCAAGACGTCGCTGGCTTGAAGAATCGTCCAATCACTACCGAAGGCTTGGCAGGGTATCTTTACGAACGCGTGAATGCCGCGGTGCCGTTGCATCGCGTCCGTTTGCATGAGCGCGACGATTTTTTCGCGGAAGTATGGAATGACGAAAGCGTTTTCCTCGGAATGCGGGTGCCTTTCCATGCTGCCCATCGTTTGCAGGCCGTTGCTCTTTCCGATGCCGAAAATGCTAAGCTCTACGGCAAGTGCAACAATCCGCTTGGCCACGGTCATCGCTATCTGACTGAGACAACGGTTGGCGGCGAGTACGATCGACGCAGTGGAACAGTCTACGATTTTGTTGCATTTAGAAAAGCGATCGAAGAATCGCTTGCGCCGTGGCGTGATCGACATCTCGATCTGGAGACAAACGATTTTCGAGATATCCCATCGACGGGTGAAAATATTGCGCGCGCGCTTTGGCCAAAGATCGACAATCAGGTCAACCAGCAGCTGGTTCGATTGCGTTTGTGGGAGACGGCGAATAACCGGTTTACCTTGCGGAGAACGCTCTAGCGATGCTCTGTGAGCGCCGAGATTAAGATTAGATTCGGCGGTCAGAGACCGCCGCTACCGTATAACGATGAAACGTTATCTTATCACGGGTGCGAGCCGTGGAATTGGTCGCGCGATTGCCGAGAAACTAGCCGCACCTGACGTAACGCTGCTTCTCCACGGGCGAGACACCGTTGCTCTGGCGGATGTGTGCAAGTCCCTGAAGGCAAACTGTGCAAACATTATTCGCCTGATCCACGATCTTGCCGTCTCATCAGGCGTTGCCGATCTGATTGGTGAAGTTGGCAAGGAGCCGCTCGATCTGCTGGTTAACAATGCTGGCATCGCAATCGTGAAGCCGTTTGGCGAAATCACGAAGGTTGAATGGGAGCAAACGGTCGGTGTCAACATCACCGCGCCCTTTTTATTGACGCAGCATTTCGCTCCGCGAATGCCGCCGGGATCGAGCATCGTGAACATTCTCTCCATCGCGGCCAAAACCGGCTACCCAAACTGGAGCGCCTATTGCATGAGCAAGTTTGCGCTCGAGGGATTCTCGCAATCCGTCCGCGAAGAATTACGCGAACATAAAATTCGCGTCATCAACGTTTACCCTGCCGCGACTGACACCAACATTTGGAATAAAGTCGAAGGCGAATGGCCACGTGAAAAAATGATCTCACCCGAGGAGGTTGCCGGTGCTGTCGCCTATGCAGTCTCCCGACCCGCGGATGTCGCCTTGGAGAATATTGCTCTCTCCAATCTGACTGGAAATCTCTGAACGCTTGGGAAAGTTGACATCCGAAACAGAGATCTCCAAGTCCATGCGACTAGCAGAGTTCCACCCTGCTGGAAACAGAACCCGCGGAACATCATCTCCGCTTGGGCACGCAGGCAAAGATGCCTATGTTCCAGTGCCTATGATCGAAGCTCTGCAAAGCGAGTTCAGCATTAACGTCATCGCGTCAATTGTTGTGTCGCTCTGTTTCCTGGTGGCGGGCTTTGTCTGGGGAAAATACAAGGAACGGCGCCAGAAGTTTGGCCGGAATCTGGAAGAATACGACTTTTATCCGTTCACCATCTCTCGGGAAAACTTCGGCGAATTCAGCCTGAAAGATTTCCGCCTGGGAATGCACTATTTCCTCAAGAATGAAGATCATACAGCCGCGCGACAGCTCATTTTTATCGGCGAGCAAAATAATGTGCGCGCACAACTCGAACCGACCGAGCAGAAGGTTTACGTGCAGCTGTTCGAGAAATACAACGGCAAGACGATTGCCGACGACACGCACGAGTTCCTCGAAAACTACGAACACATTGTACGCCTGATCGGAAAATCGTTTCCGAACACCGGAATCGAGATCTTGCTGCACAATCTGGCCGACCCCGCGCATTCACTCATCACGCTCGAAAACAATGTTACCGGCCGGCATTTGCGCGACGGCACAACGAATCTACTGATTGACCTCAAACGCCGGCAGCTCCTGAACGAAGACAAATTGAATTACGAGCTGAATCTCGGCGCGCGAAAATTCAAATGCACGACGATCCCCATCAAGCGAAAGGAATTCGGAATTGTTGGCGCGATTTGCATCAATATCGACGCTAACTACATCACCGAAGAAGTACTGCAAGATCGACAACGAATTGAGACGTGGTTCCAAAACTTTCTTCGAACCGACATGCAGCTTGACGAGAATATCCTAAGCAAGGACGAATACGCCAAGGCGCTAAAGGGCAAACGCCACTTCAAAGACGAAGAGTTTTAACGCTAATTTGTCATTCGGGACGGAGCACAGCGAAGTCGAGGAATTTCTCATTGTAAGAGAGACTAACATCGAGAGATGTCTCGACTCCGCTCGACATGACAGAAGCCACGGACGAATACGCAGAAGTCTTGAGGGGCACGCGCAACTTCAAAAACGAGCGCTGGCAGGGCCCGCTCGCTGGGCACGCCGAATCACTTCGGCGACGCGTGCAAAGTCTCCTGAAATTCTGGTCTCTTATGATACTCAACCAAACGGAAGCCCCAGCTAATCAGGGTCGAAAGATCTTTCGTGCTCGCCTTCTTGCTGTTGAGGAATTTCTCGATTCTGGCTTTCAATTCCGGCTGCTGACCAGTGGTGTCGAGGATCTCGAAAATCTCCATGGACAATAGCCAGTCCTCGGGATGTTCGGCTTGTTGCGTTTCCCAAATTTCACCCAGTCGTTCGTAGCCGGCTTTGCTTTCGCGAATCTTGCGAACCTGGGCGTAGATATTTTCAAGACGCTTGCGTTTCGCATCGGATGGAACCTTGATGGTCCGTTCCTTCGGCACCAGCGCAACCTGGTTATATGCATCCTTGTCTGCCGCTCCATTAAAGACCGAACTAATTCGCTCCCCGACCGCCATGTCGTACGTCCCCCAGTCGGGGTTGAACAGGGTTCGGTCGCCATATTTCGCACTGCAGTTTGAGAATGTGATCAACAGCAGGTTCCCGTCTCGGCGCAATACTTTCTCGACCTTCCCCGAAACCACGATACCGCTGACAAACTCGAGCTTCGCTTTCTTGCCCTCGACAATTCCGAGCGCGTGCAGCTGATCGTTCGTGAGGAGTTCCGGAGACGTCGATGAGTGTTTCCATTTCCCAATCGGCGAACCAAAACCTTCCTTGTGATAATCGATGCCGTGGCCTTCGAGCTCGTTGTTGCGGAACGCCAGCGCCGTTTTGCCGGTCGTCCGCAGATAAATTGGCGAATTGTTTTCGTCCGTGATGACTTCGGTGAAAACGCCGCTCACTTGCAGCCCGGACGAATATTCGCAGGTGGCAACGTTATTGCATTCGATGGCTTTATTGATGCCTTCGAGTCCGCCGACCATGAACGCCATCTTATTCGCAAATTCTTCAAGCACGTCAGCGAGGTGTTTGAAATCACGGCAAACGAAAAGTTGCGGCTGTTTGGTCGTGATATCGAACGGTACATTCGCCGCCTCGATGGAGTAGGGAATCTTTTTCACTTGCGGCTCGAGACATGAGACCGATTCCCCAATCGACGAAAGTAATCCGGCGCCGTAGATTTTTGGATTCTCGAGCGTGCCGATCAATCCATACTCGACTGTCCACCAGTGCAAGCGCGAGAGCAGCGCCATTTCAGAAGGCTCTCCCAGGTTTTTTTGGCGATGTTCGACCAGCTTGGTTGCTTCTTCGATTTCTTTCGGATCGCTGTTCGGTTGCTCTTTCAAGATCGACAAGTGCCGAATCGCTTGATACAGCTCGAAATCTTTTTTTGACGACATCGCTTTTGCGCCCACTTCGCCGAAGCGCTGCAAGTAATTCGAATACTCACGATCAACGATAATCGGCGCGTGACCCGCGGCCTCGTGCACAATATCGGGCGCGGGCGTGTATTCGATGTGATGGATTTGCCGCATGTCGCACGCGATCACCAGGACCTTGTAGGCTTGAAATTCCATGAATGCCGCCGGCGGAATAAAACCGTCCACCGCCACCGCGCCCCATCCGATCTTGGCGAGAATGTCGTTCATCTCTTGAATGCGCGGGATGCGCTCAAAAGAAATCCCGGTGTTGAGCAGGCCCTGGAAGTAGACTTTGTGCGCATACTCCTTCAGGAAAAAAATGTTCTGGCGCATGATGAATCGCCAGACCGCGTGGTCCACTGATGTGTAATCGTCGTAACGCTGGTCGACTGCGAATTGCAAAAGATGTTTCGGCGTTGCGGCCACGGCCGCGTTATCGAAGCTGATACCGCTGGTTGCTTTCATCGACGTCCTCCGTGCTAAACAAAATATGACTCGTTGGCGAAGCGAGCAAGGGTGATTCGATGTAGGTCGCCGCCCAAATGCGTGTCATCCCGAGCGGTGCGAGGGACCTCACATTGGGTCATCGGATCACACACAAATGTAATTGTGTGACGCTGGGCGTTGTGTGAGGTCCTTCGCCATCTCCGCGGCTCAGGATGACAAAGCGCGCTCGGTCACGATTTGGATTGTCGCGCGCGGATCACGCGTTTCGTGAGCCAAACCACCGCGACAATCGCGATCGCCCAAGGTGCAAGAAACGCCACCGCAACGCCAATCATGCGGAAACTCCACATAATCGCGGCTGCGCTCTGCGCTAATGTGCGGCGCAACGTCGCGAACAAGCCGGTCTCGGATGAAACAATGTTCCCCTGGCTATAAACCTGGATCGAGATGTCCGCCGGCGCGTTTGCCTCGTCGACCTGTGCGCCAGTGCGATCCTGCCGGTGCACGCTTAGATCTTCGACTTTGCCGAGAGAGTTAAGCGATTGCATGAGGGCCGAATAGTTTTTGATCGACACCCGCAGTGACACCTCCGCTACCTCCCGCCCATCTGGATCTCGACTGAAGGTCGAACTGCGAACGCGTCCACTTTGCTTCTCCGTCAGATTGCGCAGCTCCTTTGTTTTCTCGTTCACCGACGACGCGCGAATGCGAAGGCTGGTTTGCTGAAGAGCTTGTTCCTGTTCTTCCCGCGATATCGTGATATTGAGTTCCACTTTCTCGCGCTTGGTTTTTGCGTTCTCCGATCCGGCCACCGCTGGACTGCCACCTTGGGCGATGCGCTGGGTCTGCATTTGAAAATTCTCGACACGTCCCAACCCCTTCACGCGAGCGATCACAGAATCGCCTTCTTCCGGCGCTATCAACATGCTCACCCGCGCCGAGACGCGTCCGGAATAATCGCGGTTCAGTTGGGCATTGGTGATCTGCGCCTTTGGCGACCCGAGGCCTTTTATGTCGTTGTAAATTTTTTCCACGTCAGGCGCATAAAGCGCGAGCTGGGCGCGTTCCTTGACCAAAAACGCAGCCGGTTCCTCTATGTCTTTCTCGGCAAGCGAAATCGTCACAGTCGCGAATTGCACCTGCGAATCCCAATATTTTAGTTCGCCCTGCATCTTCTCGATCTCCTCGCGCACGCGCCCAAGTTCTTTCTCGACTTGAAGCAGATCGGCAACCTTGCCCGTTTTCGTTTTCAACATCTCGATCAATCGCTGTTCCATCACCCGCGCGTTCTTCAACCGTGCATCGGTATCGAAATACGCTTTCGTGACATCTTCGGTGCCGAGCGTTTGATTCTTCAATTCGCCAAGCGCGCGAACCTTTTGCAGAAATCGATCAAGCTTCTCCGGCAAAACCTTGACGACTACTTCGCCTTTCAATTTTCCGTTCGGCTGTTTTTCAGAGCTCGAAGTCGCCACATAACCGCGCTCTTCGTTCGCGAACGCAGTGATCTTGTGCACAGCATCATCAAAGCTGACGATCTCAAGCTCAACAGTTGCATTGCGAATCAGCTTGCGATTGGCCAGCTCTGGAGCAGGAGTTTCCGTTCGCTGAGCTTGAGCTTCCTCGGCAGTCGCCAAATTCTCGGGGCTTGCTGCGACTCCTTGCGTTTCGCTTGTTGTGCTTGGCGCCGCCTTCCCCATCCTCGTTCGTGATGCGGCCGCCTCTTGCTTTTCGTCTTCGACGTGGGCTGTGGGGGCCGCCGGAGCTACGCTCGATCTGGCCGCGTCAAAGTCCGATCTGCCCTTAGCGAGCTGGCTTGTTTTGTCTAAAACGCCGTCCACTCCCTCGATACCCGACGTTTCATGTTGTTGTGCCGGAAAGTTTGCACCGGGGAGATATCCCCATTCCCGCGTGCCAGCGGGAACGGCTCGCGCCGGAACGCCTTCACCCGTGATTATTCGTCCGACTTGCACCAACCCGACCAACACAGCGGCGGCCGCCATAATCTGGGTGGCGCGCAAACGCATAAGATCGACAAGCAACTTTACGAGTCCGCTTCGCTGGGGGATGCGGCTGCGAAAACCGGACAGCATTCGCTGTTCGAAGGCCGGATCAGGTTTTTCATCGGCGAGAGTTTCTTCGAGAATCTTGTTCATGACTTTGTTCTCCTGATGCGCTTTTCGGCAGACGGCGCATTCGACGAGATGCGTGTGAAGCGCGCCGCGTTCATCTTCGGAAAGCTCGCCGTGAATATCGGCGGCGAGCCAATTGTCGATTTCGTCGTGGATGGTTGCCATACGGTTATTCAAGCGAAGCGAGAGCGGGTCGAAGTTGTTTGTGCATTGAAGCAAGGGCGCGGCCGAGGATCCCGCGCAACGCGCCGTTGCTCAGGCCCAGACTGTTTTCGATACTGCGGTAATCCATCTCCTCGAAATAGCGAAGCGTAAGCGCAGCACGGTGAATGTCCGGCAGTGCGGCCAGCGCGGACTGCAATTGTTGATCTAACTCCATGCCGTTCGGCTCAGCAATGGAACTTGGCTCAATAATCTCGTCAGTTGTCGCGGACAGCGGTGCGGTGCGGCGTTTCCGAAAAATGTCGTGAGCGCGATGACGAGCGATGGTTGCGAGCCAGGCGGGAAATTTTTCCGGATCGCGCACGCGCCAGCGCGTTTTCCAAGCTTTTGACGAGCGTATCCTGCACGACATCTTCGGCTTCCTCGCGGTTTTGCAGAATGCCGTAAGCGATGGCGAAAAGTATTCGGCTGTGGGTGCGGATGATCATTTCAAATGCCTCTCGATCGCCGTGAATGGCCGCCCGATACTGTTCGCGTTCACTGGCATCCATTGGTTGATCTAAAGCCTAGACGCGCGAGATGGCCATTCCGCGCGACAAATTTTCAAAAGGTTTGGGTAGGAGCGATTGAGCTCAATCGCCTTCTCCCCAACGATGGTTGCGGCACGAGGCGGGCGGTTCCGGTGAACCGCCGCTACCTAAAAGATGAGCACGGTGTTGCCGACGCTCACGACGTCCTTGACGCGTGCAGCGTCCCAATTTGCCAGTCGAATACAGCCGTGACTGGCAGCGCGTCCGATCGTTTCCGGGTTGTTCGTGCCGTGAATTCCGATGCCCGGTTTGTTCAAGCCCATCCACAGCAAGCCGACCAGGTTGTTCGGACCGGGCGGAAGATTGTAGAACTTTTCGGTGCGGACACCGTAGTTGAGCATGCCTTCATCGTAGCGGAACCACGGCCAAATCGTAGCGCCCAGAATCTTCCACGTGCCAACCGGCGCGGGTAGCGTTTTCGATCCCGGCGTAATCGGAAAGACGCAGACGAGCTGATCGTTGTCGAAGACTTCAAGCAGATGTTCCCCGGTATCGACGAAGATCTTGCGAGTCGCGAATGCTGGATTTTCAGGAACCTTGCCCTCTCCCAATTTTTCGATCTCGAACGGCAGGACGTTCGGCACCTTGAGGACTTCGCCCGGTTGGAGATGCTCCCAATTCTTTCCCGGATTGAGTTTCTGAATGTAGGATTCAGCGGAATGATAACGCTCCGCGACGAATTCGAGCAGCGACGTGTACGGGAGCCATTTCAATCTCGCCTGCTCGGCACGACTGCCTGGAACGTCGCCGACCAATTTCAGGTCTTCCTCTCTGATTGTGTAGGTCGTGTAAGTCACCGGCACTTGATCGAGCATCCACTGATCGACCGCGCCGGTCTTTGGCATGGCGCGGGCGTGCTTGTATGAAATGAGCGCTTTGCGAAAAAACTCACCCATTTTTCCATCGATCTTACCGGGCGCGAAATAGTTGTTGTCCAAGAAAATTTGTAATCGCGTAGCGGTTTCTTCGTCGTAGTTTGGCAAGGCGACGGGATATACTGTTGGCGGAGGAGTAATTTTCTCCTGAGCAAATGCGAAGATCGAAATCGAGCTAACTGCAAGGATGAGCAAAACGAATTTCATCGGCGGAGTTATGCGCTGTTAATCTAGCCCGTGCAAATGCGACTTCCGGGAAAGTGACGGAAGTTTTAACACGCCCGCGCCATTAGATCATTTATCGTGGCGGAATCCACATTAGGCTGTCTTCGACCAGGCGCGCAGCACTTCGGCAACACTCCAGGCTTGCGCAATGCAGCCGCCGGGGTTGTGCGGTTCGCGGGCATCGAACACCTCGCTGATCGTGCCGATGCCCGCTTCGCTCAAATGCTCCGGAAATCGCGCGAGAAATTTACGAGCCGTGGCTCGATCGTGCGGATGGACTTTTAACCACGCGTCGATGAACGGCCCGATCAGCCACGCCCAAACCGTGCCCTGATGATAGGCGCCATCGCGCGAACGCAGATCGCCAGCGTAAATCGGCTTGTATTCCGGATCGTCTGGCGAAAGCGTGCGCAAACCGAGCGGCGTGAGCAATTTTGTTTCCACAATGTCGATGACCGGTTTCCAACGTTCCGCATCGAGGACCGGATGGTCAACGGAGATGGCCAACAGTTGATTTGGTCGCAATGAGGAATTGTTGGCTGATCCGCCATCAACGTCGACAACATCGTAAAGATAACCACCCTCCGCGAACCAGAACCGTTCGTTGAAAGAGACGCACGCGCGTTCCGCGTGTTCCTCGTAACGTTGTCCGGCGGCATCGTCGCCAGTTTCTCGCAACCAACCTGCAAGCAGGCGAAGCGCGTTGTGCCAAAGCGCGTTAATCTCGACAGCTTTTCCACGGCGCGGCGTAACGATCCAATCGCCCATCTTTGCATCCATCCAGGTGAGCTGGTACCCAGTTTCTCCCTGGACGAGCAGGCCGTCGTTTCGATCGACATGGATGTTAAACTTTGTACCACGCAAATGGTGCTCCACGATTTCGATCAAGCCTGGCAGAAGCGACTCTAACGTATTTCGATCTTTCGTGCGTTCGAGATAGCGGTTGAGCGCGTGAAAAAACCAAAGCGTGGCATCGGCCGTGTTATATTTTCCCTCCTTTGCGCCGTCGGGAAACATGTTTGGAATGAGTCCATCGCGGACGTAATGCGCGAAAGTGCGCAGGATGTAGCCAGCCTCGAGCCAGCGCCCGGTGATCAGGCTGAGGCCTTCCAGGCTAATCATCGTGTCGCGCCCCCAATCGGTAAACCAATGGTATCCGGCGATGACGGTGCTCACTTCGTCGCCCGCCGCATGTGCGCGAGCGGCTTCCTCAAATCGGCCCGCCGGCGTAATCACAAACTGATCGGCCGCAAAAACCAGCTCTGCAGGAAAATTCTGGCGCGCTTTCGGAATCGCGTCCTGGAGGAGACGCGCCCGCCGTTCGCGCTCCGCGGCAAGTACATCTTTGGGTCCTAACACGTCGATGATGTCCCACGGTTCGGTTGAGCCGACCAGGGTCGCCGTGTTTTGCTCGGCCAAGTCAGCTCGAAAAAATCCGGGACTCCAGAGTTCGCCTTGATAGGAATAACCACGCCGCTGCTCGATCCGATAAACAACCTCGGGAATTTTCGACGGCGCAATCGTGAAAGCGGATTGACAGCCGCGAAGACACATTCGGAGCGGCGGCAGCTTTCGACGTGGCGCTGCGATCTCATAACGACCATCGACGGCAGTGAGTTTGTAAGACGTCTCCAGACCCGCATCCACAGGCGCTTCATGGTGACGAAAATCAAAAGCGGGCCGCAATTCGAGGCGCGGTGGCTTTTCTCCTGAGATCACCCGGTAACTGACATGGACCGTGTTCTGCAAATGAGGAAGCAGCACGCGTTTCTCGACCACAACTTCGCGAACGCGATATGTCCACACCGGAAGACCATCCTCGAGTCGAAATTCAGTCAGGTAGTCGGCGCTCTTCAAATCCAGCTGGCCGCCGGCGCGTTCTTCCGCGCCGAGAGAAACCACGTCATCGTCGCTGAAGCGGAGAAATTCCGAAACATGGCTCCACATCACTACGCGGCCGAGCGGCGCGGGCAACGCCGCGATGAGCAAACCATGATAACGCCGTGTGACCGCACCGGAAACAGTGCCGGATGCATAACCGCCAAGGCCGTTGGTAACCAGCCACTCACGGTCGAGTAAAATCTCCCGAGACATATGCGCGCCATCCCACGGCATCGCGCGAACAACCGGCCGGTTTGCTTGAAATTGCTTATGCACTAGTTGTCGAGCCGAACAACGATGTTACTCAGCCCAGTTTGCGTCGTTTTGGTTGGCGTCGGGGCGCTTTTTCAGGGACCAGACGCAGTGCTACCGCTGCTTCCGCCGGCAATGTCCAACCGTCTTGTGTTGCCACGGTGACGACTCCGGGTCCTCCGTAGCGAGCAGATTCGCTCGACCAAAGTGTTTCCCATTCCAACCCGAGCGGTGGCGCAAGTAACGGTTCCGGAATCGGGGCGAGCACCTGACGTTCGCCCAAGTTCACCACCAGCAGCCGATCATCGGTATTTCCGTCGCTGAAATAGCGCAGGACAAAACTTTTCGGCCCGAGCACTGCACCGTCCACTCCGCCCAGTTTCTGTTCGCGAAAGCGCGAGTCTTCGCGACGCAACCGCAAGAGATCGATATGCATATCGTAAAATTGCTTGTTCTTCTCTCGTTCGGAAAAATCGAGCTTGGAGTCTGCAAAAACTTTCGGATTGGAAGGCACCGGCAACCGTTTTTGCACTTCGTCGCTGGCAAGCGAGGGAAATTGCGCGAGAAATTCAAAGCGTCCTTTGCGAATGGCCTCGCGCATCGCGCTATCCCCCGTGTCTGTAAAAAACATAAACGGGGTCGAAGCACCGAACTCCTGGCCCTGAAAAAGCAGCGGTGTCCAGGGCCCGAGCAAAATCAATGTAGTCATGGCGCGATAGCGTCCGGGGGAGGTTTGGAAACGAAGTCGCTCGCCCCCTGCGGTGTTCGAAACCTGATCGTGATTCTCGATGAACGCGACGAACGCTTCCGGTGGCGCTCCCAATGTCGGCGTACCGCGAGGCGCTTCCTGCCAGACATAGGGTTGACCTTGAAAAAGATAACCGTACTTGGACGCGGAAATGAATTCCTGGGGCAGCCCGAGGTAATCCGTGTAATAAGCTTCTCGTTTTCCAGTGAGCGCGACGACGGCGCTGTGATGGAAATCGTCGTTCCAAACTGCGTCAAGATCCTCGCCGCCTTCACTCTGCGGCCGAATCAATTTAGCTTCCTGCCGCTCGTTTTCCGCGATCAAAATGATCGAGCGTGAACCGGCTGCTTTACGCGCGGCGCGGCCGATAGCGCCGACGATATGTTCATCCGAGTTGTCCAGAATGCTGTGGGTCGCGTCGAAGCGAAATCCGTCGAAATGAAATTCCTCAATCCAATAGCGACCATTGGTGGTGAAAAATTCGCGCACTGGTCCTGAGTTTGGTCCATCGAAGTTAATCGAGTCGCCCCAGTCGTTTTCCTTTTCACGAGTCAAATAATCGTTGGAATAAACGCCGAGGTAATTTCCGTCGGGGCCGAAATGGTTGTAAACTACATCGAGAATCACGCCGAGCCCCGAAGAGTGCGCGCGATTTACAAACGCGCGTAAGTCATCCGGCGTGCCATACAAATGGGTCGGCGCAAAAAGGTCCACGCCGTCGTAACCCCAGCCGAATTTCCCTGGGAAATCCGCGACCGGCATCATCTCAATCACGGTGATTCCGATTCGGGCCAACTCTGCCAACTCCTCGGCCGCGGCGCGCCATGTCCCTTCCTTTGTGAAGGTCCCGATGTGCATTTCGTAGATGATTTGGCCTTTCAGTTTGACACCCGGCCATTGTGAATCGGTCCACTGAAATGTCGTTGGATCGACCACGCAGGACGAACCATGCGGCCCGTCCGGCTGAAAGCGTGATGCCGGATCGGGATGAAAATGTTCGGCCTTGTTTACCCGAAATCGATAGCAAGCGCCCGCTCCGACGTTGGCGACGCCGGAAAAATACCCGTCTTTCTCAGCCTCCAGCGGATAAAATGTTCGCTTCGCGTTTTTCGCCGTGCTCTCTTCCAGAACAAGCTCCACGTGCTGAGCTTTCGGGGCCCAAACGCGAAAATGCGTTTTGTTTTCGCCGATCAGTTCCGCTCCAATCGGATAGCGGCGTTTTGCCAGCGCCGTCCCCTCCGTCTTAGGCTCAGCAACCGCTTCGGTAATTTCTCTTTTGGTGT
>JBKOWV010000027.1:0-12380 GCA_046724585.1 Verrucomicrobiota bacterium
CGGTGAAACTTATGAACAGATCGCAGCCGCAGGGGGCGGAATCTGGTCAACCGTAGAAAAGACCCGCGCGGCAAGTGAAATGGAGCTTTTCAACCAAGCTAAAAAGCACGCAAACTGGTTTTTAGAATGCGGCTCGACAACTGTTGAAGCTAAATCGGGTTACGGACTCACGGTCGAGGACGAACTCAAGATGCTACGCGTGATTCGCCGACTAAATGAGCAGACCCAGATCGAGTTTGTTTCCACATTCCTAGGCGCGCACGCGGTGCCGCGTGAATACCGCGCAGATGAATACGTTGACCTTGTAATTAATGAGATGTTGCCGCGGGTTGCTTCAGAAAAGCTGGCGGAATTTTGCGATGTTTTTTGCGAGCGTGGTTATTTCGACATTGAACAATCGAGAAAGATTTTGACCGCTGCAAGAAAACAGGGGCTCAAGCTGCGCATTCATGCCGATCAACTCACCAATTCAGGCGCCGCCCAGCTGGCCGCGGAATTGGAATCGGCAACGGCGGATCATTTGGAAAAGACTGGCGAGCAAGGGATCGCGGCGCTGAAGGCTGGCAGTGTTCAGCCTGTTTTGCTGCCGGGATCAGTCTATGGGCTTGGATCGACATGTTACCCCCGCGGGCGCGAAATGATCGACGCCGGGCTGGCTGTCGTTATCGCGACGGATTTTAACCCCGGCTCGTCCCCAAGCCCGTCGATGCCGATGATGCTCTCGCTCGCTTGCACGCAAATGAAAATGCGACCAGCGGAAGCGATCACGGCATCGACAATCAATGCAGCCTATAGCCTGAATCGCGGCGACAAGATTGGTTCACTCGAACAGGGGAAGCTTGCCAACTTTTCGATCTTCGACTGCGAAGATTATCGCGAGATTCCGTATTGGTTTGGGGTTCCGCAAATCCATTCCGTTTACGTGCGTGGTCGACGCGTCCTGTCGCGGGCGGACAAAAATTAATGCGACGCTCAGAGAGCGCCGCTACAGTAAGACCATTCATGAAAGTCGAGGTTGAAACGCAGCCCGGGTCTGTTTCCACACTCCAGATCGAGTTGCCGCCGGAGGAGGTCTCAAAGGAATGGGACTTGATTGCAAACAGCTTCGCGCGCCTGGCCAAAATTCCAGGGTACCGCCCGGGGAAGGCGCCGCGCACCGTCATTGAAAAAAGATTTCGCAAGCAAATTCAGGAAGAGCTTACCAAAAAACTCGTTTCGAAAAGTTATCACGAGGCAATCGAACAACAGCAGTTGCGGGTGGCTTCACTGGCCAACATCGAAGACGTCCAGCTCGGCGAGGACAAGTCGATGCGCTTTCGCGCGACGGTGGTGACCGCGCCGGAGTTTGAGCTTCCAGAATACAAGAATATTTCCGTCCAATTGCCCGACACGAAAGTATCCGATGCGGAGATCGATGCCGCGCTGGAACGCGTGCGCGATCAAGCCGCAGATTTTGTCGAAGTCCCAGAGCGCGAACTGCAAATGGGAGACTTTGCCGTGATCGACTTTGAAGGGTTGATCGACGGCAAGCCGATCGGCGAAATCGCTCCCCAGGCCAGCAAGAATCTGCACGGTGGCAAAAAATTCTGGCTGCATCTCGCTCCCGACAATTTCCTTCCGACCTTCTGCGAGCAAATTGTCGGGCAGAAACGCGGCGAAACACGGCAGGTCACGATTAAATTTCCACCGGATTTTCCGGTCAAAGAACTCGCGACCAAAGAGGCGAACTACGCGGTCACTTTGCAAGAGATAAGGGAGAAAGTTCTCCCCGCCCGCGATGATGCGTTGGCAAACAAGCTGATTCCTGGAAAGACGCTGACCGATCTTCGCCACCTGATCGAACACGATCTCGAGCACGAAAAAGAGCACGAGGTCGAGCGCGCGAAGGAAGCGCAGATCGTGAAGTACTTACATGAGCACATTAGTTTTGAATTGCCGCCTGCTTTGATGAAAAACGAAACGCGGCGCGTTTTGGGAGAACTGGTGCAACGGAACCGGGAACGCGGTATTCCTGACGAGATGTTAAAGGAGAAAGAGAAAGAGCTAATCGAGACCGCCGCCGGTCTTGCCGCTCACCGGTTGAAGACGAATTTCATTCTGCATCGGATCGCCGAGCGCGAAAACATCAAAACGTCGCGCCAGGAGATCGATGCGCGAATCCGTGGAGACGCCGCCCGCTACAACGTTTCTCCGGAGAAAATGCGCAAGGAACTCCAGGAGCACGACGCATTGGACAGCGTCGCGGAACAGATTCTGCTCGGTAAGACTCTTGATTTCCTGAAGGCGAATGTTAGCGTCGAACGGGTTCAGGAACCTCCCGTGGTAGCAGAAAAATCATGAGCGCATCCAATGAAAATCGATCGCAATCGGTGCTGGTCCCGATGGTTGTGGAGCAGACCGGCCGGGGCGAGCGCAGTTACGATATTTACTCGCGCTTGCTCAAGGATCGCATCGTCTTCATCGGGACGCCGATGGACGATCACATCGCCAATCTGGTCATTGCGCAACTGCTGTTTCTGCAAATGGAGGACTCGAAAAAGGATATCAACATCTACATCAATTCGCCGGGCGGTTCGGTGACGGCCGGACTCGCGGTTTACGACACCATGCAGTTTCTTACCTGCGATGTTACGACCTATTGCCTCGGTATGGCCGCGAGCATGGCTGCGGTTTTGCTCTGCGCCGGCACGAAGGGCAAACGCTTCGCCCTTCCGAACTCAGACATCATGATCCATCAGGTTTCCGGAGGCGCGCAGGGCGCCGCGAGCGATGTCGAGCGCCAGGTGGATTACATGTTCAAGCTCAAAAAGCGCCTCATCAAGATCATCGCCCAACACACGAGCAAATCGGAGGAACAAGTGCGGCTCGATTCGGACCGCGATTATTATATGTCCGCCCAGGAGGCGAAAGAGTACGGGCTGGTGGATGAAGTAATCAAATCCCGCAAGGAAGTGAAGCTCCTTGACGGTGCGACGCCTCCTTCCGGGGACCGATCGGTGGCCGTTGCGGAGGCTGCCTTGCCGCGCAAAGCCGGAGGATAAGACTTCCTTTTCTAAAAACAAATATGGCGCGCGCTTCCAATCTCACCATGTGCTCGTTTTGTGGAAAGAGTCACGCCGAGGTGCGCAAATTAATTGCGGGGCCGGGCGTTTATATCTGCGACAGTTGCATCAACGTTTGCAAAAGCATCCTCGATAAGGAGCTCAATGAAGATGCGCGGCGCCAGTCGTCCAGCATCCGGGTGCCGAAGCCGGCAGAAATTCGGCGTTCGCTCGACCAATATGTTATTGGACAGGACATCGCGAAAAAGACGCTCTCGGTCGCTGTCCACAACCATTACAAACGCGTGCTGCAACCTTCCGCGCCAGCCGACGCATCGGCGGCATTTCAGCCGGACCCGCTTGCGGAAGTTGAAATTGAGAAGAGCAACATATTGCTGATCGGGCCGACCGGGTCGGGGAAAACTTTGCTGGCCAAAACACTGGCCAGGATTCTCGATGTCCCATTCTGCATCGCCGATGCAACCACGCTAACGGAAGCCGGCTACGTCGGGGAAGACGTCGAGAACATCATTCTGCGCCTGCTCCAGAATGCCGATTACGATGTCAAACGCGCGGAGATCGGCATTGTTTACATTGACGAGATCGACAAGATCGGCCGCAAAACCGATAACGTAAGCATCACGCGCGATGTCTCTGGCGAAGGCGTTCAGCAGGCGCTCCTCAAGATCCTGGAAGGCAGCACCTGCAATGTTCCGCCCCAGGGCGGCCGCAAACATCCGCACCAGGAATACATCCAGGTCAACACGGAGAAGATCCTCTTCATTTGTGGCGGCGCATTTATCGGACTGGACAAGATTATCCAGAAACGCATCGGCCAAAAAGTGATGGGCTTTGGAAGCCCGACACTCGAAGTGGAAGAGGCCCTGCGAAAGCAAGCTATCCGACACGTTGAACCGGAAGACTTGCTGGCTTTCGGAATGATTCCTGAATTCATCGGACGGCTCCCGGTGGTCAGTTCGCTCAACGCCCTGACCGAGGAAGAGATGGTGGCGATTTTGACCGAAACAAAAAACGCGATGGTCAAGCAGTACACGAAGCTTTTTTCTATGGAAGGCGTCCGATTGACCCTGACGAAAGACGCTTTGCGAGCGCTGGCCGCGCAGGCTGTAACCAAGGGCACTGGTGCGCGTGCGTTGCGTTCAATGCTCGAGCGAATCATGCTCGACATCATGTACGACGTGCCGAGCCGCGAAGATATTGCCGAGGTAACGATCAATCGCGCAGTGGTCGAAGGCAAAAAGCTTCCACTCATTCGCAAGAAGCAGGACAAAGACGCTGCGTAGCCCCAAAGCTTCGGGGACGCTAAAAAGGTTGGAGAGTGCGATCGGTAGCCCGTGCGACTCCTCCGATGTAACGTTGTAACTCTTTAACGATTCACATTCCCTCGCATGCGCGTTGTCGTTCTCAATACTGGCACAGAGCTTTTGCTCGGGGACGTTCAGGACGCGCATCTGGCGTTTATCGCGCGCGAAATTTTGCCGCTCGGATTGCGCGTCAACGAGCGCCGGACGGTTCCAGACGGTCCGGCGATTCGAGATAGCCTCTCGGAATTATTTGGGCGCTCGGACATTGTATTTGTGACCGGCGGGCTTGGTCCGACCAGCGACGACATTACGCGAGAAATCGTTGCGGATTTACTTGGACTGGAACTCAAAAAGAGTTCGGAGCTATTGGCTTCGCTAAGGCAGAGACTCGCAGCACGCGCAATCAAGTGGACTTCCAGCATTGCGCGACAGGCCGAAGTGCCGATCGGCGCGCAGGTTCTCCCAAACGAAAGTGGAAGCGCCTCCGGCTTATATCTGAAAGCCAACATCAATCCGCTGATTCCTTCGCCGCACGTTTTTGTTCTCCCGGGGCCACCGCGCGAGCTTCAGCCAATGTTCCGCGCATCAGTGATGCCGGTCTTGCGCTCGATCGTTCAGGTTCCAAGGAACGGCGGTCTCCAGTCCGCCGCCTCAACCGCATTGATCGAGCGACGGCTCTACAAAATTGCGTGTCTGGGGGAATCGACGATCGAGGAGGCAATCGGTGACAAGATTCTTGCTATTCCGGGGATCGAGCTTGGTTATTGCGCGCGCCCGGGCGAAGTCGATGTTCGGATTGTCGGCGAATCTGATGTCGTCTCGCGCGCTGATGCGATCATTAAAGAAGAGCTGGGCGTTTTGATCTTCTCTGCGAACGACGAAACTCTCGAGGAAGTGGTCGTGAAGCTGCTCACCGGTCGAAAGGAGACGCTCGCGGTCGCGGAGTCGTGCACGGGCGGATTGCTGGCCAATCGGATCACAAACGTTCCCGGCGCGTCGGCGGTTTTCCTTGCTGGATACATTTGTTACGCGAATGAGGCCAAGATCGACATGTTGGACGTCGATCCGGCGTTAATCGAGAAGCATGGCGCTGTCAGCGAGCCGGTCGGACGCTCTCTGGCCGAACGCGCGCGGATGCGTGCAAGGTCTACATATGCCCTTGCCACAACTGGCATTGCCGGGCCGTCCGGCGGTTCGCCCGAAAAACCAGTCGGAACGGTTTTCATTGCGCTGGCCGCGCCGGGCCAAGTCGTGGTGGAGAAGTTATTTTTTCCGAGTGACCGCGAAACGTTCAAGCAACTGGCCGCACAGACGGCCTTTGATCTCCTGCGGCGGAAGATTATCGGAACGTAAGCGTGCCAGCGCTCCGCATCATTCCGCTTTCTAAATGCGAACAATTCGGCACAATTCTCGCCATGCAGCCTTTTAGGGCCATTCCCCTCGTAAGATCAAGAATTGGGCTGCGAAATGCAGCCGAATTATAGTTAGACCTCATGGAGCACACGAATATATCGCGCCGTCTGAAGCCCTCGCCTTTGCCGGTCCGATCTCTCGTTGTTATCGGCACGATCGTCGTTTTGCTCGGATTATGCTCATGGTTGTACGCGTCGCGGTCTTCATCTCCGGATCTCTACAAGCTTCTCGCCGCCGGCAACGGTGGCTCAGTTGCGTCTCGTTAGGCCGTGAGTGCGTCCCGAATTCAAGCGAGCGTGTACGGAGTCGCCGGTCTTGGCACGGGCGTCCTCGTCCTGCTTTATCTGCTAGTTGCCTTGTCATACGGAGCGCCTCTGCACGCTCTTGTCTGGGTGATCGCGGGTTCGTCGGTTGCGTTGGTCTTTGGGGCGATCAGAAGTCTTTCGCAGCCACATCGCGGTCGGACTGTGGCGCTCCTCGCGGCTCTTGCGCTCGGCGCTCTTGTGCCTCCGGTGATCAGGGAGCTGATCCCACAGCACAACATCATTCTCTCTCCGATCAACGTTGCGGTGTTAATCGGTTACCTCATGTTCCTCGCCTTCGTTCTTTTTTACCCGAAGCCGCTTCGCTTCAGTGGCCTCGGATTTCTTATGATCTTCTGCGGTTTAGCGCTGTTTGCATACTTCACATACGCAGAGCGGGTCCGGGCCGGCGAATATGCGCGACCCGTGTACGCATGCTTTCGATGGAATGCGGCACCGAGGGATGATCTCGTTGTTGCCCGAGATCCGCTCGGCCTGATCGATCACGAGATGAGACTCGCGCTTACTAGCGCCGGCATTGCCGGCACGCTTGAGTGGACAGCCGGTTCGTGGCGCGACACCTCCGCGGCGAGCCCTCTGCTGGTTTTGGCGCAGAGCAAGCCTGTCGGTGAGACAAAGCTCTGTCCCGCAAAGTCTGGGTTACTGATTTATGCCTTTGACGGTGAGCGATGGCTCACATATCCCTCAGAACGTCCGACATACTCACTATGCCTCAGCTTGGAGACACAGGGTTCGCGGACGATGATTTATCAACCAGTCGGAGGCAGTAAACAAGGGATGCAGGCATTCTCATGGTGAACCTACCTGACCAATCGATGAAGCTGACGGCGGGCAGCGCTGCGTCTAACGTGCAGAGTGTTTGCCATCCCGCCTTTGCGCTGCGTGGTGCGCTGCTAAGGGGTTGCCGCAACTTATCTCTGTCTCGTTAGGCTTCTATCCATGCGCCTTGGTCGGACTCTAACCGCGATCGCCCTCTGTGCCGCTGGCTGCGGGGGCGCACAGGAGGGCAAGTACGCGAACTCAGGGAATCGTGAAGTAGCCGTCCTCCCAGGAGTCGGCTCTATTCTCATCGCGCGCGGGGCAGCACTTCGCGATTCTGCGATCGTCGGACCGGAGGAGAATTTGCTTTACGTGTTGGTAGTGTGTCCCGGGCTTGAGGGCGGATCGACTGGCGGACGTTCAAATGTAGGTCGCTTCACCTCAGAGTATTGGCGCAGGTGGTCCACATCGGCGGGCGAGATATCGCTGGCTTTTAGCTGGAACCGCGTCACGGATACAGTGCACATTGCTGGCAGGGAGTATGATCGCGGGCATGGCAATGCTTTCGTGGTTCGCCGTGATGCAGCGACAGGCGCCTGGTCTGCATATCAGGTGTCGAGGGATCGGTCCGCAGCTCACCCCGGCGGACGCATTGCGCCAGATCCAATCGCAGCTTTCCGATGATCCCGTTATTAGTTCGCTCGGGATTTATCCCGAAGCCTAACCATGCGATGCCGTTAATAGTCGCCGACGGCCACCGGGGTGCCGATTTTTACATTATCGTAAAAGAGCTTCGCTCCGTCCGGCGGCATCCGAATACAGCCATGCGATGCGGGATATCCTGGCAAAATCCCAACATGCATTCCAACGCCTTCTTCCGTTAGCCGCATAAACCACTTCATCGGCGCACCCACATAATGTGTTCCGCTGGGGGCAGAATCGATTTTGGAGCTGATGCCGGCGCGGACAATACGACCCGAGTTGTCAACAAAGTCGCCGTAAATGTTGGAACGATGATCGGGATCCTTTTCGAGGACAGAGAATTGGCCCGACGGTGAGCCGTGCCCGCGCTTACCGGAAGAGATCGGGCTATCGATCACAATTTCGTCGCCCAACAGCAGATAAGCGCGCTGTTTTGGAAGTGAGATCACAATGCGCACGCTGTCTGGTGAAATTTGTTTGAGTAATGACGTGTTAATTTTGACTGGTTCCTGCCTTGAAATGAGCTCGGATGCTTTTCGCATTGGCTTGGGCGCGGCCGACTTGGGCGCGGCCGGTTTGGGCGTGCCTCGTTTAGGCCCGAAGAGTGTTTGGCCATTGAGAGAACACGCAATGCCGGCCAGTAAGACCACGCCGAGCAATATGGGAAATTTTGCCGGCAAAGTTAAATCAGCCGCGACTGTAGCTGTTTACGCGCTGAAGCCAACCCGATAACCAGCGAGATTCGCGCCGCTGAGCAGGAGCATTTTGCACGCGTCGGGTCAGGATCGCTTTCGCTGAGCGGGCGAATTCGTCGACTGCCGCCGTGCCAGCGGAGGTGCCGTGCATATTTTCGAGGACTTGAAGCAAGCCCCAACCTTGACCCTGATAACGCTCTGTCTGCAAGACTCCTTCTCCTTTGAAGTTCACATAATCGACAAGCGCGTAACAGCCCTGTGGTGTGCTCGCCAGCCGCTCGAATTGCTGCTGAACATTCGCCCGATCAGAAGGCGCGGCTTCCGCCAGCATTTTCGGCAGCGCATTTTGTAGCCGGGAGATGAGAAATTCCGTCTGAAGATCCACGGTATCGGCGAGAAACTGGCGCAATTGCCTCATTTCCGCTGTGTGCTGAGCGTTGAGAAATTCCGTCCGCGAATTCCAGGGACATGAGCGGTCGCCGGCTCTCAAGAGCAATCCTGGCAGTTTGGCTGCGCGCTTTGCAATAAAGCTGACAAGTTTGGGAAAACTCTCTTCAAACGGGCCCCGCTGGCCCTTTGGGTACCAGATAAAATGGCCGATGCCCAGCGACGCGAAATTTTCGCCTTCATTCCACGAGGTCAACCCGGCAACCGTTCCATTGCATTCGTTTTGCCAGATTTTTTTCCCGATCTCGCGGGCCTCGCTCCGTGAGAGAGAGATCGCGGGAAGCGACTGCGGCAAGGCGGCGACGCATGCGAGCGCGGCAAAAACAGGGAGAACATGAGGGCGGCTGTCGCGACGATGCTGTTTTCTTGACGAGCAACGTTTATCCATTAGCGTGCCACTTCCCGCGGCGCTCAATTTAGAGCAACCCCGTGTGGAAATTCCATATTATGAAACGTTTCGTCATCATTTTTGCCGCATTCTTGCTCACGTTGCCCCTGTTCGCGCAAGAGAAATCGCCGCCGCTTAAGGACCAGAAGGATAAGGTCAGCTATAGCATTGGCCTCAATATCGGATCCAACCTCGCCCGGCAGAATGTCGAGATCAATCCCGATGCGCTCAGTGCCGGGATCAAGGACGCAATCGCGGGAAAGCCGCAGCTTACGCAGGATCAAATTAAGGAGGTTATGACGACATTCGAAAAAGATTTACAGGCAAAACAGAAGGCAGAGGGAGAAAAGAACGCCGCGGAAGGCGCGAAGTTCCTCGAGGAAAATAAGAAGAAGGAAGGCGTGAAGACGACGGCCAGCGGGTTGCAGTACAAGGTGATTAAGGAAGGGACCGGCCCGCAGCCAAAAGCGACCGACACAGTGACAGTCAATTATCGCGGCACACTTATTGGCGGCAAAGAGTTCGACAGCTCGTACAAACGCGGGCAACCTGCGACGTTTCCTCTCGGTGGCGTAATCAAAGGATGGACCGAAGGGCTCCAACTAATGAAACCGGGATCGAAATATCAATTATTCGTTCCCCCGGATCTGGCCTACGGCGAGCGGGCGGTTGGTCCCGATCTCTCTCCTAATTCGACTTTGATTTTTGAGGTCGAGTTACTGGACATTAAACCTCCGCAGCAAGCTGGCACATCTCCAGCGGCGGTGTCACCGGCGTCGAAGCCGCCGCAGCCACCATCACCGCAGGCATCGCCGCCGCCGAAGCCATCCCCATCGCCCAAGGCATCGCCGAAGTAGTCGAACCGGCGATTGCCACAACGCTTGGAGAAATAGAATCGGCGCTCGCGAAGGGCGAGCGCCCTTACTTTCAATGAGTCGCAGCCTCTTCCCACTGGAGTGATGGCGCGTCGCCCCAAAGATCTTCCAGGCTGTAAAAAGCGCGTTTGTCTCGATGAAACACATGGACAACTACCTGCAGGTAGTCGAGCACGATCCATTGGCTGGCCGGGAAACCGTCAATTGCCACAGGTCGAATCGAATGATCCTCCCGCAACCGCGTTTCAATTTCGTTTGCGACCGCTTTAAGCTGCGGTTCGGACGTGGCCGAGCAAATCACGAAGAAATCGGTGAACGTAGAGATTGCGCGCAGATCTAGGACGACGATATCCTCCGCCTTTTTGTTCGAGGCGAGTTCCGCGCAGTTTTTTGCTAGGTTTTCCGGCGTTATTTCGCTTGCTCCTGGTAAATTTTGTCGCGCCGAATGATTTCTTCGACTGTCTGTGGTACGAAATAACGAATCGACTGGCCGGAGGCAACTCTCTTTCTGATTTCCGTGGCCGAGATATCGACTTTGCGATGCACGATCGGATAAGGATGATCTGGTGGCGCCCCGGTGCGGTCGAGGACAATGAATTGAACCGCTTTCCTTAGCTCATTGAAGCGGTGCCACTTTTGCAGCGTGGGCAGATTGTCTTCTCCGATCAGGTAATAGATTTGCGCGTCACCTTTGCGGTTTCGAATTTCTTCGATTGTGTCAATCGCATAGGACGGAGGTGGACGCCGCAGTTCGCAATCGTCCAATTCAAACCCGGGCTCTCCTTCGATGGCCGCACGCAACATCGACAAACGCACCTGCGCGGTTGCGGCAGGAGAACTCTTGAACGGCGAGACTGCCGCCGGAACGAAGATTACCTTTTCGAATCCGAATAGCTCACGGGCTTCGCGCGCAAGAATCAAATGTCCATGATGTATCGGATCGAACGTGCCGCCGTAAATGCCGATTTTCATAGCGGCGCGAGAGGATGCGTTTTTTTATTTTCTCCGCGCAACATCGACATCTAAGTTCGAAAAGTATGAAGAGTCATTCTCCCGGTCAATTAATTCTGGTGGATCGCCCCCGAACGCTTTAGGGGACGATGATAATTATGGCGCCGAAGGCGAATTATCTTGGGATCGATTACAAGAACCGCTCGATCCACACGCTATGAGTGACTTGCTTGGTCAATTAATTCTGACCGGCGTCCCCGGCAAAGAACTCGACTCTCAAGCTGAAAGGTTATTTCGGCGAGTCCAACCCGGCGGTTTTATTCTCTTTGCACGCAACATCGAGGGCCCGGCTCAACTACGCCAGCTGATCGATGATTTGCGTGGCCTGAGTGAGATCGAACCCATTATCACCATCGACCAGGAAGGCGGTCGCGTTTCGCGTTTGCGTTTGATCGGAAATGAGCCACCGAACGCGCAGCAATTGCGCGACAAGAACGATATCGATCTTATCCGCCGCCACGGCGATATCACTGGACGTTTGCTGCGGCTTTTCGGTTTTAATCTCGATCTTTGCCCAGTCCTCGACATTTCTTTCGACGACGATGCCGACAATTCACTGCGCGGCCGGTGTTACGGAAAAACGGTCGAGCAAGTTGTTCGAAATGCCGGCGCGTTTCACGAGGCGATGAAAGGCCAGGGGATCGCAAGCTGCGGCAAACATTTCCCCGGTTACTCAGCGGCGACCTCAGATGCTCATTATCAACTGCCGCAGATCGATCGCACCCGCGAACAGCTTGATCAGAATGAGCTCGCAGTGTTTCGGCAATTTGTGGGCGAACTCGACAGCATGATGACTTGTCACGGCTGGTATCCGTGTTTCGATCGCGACAGAAGGCCCGCGACCTTGTCACATCGCGTTGTAACGCAACTACTGGGTGAGGAAATGGGCTTTGACGGGTTGATTATGACCGATGATCTCGACATGGGTGCAATCCTGAATGAGTACGGCCTTGATGAAACAATTCGACTCGCCATCGCGGCGGGCAACCATCTGACGATGATCTGCCATCGCATTCCTGAAATCGGCAATGTGCATCGCATTCTCGGCGCCTTGCCCCGCGGCCAAATCGATCGCGCACTTGCCAGAGTTGCCCGCTTCAAGGAAAGACTCACTCCGCCTGACGATTTCTCTGAGACCGCGTTTGGCGACATCGACAGCGAAATCTGGAACCTGCGCGTCGCCGTTCTCGGAGAAGAACTTGCCAGGCAGCGCAGTCCAGAAGATGCCAAACGCTCGCCAGTTGAAATGTACTAGCAGAGCGCGGTGTTGATTTTCTAGATTACGCCGGCACATAAACCGCGTAGCCACGAGGTGGCGCCCAGATATCCACCCAGCCAGAGTCGTTAGTCCATTTTTCCTGGGGCACGCTGATGTCGTCGCGGCCACGCCAGGCAGCTGGA
>JBKOWV010000168.1:0-4529 GCA_046724585.1 Verrucomicrobiota bacterium
GCGGTCCACTCCATCTCGGGGCGGTACGTGGCCGCCTCCTGAGAAATGACGATGTCGCCGCCGTTGGGCAGAACACTTCTGAATCCATCCAGCATCCCGTCCGCGCCGCCGATGATCTCGCTGTCGAATGCCGAATACGTCTGGTTAAGCCAACCGGTTAGACCGATTCCACCCGGTACGGAATCGATCTCAGCAATGATGTAACCTTGCTCTGTCAGAATCAGATCGGGCCGAATCACCCGAGCCAAATCATCGCGGATTTCCTTGCGTCGCGAAAACTCGATCAAATCTGGTGGTTTGCCTGCGTCGAGGTAGCGCGCAATCCACGCAGGCTGTTTGCCTTTAACGCTCAATTGATAGAGCTGATTGCAAGCGCGTTGGAAAACGAACAAGCGATGTCCAAGCTGCCCGAGCTCGGCGAGAAATTTCTCTTCGACCGGAAACGCGTCGGGTGAAAGCAGCCAATCTTTCTCCGCAAAGAGACCCTGTTTAGGAAAGGCAGAGCGGATCGCTTCCAGTTTCTCGTCTTCGGCGACGACTGCAATATTTGCAGTTTGAGGTTTGAGATTTGATTTCAATTCGGCGCTATCTCTCGGATACAAATCAAACATCAAACATCGAACATCAAATCTTGAGTTATCTTCCAGCGGCCATGCGCTTGAGCGCCAGTTTGACCAGTTCTTCCGCCGGCTTTGCTTCGCCTTTTTCCTGCAAGTCCCGCACCGCTTTGTGCGCTTCAACTTGTTTGTAGCCGAGCGCGATCAACGCGAGCACTGCTTCATTCGCCCGCTCCTGCTCGGGCGTGGGTGCATGTATTGCGCTGGCCGCTTCCCAGGCCGCGGCCACACCCAGTTTGTCCTTCAATTCCAAAATAATTCGCTCGGCCGTCTTTTTCCCCAGCCCGCTGATTTTCGAAAGCGAAACGACATCAGAATTCACGACCGCAGCCTTGAAATTGTTCACGCTCATTCCACTCAACACCGCGAGCGCAAGTTTCGGCCCGATGCCGCTGACATTATTTACGAGCAACCGGAAAAGATCGCGCTCCGCCGCCGTCATAAAACCGTAGAGCACATGCGCGTCTTCGCGAACGGCCAAATGAGTAAGAATACGAATGGGTTGACCGACGGCGGGAAGTTTATCGTAACTTGAGAGGGGAATGAAAACTTCGTAGCCGACCCCGCTGACGTCGACGATCGCCTGGGTGGGCAAAGCGCTGATGAGTTTGCCGTCGAGAAAGGTGATCATGGGATGTTACAAGGTTACAACGTTAAATGGTTGCGTCGTCAAATTCGATCACTCGGGTTTGAGAACGAGCGTAAGATCGACGCGTTTACCCTTGGCGATGTTAATGCCGTGGGTTGAAAACGTCTTCCAGTTCTCAGGGTGTTCCGCGAAAAGCGTTCCAGCGATCGAGGTCGGCAGAACCACAAAACGCGGCCCCGGGCTGTGCATGAAGTCGGCGGCGCGGCGATTGTTCAACTGCACGAGAAATCCATGCACCCGGCTGCGAAAATACCAGACAAGGCTTGGCTCGTTAAAATCGACCGAGCCAAATTGCATGTCGGGTTGCAGATACGTTCGCGATTCCTGGAAAAGCTGATAGGCAGGAAAAAGCCGGGAGACGAACGGAGGAACAACAAGAGCAATGGCAAGATAAGCGGAAACCGATGCAAGTGCGCAATTCCTGACGAAATGTGCCGCGTTTTCCGCGGCGAGCCTGCGAGCAAGCAAAAGAGCGAGCAACGGAAACGCCGGCAGGGTGTAATGCGGCAGCTTGGTTTTTACGAGCGTGAAAATGACGAAAATGATCGCAATGCCAATGACAAGGTATTTGTCGATTTTATTCCCGCGGTAGCCTGGATCGGTGCTCCCGGCGGCCTTTCTCTCGCTTAACAGCTTCCGGATCAACCACGGCAGTCTTATCGACCACGGAAAAAAACTTAAAAAGATCGTTACAAGGTAGAACGGCAGGAGCAGGAGATACATCCCCAATGAATCCGCACCATGACCTTCCATCGTCGCCAGCGAGCGACCGATCACGTGTCGACCCATTCCGACGACAAAAAACTGTCCGTGCGTTTGAATCAACGCAGGAATTCCCCAGAGCGCGACGATCGACAGCATCAGCAGAAGCCCGCGGCCAAAAGCGAATTGACGGGCGAACCGCGTTTCGCGCAGAAAAATCATTGTCACTCCAACGGTCAACAACGGGATCCATCCGATTGGTCCCTTGGCAAGAAATCCGAACGCCAGCGACAAATAGAAAACCCACCACCAATGAGATGTTTGATGTTCGAGGTCTGACGTTTGATCTGCTGGTGGCGACGACCGATGGCGCAGAAGCTCATAGCCTGCCCGATGGGCCAGTGTGACGAACAAAACGAGCCACATGTCGGCCACGGCGGCTTTCGCGTGGAGAAATGTTTGCAGCGAGAACGTGAAAATGATTGCCGACCACCATCCAACTCTGACTGTGCCGGCGCGCCCGTATGGCGCCAAAGCTCGCCGCGGCAAGGGAAGGCGCGAGCCCCAGGCGAAGATGGACAGTGCAGTCAGGGCGGCGGCGATTACGGATGGAAAACGCGCCGCGAAATCGTTCTGGCCAAAAATCTTGTAACTAGCGATCTGTGCCCAATAGGTGAGGGGAGGTTTGTCGAAACGGAAATGATTGTTGAAATAAGGGACGACATAATCGCTACGCTCAATCATCTCGCGTGATGCTTCGGCAAAGCGCGGCTCGTCGCGATCGATCAACGGCAAACTCCAGATGCCGGCGGCGTGAAAGAAAACGCAGCTCACGAACAGGAGCGCGTAATTGCGAACACCGGCATTCGTCGCCTGGTTGTGATTTATCGGGGTTGCGGAGGTCACTCGGCGCCCTCAAAATAGCCACCGGCAAATCTGACTGGAACTTATTTGTGAAGCGCAGCTCTGTTTTTTATTGGCTTCTGGGCATCATAATTGCCACGGTCGCCGTCGCGACCGCGTTTTACTTCGATACCGCGGTAAGTGCTTTCATGGTGCAGCATCGGAACCGGGTATTGTACAATTTCACGTATTACGTGACCTTATTCGGCGATTGGCCCGAACACTTCGCGCTCGGGCTCGTTCTTGCCTGGGTCGCGCGGCGGCGAGGCAATCAAAAATGGAAACGCATCTTTTTGTCGATGGTAATTGCGCTGGCAATTGCGGGTGTATCCTGCCACGTCATCAAAATTGGGGTTTCCCGCGCACGCCCATCAGTAAAATCAGAGCAGGTGGAACCCTGGTCGCGTTTCAGTTCGCATTACCACGCGTTTCCATCCGGCCACGTTGCTGCCTCGACGGCATTCTTTGGAGTTCTAATGCTCGCAAGCTGGCGAATAGGTCTTGCCTGTTTGCCAATCGTCATCTTGATCGCCTTCTCGCGGCTCTATCTCGAGGCGCATTACTTGTCCGATGTTGTTTGCGCAGCGATACTCGGAATTCTGTCTGCGCTGCTAGTCGTCCATTTTTTTCTTCGGCCAATGCGCCATCCGCAGTCCGCAATCGAAAATTGATCTCATTTGGCTAAGGCCCTTGCCATCTTGCGAGCGTATTGCAAATTGTTGCGCGCCAACTCAAAATCCGGTTTGTAGCGTAACGCCTGTTCACAGGCCGCGGCTGCTTCCTCGTAGCGACCGAGTTTATTGTAGCCGCCGCAGATGTTGTTCCACGCGTCGGCGTAATTCGGCCGAAGTTCGAGAGCAGCCCACGGGCAGCGATCACCCATCTTTTATTTTCGTTCTTTTACGAAGTATTCCCTGGCATCAGTCGGCTCCACATCTAGTTGTTGCAGAGATTCTATGAAACCGCCCCGGGGTATATATGCCCACTTGAATCGACGTTCCAGGTACCGCTAGCTCTTTGATGATCTGTATGTCGGTTGCGCACCGATCCTGGAAATTCTTTGCGCAATGCTTGTGGCCCCCATTTCGTTTCGCCAATTGAAAATCGGCAATCGCAAATCGTGGTGAGTTGCAGATGTGCGCCCGCGCGCGGACACGCTAGAGAAAGACGCTTATCGCGTGGTGTCACAGTTAGCTCAAATCCACGCAAACCGCTGTAGGACAGCACCTGACAGGCGGTAACAAGAGCGTTACCATTGTTGTGACGCGCGCCACCAAGTTTGCTGCGATTCTACAGGTATGAAAACAATAAGCGAACCTACAACAAATGATTCTAGCAGGAGCGAGACTCGTCCTCTAGAAGACAACTTGGACAAAAGACCTCGGAAAAGTTTTATCAGCCGTCGTTCGTTCCTAGGCAAATCACTTGCCCTGGGAGCAGGGACGCTCGGCGCGGGATTGTTGCCCAGCATCCGAACCGCCCAAGCAAGCGGTGGTCTCACGCGAGGAGACGCAGCTCTTCTCCGGTTCCCAGCGGCGCTGGAAATACTCGAGGCCGACTTTTGGATCCAATACAACGAACTCGGCGGCATCCAAGATGACGAAGTTCCTGGCGGCAGTGGCAATGAAGCCTACACGGACGCCTTGGAGGTTATTGAG
>JBKOWV010000180.1:0-1761 GCA_046724585.1 Verrucomicrobiota bacterium
AGCACGCCACTCTTATCGACCAGAGCGACGGTCGGGAGATTACGCAGACCGAAGCCTTTCCCGATTTCATTGTCCCACATTTTACCGTCGAAATATTGCGGCCAGGCGATCTTCTCCTTGCGAATATAATTTTCCAACTTCGACTTGTCCCGATCGAAGCTGATGGCAACGATTTCAAGGCCTTCGCTGTGAAGTTGATCGTAGAGCTGCTTGATCTGCGGCATTTTGGCGATGCATGGTTGACACCATGTCGCCCAGAAATCGATCAGCACCACTTTGCCGCGCAAGGTCTTCAGGTCCACTTCGCGGCCGTCCACTGCTTTGAACTTAAGCTCAAACGGTTGCCCAACCCACGCAGGCAGCGGTCGCACTTCACCGGAAAGAATTCGGTTGGCAAACGCACGTCGATTCTCGGCGGTTCCCGGGGTGTCTCGTAACGCCAGGAGCATCTCGTTGCGCAAATCGGCGTCGACTGTTTCGGTGATAGATGAGGCAAGCGCAGCTGCGACCGTGTCGCTTGCGGGAAATTCCTCCCATAAAGTTAGCAATTCACGGCCGGGCGTCGCATCGTTGTGCTGGAGATTTAATTGTAAAAGGCGGGCGTTCGCGCGTTCATCCGGATCAGCCCTGCCATCTTTCCAAACGGCATCGCTCGCGGCGATGAAGACGGCCTTGGTTGCGGGATCGACTCGCGCGGCATCCTGCAAATGTTGCAAACGATTACGGCGCGCCTCGGCTGCTTCCGGTTGAGTCGCGTATTGCGCAGCGAACTTCTCAAGCTCGGACGCGATCTGCTGATGCCATTGGGTTTCCTTGACGTCGGCCGGCTTGGAATCCGCCCGTTTCAAAAGCGCGGAATACGCCGCAGCCGCCTCGCTTGGTTTTGGTTCTTCAGCGAAACCACGGCCACTGAATGCAACTAGAGCCGCAAGGATCAAGACGCCACATGGCAATATCTGTTTCATGGTCGCTGTGCATTGCAGGAGGCATGCCAGTGTCCGGTTGTGCAAGCTAGGTTATTCATCGACAATGATTTGGATACGCTATCACCGTTGCGGACTTTCCCGGTTTGTCCCTTTCGCGGGACTTTTCCGTACCGTTTTCGGGACGCATTCGTCGCGCTATTCCCGCGCGACGGACCGATTCAGGAAGTTTTTGATACGCTTCCCGGAATCTACGGTTCGTTAATGACTTCATCCAACGGCTTCACGCGACCCGCCTTGATATCATCCTTCAATTCAGCCAGCAGGCGATCGAGCTTCCCCGCGTTCGAGTCGCGTTCGACCTGTGATTTTGCGGCGCATCGGCGGGGAGCCAGATCCGCCTTCACTGATTACGGCGTGACAGGCAATCCCGGCGGTGGTGTTACCACGGTATAACTTTTCTGTCCCTCAAGAAATTGGCAGTGACCGATTGCGGAGCTTCAGATGCCAGCCACGCCACGCCCGAGGCGCCCTCTGCGACCGACCGAGTCGCGTTCGAACCACCCATATCCGTCCGCACCCAACCCGGACACACCGAATTCACCGCGAACTTCGGTAACGCGGCCGCGAGCTGGACAGTGACGCCGTTGAGCGCCGTCTTCGAAATGCAATAGGCGGGTGCCCAGCCCTCGGCGCCATCGGTCAACTGCCCACCGCCGCTGGAGACATTCACGATCCGCGGCGCGTTGCTCTTTTTCAGGAACGGGACGAACGCCTGCGACACCAGCAGCGCGCCGAGCGTGTTCGTGCGCAATGTGGTCTCGAATATCTCCGGCGT
>JBKOWV010000061.1:0-9278 GCA_046724585.1 Verrucomicrobiota bacterium
TTCTTGGCAGCATGATCGCGGTGCTCACGATGCACGCGCCGCTTCTCTGAGACATTTTGGCAAAGCCTCAAATCCCAAATCCCAGACTCCAAAGAAACTTCAAGCGCCTGCTTCTTTTCGACATCGATGGAACGCTTATCCGTTCGGGTGGCGCCGGCGTGCATGCGCTCAAATTAGCGCTCTCCGAGCGCTTCGGCATCACCGATGATCTTCACGACATCGAAATCGCGGGCATGACCGATTCTGGAATCGTCATCAGCATCCTGAACAAACATCAAACTCCAGCGACCAACGAAAACGTCAGCGCCTTTTTGGACAGTTATGTGCATTTTCTCTCGCTCGAACTGCCGCGCCGGGCGGGCAAGCTCCTTCCGGGCGTGCTCGACTTGCTCGAAAGACTGAAGTCGCGGCCGCATCTGGTGCTGGCGCTTCTCACCGGGAATGTCTCGCGCGGTGCGCAACTGAAACTGGAACACTATGGCGTCTGGCACTTCTTTGAATTCGGCGCCTTTGCCGACGACCATCACGACCGCAACCGGCTGGGAACCGTTGCTCGCGCCCGGGCAAAGGAAAAGCATGGCCGCCAATTCTCCACATCCGAGATCGACGTGATCGGCGATACGCCGCGCGACATCGCCTGCGGCAAAGCCTTCGGCGCCCGTACCATTGCCGTCGCAACCGGGACATGGAGTCGTGAGCAGCTTGCAGAATATCAGCCAGATTTTTTGATCGATGATCTTTCGGATGTAGAAGGTATAATCGATACGCTCGGATGGTGAGCCGTTAACGATTGATGGTGTGAATGAAAAAGTCCGCTTCTTCCGCTTTTCCAATGCCGCGCAAGGACCATCCAAATGTGCTCCCGCTCGAAGGCGAAATCGATCTGCACGTTTCACCTGCTGTCACGACGTCATTAAACACAATGATCGAGAAAAAGCCGAAGCAGCTGGTAGTCGATCTGTCCCGTGTGACTTACATCGATAGCGCAGGATTGGCGACGTTTATTGAAGGAATGCAGAAGGTCGAAGCCTACGGCGGCAAGTTCGCTCTGGCCGGCCTGCAGGAAACGGTTCGCTCGATTTTCGAAATCTCGCGGCTCGATCAGGTGTTTCAGATTTTTCCAGACGTGGAAACGGCCCTCGCCGCCACTTGAAAGAATAGCGCCAGACATCATATCGGAGCGGATTGAAAATCTCCCGGCTCGCCCATTCGACTGCGCTTGCGGCAAGCAGTGCGCTACCCGGAGGCGGCGATTAGAATCTTCAGGGTTTGCGCGACGTTTCTGCGAATATCGAATTGCGCAGCATGCTGTATGTTTGCGGATCTTACCGCTGCACGCCGTGCTGCATCCGACCAAAATTGAAGCGCATCGCGCAATCCTGTCACGTTGTTGGAGAAATCGACAGCCGAGCCGTGGACCCCATCCTCAATAATTTCACTGAAGCCATTGCTACGCGTCGTGATCACTGGCAGCCCGCAAGCGAGTGCTTCCAGGCAGGCGTTAGAAAACGGATCGTAAATCGTAGGTAGAACGAAAATGTCCGCCGCCAGGTAAATGCGGATAGGATCCGGAACCTCGCCAAGAAACTGAACACGCTTTGCTTTGTAGGAGCGCTGGTTTCCCCGCCCTGCGACGAGCAGACGCATTTTGCGGTTGGCACAGAGCCCCACTGCCGCGATCGCGAACCGCAGGCCTTTGCGTTCCCAGCCCGAGCCGGCGAAAAGCAGGGCGATTTCATCCGGCTTCACCTTTAACTGATCGCGGGACTCCTCCCGAAGCTTCGGATCGAAACGAAATTGCCCGAGCGGAACACCGTTGCGAACGATGTCAATCTTGTCAGCCGGATAGCTGTAAAGATCGACAATCTCGGTTTTGACCATTTGCGAGTTGACGATTACGCGCCCGGCTCCGCGATTTGCCAGGAGAGCTTCCTCCAGCTGTAAAATGTCGCGATGTTTGCGGTTCAGACCTCGAACAAATCGTTCCAGCGGCAATTCAAATTTTCTTCTGCGTGCCAACCAGGCGCTATGGACACCGTCGCCGGCACGGTAAACGTCGCAACTCCAAACGCGTTCAAGGCTCATCAAGACATCGCAGCGGAGCTGCGCCCGTATTTTTTCCAAGCCGCGGGCAAACTCCGTCACCGATCCGGATGGCAAGCGGCGGATTGGACCGAATGGCCACTCATTCTGCGGCCATGCCTCCGTCGTAATAAGCTGCGCACCAGGTCCGGCTTCGACTACTCCCTGCGCGAGCCGCTTTAAATAGGCTTCGGCACCACCGCTCTGCGAATAGCCGCGCCGGACAAACCCGATGCTGAGTCTTTTTGTCATGTCTGTTGTTATTTCGACCGGAGCGAAGCGCAGTGGAGAAATTTCTTCCTACTTGAAAGACCTCCTCTGCCGGCAAGTCGACGGCAACTGACCACCCCAGGCTGCTGCCGGGTTAGGCATGGCACAAGACGCCACTTTACATGTTTCACGTTCGCCAGAATAGTTGTAACCCGATGCTGGGTGAAACCCTAAACGCTCCTCCTCCAGTTGGTTCTGCCTCATCAGCGACCCGTCATTTGCCGAAACATTTGCTCTATTCGATTTTCGCGCGCATTGGCGGTTCCGGTCTGGACACGGATGCATTTGAAACCTTGCGCGCTTCATATCGGGGCGGATTTCTGGGAAAAGCCATCGCCTACGATAACCGGCAGCGGGAAATTCCCGCCTCACTGATTCATTCTCTGCGCTGGCATCCTGTGCGTCTCATCTCGTTCCTGGATCGGCCTTACTATTATGCTGCGAAGAAGAAATATCTTGATTGGATTGCATGCCGGCATCTGGCGACCGGACGCTACGATCTCTTTCACAGCTGGTCGGGCGATTGTTTGCGCTCGCTGCGAGTAGCTAAACAAGGCCGTATCCCGTCGATCGTCGAGATCCCAACCTGGCATCGCGATGGCGGAAAAGCAAAAATTGGGCGCCCGCAAATCGCGGAATCGAGAAGCAAGGCTTTTGGGTTTCAAAGATGGAAAGCCGACCTGCTGCTTGAGCGGAAGCGTTTTACCGAAGAGTACAAGCTCGCCGATCTCCTGCTCGTTTTATCGCAGACGGCCGCCGACACTTTCCGGATGCGGGGTTTCGCGGAGGAGAAATTATTTTACCTGCCGCGCGGGGTGGATGTGGAACGATTCAAGCCCGGTCGACCTCCAGCAAGATTTCGCGCGGTTTTTGCCGGCGCGTTAATCAGGCGCAAGGGCATTCAACATTTGCTCGAAGCATGGCATCACCTCAATCTTCCAGACGCCGAGTTATGGCTGGTCGGCACCGTGCATGACGAAGCGAAGCCGTATCTGAAGGAGTTCTGGCGCGATAATATTCGCGTCATAGGTTTTGTGCGCGATCCAGAGAGTTATCTCAGCCAAAGCACCGTCCACGTCTTTCCATCGCAATGGGAGGGCAGCGCCAAAGTGACTTATGAGGCAGCCGCCTGCGCGCTGCCGCAAATCACCACCCGAGAGGCGGGCGATGTGGTGCGCGATCATGTGGAGGGAATCATCGTCAAACCACGAGACGTTGCCGCGATTGCGGCGGCACTCGAGCATCTATATCGACATCCGGAAACCGTCGAACGGATGGGGAGCGCAGCCAGGCGCCGCGTAGTTGAAAATTTCACGTGGGATCACTTTCGAAGACGCCTGCTGGACGCTTACGAGATGGCCATGCGAATGGCGCGTTAATTCTGTGGCGGCGGATCTCCGACCGTCGCCCTTTTGACCGGCGATCAGTGGCCCGTGAATATTTTGCTCCTTCAACTCAAACGGATTGGCGACCTGATTTTGACCCTCCCCGCCGTCGCGACTTTGCGCGAAAATTTTCCGGCTGCGCAGATCACGCTGGCTATTTCCACCGAGTGCGCCGACTTGCTCCCAGCCATCCCGAATGTCAATCGAATCTTGCTGATGCGGCGCAATTTGCGTGACCTCGCCCTCTTTCTTGGGCTGGCCCGAGAGAAATTTGACTACTGCGTTGATTTCACAAGGAACGACCGGTCAGCCTTGCTCGTGTTTTTATCCGGCGCCCGGAAACGGATCGTTTATCGCCGGCGCGACCGATTCCAGAAACGAGCTCGCGTTTATAGCGACTATGTAAAAGTCCGTAAGCTGGCCATGCACACGGTAGACTATAACCTCGCTTTGATTGGGCCGCTTGGCGTTCGCAATGTTTCCCGCGCGCTGCGTCTGGAATTGCCGCAGGAAGCCCGCGAAAAAGCGAACGCGCTTCGGCATGACTTGAAGATCAACGAGCCTTACCTCATTTTTCATCCGGGCTCTGCGCGTGCGGAGAAATTTTGGGAACCGCAGCGTTGGGCCGACGTAATCGAGCATGCACGATCCGGTTCGCAGATTAGCGTCGTTCTTACCGGCGGAGCTTCGAAGGTCGAACAAAAACATCTCCGTGAAGTGAAAGGCAGGTTACGCCAACCGGTTGTCGATCTCTCTGGAAAAACGGATTTGCTCACCCTGGCGGCCCTGATTGAGCGGGCGCGTCTTCTTGTCACGGTCGATTCCGCTCCAATGCACCTCGCGGCAGCAACCCAAACCCCGCAGGTGATCCTTTTCGGACCAACGAATCCATTTCACTGGCGACCGCTAGAGAGCCCAGCCTTCATCCTGCGGGGAGAATCGTCCACTCCGTTAACCGAGTTTTCGTCCGAGCAGCCATGCTTGCCAATGCGCCAAATCTCGACGGAAGCCGTGATCGGTGCTATGGATTTGCTGCTGTCGCCTCACGCCACAACGACGCAAACGTCATGAGCAAGGGAAAACGTAACAAGAAAAAGCAGTCATTCTGGCAAACCCTTCGGGCTGCCTCGAGCTCATACCGGCGGCTCTATGGTTACGTCAAGCCGTACAAAGTCCGTTTCATACTGGGGTTGGCCTCCGGTTTTGGCTTCGGCGTGCTCAGCTCCCTTTTCCCACTGGCGGTCGCCCGGGTGACAAGCACCGTCTTCCAGGGAGCTGCCCCCAACCCGATGGCACTACGCTCGAATATGGCGGCCTTGGATTCCGGTCCCAAAGTCAATTCAATCATCCTTATCTGTCTGGCCATTCCGGTTATCATGACTCTGCGCAGCCTGTGCTCGTATGGAAATTCCTACTACATGCAGTGGGTGAGCAACAAGGTCATCACCGATATTCGCACCCAGCTTTTTAACAAGATGGTGCGCCATTCGATGGATTTCTTTAACAAGATGCGTTCGGGCTTTTTGATGTCGTGTATCACTAACAACACGCGCGTCATGCAAATGGCTTTGACCAGTGTCAGCAGCGACCTTTTTAAGCAGCCAGTCGCCGTCATTGGCGCGATCACCGTCCTTCTCCTGATGGATTGGAAATTCACCGTGGTGGCTCTGATTCTTCTTCCGGCTTGTTTGCTGCCGATTCGCAGCTATGGACTCCGCGCGAAAAAAGCAGTGCGAAATGAGCAGGAAGGCATGAGTGAGATGGTGGTAACGATGCAGGAAACATTCGCCGGCATTCGGGTAGTCAAGTCGTTTGCGCGAGAGGCACACCAGGAGACGGAGTTCAAGCGCGCGAATGAATCGCAATTCTCAAACATTATGCGCATCCAGAGGGCGACGGAAGCCGTCGGCCCGCTGGTTGAAACAATGGCAGCCATCGGAGTGGGCCTGGCGTTGCTTTATGTTTACGCCACGAACCTGAGCGCCGGGCGGTTTTTTGGGTTGATCTCAGGAATTTTCATTCTCTACAACCCGATCAAGACTCTCAGTAGAATCCACATCGTTATGCAGCGATCGATCGCCGCAACGGCCGGAATCTTCGACATTCTCGACTCCGAACCGACTGTGCAGGATGCGCCAAATGCCGCCGTGCTCACTTCTTCGCAAGGCCGGATTGATTTTGAGAATGTAAGGTTTCGCTACGCAAATACCGTCACTGACGCGGTCAGCAATCTGAACCTGCACATCGAACGTGGGAAAAGCTATGCGCTGGTGGGAGCGAGTGGCGCCGGCAAGAGCACAATTCTCTCGCTGATCCTGCGTCTCTACGATCCGACCTCCGGCACGGTAAAGATCGATGGCCACGACCTGCGCACCGTCACCCAAAAATCGTTGCGCGCGCAGATCGGCCTCGTCACGCAAGAGACATTTTTGTTTCACGATACCATTTTCAAAAATATCCAGTTCGGACGACTCGATGCTACGCCCGAGGAAATTTACGAAGCGGCCCACACCGCATCCGCCCATGATTTCATCATGGCACAGCCGAAGGGCTACCAAACCGTGATTGGCGACAAGGGCTGTCTTCTCTCTGGTGGACAGCAACAGCGGCTCGCGATTGCGCGCGCCGTCCTGAAAAACGCCCCGATCCTTCTGCTCGATGAGGCCACCTCATCGCTCGATTCCGAATCCGAAATGCAAATTCAAAAGGCGCTCGAAAAACTCGCTGCCGGGCGCACCGTAATCGCAATTGCCCATCGGCTTTCTACGATTTTATCCGCCGATCAAATTGTGGTGATGGATTCTGGACGCATCAAGGAAATCGGCACACACTCCGAACTGCTGGAGAAATCCGGGTACTATCGCCGGTTGTACGACCATCAATTCCACCGTGGCCAGGAAGAAACTACGGTTGAGCCGGGCATTCTGGTAGAAGAGCTGGTTTAGTGGCCGGCGCGACCGCCTGTATCTGCAACAGGAAAGTTAACGAACACCAGCAGTCGAGTTTGTAGAGCTATCTGCTTCTCGCTTAAAACCAATGCTTTCCATTTCGGCCACTCGAAACTAGCCTTCTGCCTGTGGCGTTTAACATCGACCTGCATACGCACTCCTTTTTTTCCGGAGACGGAATTTCCAGCCCGGAAGACATGATCGCCGCGGCCCGCGCCAAAGGCTTGCATGGTATCGCCATCACCGATCACAATACGTGCGACGCTATTAATTACCTGCTCGAGAAAGGCCTGATGCGGCTGGACGGTTTGCCAGTCAATGATTTCCTCGTTCTGCCTGGAGTAGAAGTGACGACCGCCGATGGTCACCTTCTTTGCATCGGCGCGGAGCTTCCGTATCTAAAGGGAAAACCGGCGCGCGAGGTCTGCGACACGATTCATGAACGCGGCGGCCTGGCTATTCCTCCCCACCCCTACGATCTGTTTCGCGCGGGAATCCGTTTTTCAACGCTGGAGACGCTGCCGGTTGACGCCATCGAAGTGTTCAACGCTGCCACCACACTGCGCCGCTACAATCGTTATGCGTTCAAATATGCCCAGATTCGCGGTTTGCCCATGACCGCCGCCAGCGACGCACATCACGCCGCCGCCGTTGGTACCGCTTACACGATTGTAAACACCGATGATTTTTCCGTGAAAGGGGTCCTCGCGCAGATCCTCAAGAGTAATGAACTCAACCAGAAATACCAGACTCCGCGCGATAGCCTTCGCAAAACCTGGAACAATTGGCTCCGGCTACGGCGCCGGAAAAGAATCCCAGAATTAGCCGCAAAAGATCGCAACCAAAACGGCCGCTAAACTTTGACCACCGACGACTGACCGCTGACTTCTGACTAATGTCCGCTTACGTGATTGTTGAAATCGACATTCTCGACCCGGCCGGTTACGAGGAATACAAGAAGGTCGCCAGTGCGACTGTAGAAAAGTACGGCGGCAAATACATCGTCCGCGGCGGCAGAACCGAAGTGCTCGAAGGTGACTGGAACCCGAAGCGCATTGTCGTGCTCAAGTTCGAATCGGCGCAGCGTGCCAGGGAATGGCTCAATTGCGAAGAGTATCGCGAGCCGCGCAAAATGCGCCACCGTACCGCGAAAACAAACATGATCGTGGTCGAAGGCGTTTAGCTGTAGCCGCGTCGCTGATTGCCGCACCGGAGCTCCGAAAAAAGGACCGGCGGATTCCATCGCAATATCGACATCTGAAAATTCTGGTTATGAGAACGAATTGCCGCCTTGACCGAGTTCGAGAACGCTCAGCGCGGAGATCGCCCCCCACCGGGCCGCCCGCGTCAACGAGCCTCGAATAAAACTGCGCGAGCGTCTAAGGGTGGTACACAGGTTTCAGGTGTTCTTATTGCACTTTGTCGATGTTGATGGTCGCGTTGTCACCTGCGCCCAGGCTGAGTGCCAGGCCGCCGACAACCAGTTGCACTGTGTCGCCAGCGTTGGCCGGGAACGTGACCTGATCACTCAGGGGAGCACCTGCAATGATTAAAGACGCAGTGGGACCAACACCGCTTCCGTTGACTTGGACCTGTACACTACCTATTAGCGACAGGAGCGCCGTACGAAGCGTATAGGTCACCCGGTAAACACCGTCCGCATTGAGCGTAAATGTGGTGTTATTGGTCTTGCTGATCGCTGTCCCGACAATAAGCGGCGCCTGATTGAACGGCACCGCACCGCCAACGCCAATCGTGATCGTGCCGTTGTTGAAGTCGAACAAGATCGCCGCCAGGCCACCCGCGGGAATTCCGCCTAAAAACACGTTTTGGTGAATTGCCGGGTCGCCGATTCGGATAGTGTTGGACTCGTCAACCACACCGATATTGCCAATATAGATATTATTACTGCCCGTAGCCTGACTGCCAGCGTTGCAGCCGACTGCGATATTGTTAGCACCCGTGCGGTTGTTAATGAGCGCGCTGAAACCAATGGCCGTGTTGCAGGAGCCAGTCGTATTGCGAAAGAGAGCGCCAAAACCGTCCCCCGTATTGTTGTCGGCGGTGTTGGCCCAGAGCACACTGTACCCAGTGGCTGTATTGCGGTCGCCGCTAACGTTGTTCGAGAGCGTAAAAGCGCCATGAGCACTATTGAAAAGCCCGTTGACGTTCCTGTAGAGTGCAAAAACGCCATGGCCGGCGTTGTTGAACCCGTTGGTATTGAAAAACAGGGCCCGAAGGGCCGGTGCCGGTATTGCTATGGCCGGTGGTGGTGTGATTGAGCGCCTCGAAACCGAAAGCGCTGTTCCACACGCCGGTGGTCAGGCTTACCAGCGCGCCGTCACCGAACGAGGTGTTCCCGAATGCAAGTACGGCGTCAGGGCTGTCAGGGGTGTCAGGATCTTGCGCGTGCGCTTTTGGCAAAAACCCAAAGCAGCCTAGCGTTAGCCCCAATGCGATGAGAAGCGGTAGAGTTGTCGTTTTGGATGTAATTGTTGGTTTCATATGATTTTTATTTTCTTAAGCGGATGTTTTTGCTTGTTAGGTTTTTAAACTTCTTTCCGATAAAGTCGGTTATCAAAATCGTCCCTGC
>JBKOWV010000095.1:0-8657 GCA_046724585.1 Verrucomicrobiota bacterium
ATTTCGAGACTTCGAGGCAGAGGGAACCAATGCGCACCGGCTCTGCACGATTGAGGACGGTTGGGTGGAACGGTTCGGACGCGATGTCCTCATCTCATTCAAAAAAGTCCTGGCGCGCGAACGTCTAATCCAGGAGCTGGAGTCGTGGGCAAGCAGTGTCCGGTTCGAGTTTGGACGCATTTTCGCCCGGTTCGTCGCGCGCAAAAATGAAGAGCGCGAATCTCCGCGTCTCATCTTTGGCGATCCGGCCGAGAATTTGCAGACAATCGCCACCGAGAGACATCTCAAGTTTGGGATCAACTTCGGGGCGGGCTATTCGGTGGGATTCTATTGCGATCAAAGAGAAAACCGGCGCAATGTCCGCCACATTGCGCCAAAGCGGCTTCTAAACTGTTTTGCCTATACCTGCTCGTTTTCTGTTAGCGCCGCTTACGTAGGAGCGACCACGCTCAATGTTGATCTTTCCAAGAAATCTCTGGCGCGGGGTCGAGAGAATTTTGCGTTAAACAGTCTACCAACCGGCGATCATCGCTTCATCGCGGACGATGTGATGATGGTGTTGCCGCGACTTGCGCGCCAGGGAGGGAAATTTGATGCGGTCATTCTCGATCCACCGACCTTTTCGCGATCGCCCGGAGGAAAGGCGTTTCAGATTGAAAGTGATTTTGAGAAATTGCTCGTTACTGCTCTCGATGTGGCGGAGCGAGACAGCCACCTCTTGCTCTCGACCAATTGCTCTACGCTGCGAGAGCACGCGCTGGAAGTAATGGCCCGCTATTGCCTCAAGGCAACACGGCGCGCAGCCACGTTTCATCGACAGCCTCCCTTGCCCGATTTTCCACCGGGTGCCGGCGCAAGTTCGATTTGGCTGGCTTTACGGTGACAAAGGTCGATGCGCGCAAAAAACGGTCAGAATTCGAATCATTAAGCGACATGGATCATTCATCTGCGGAAGTATTGGCCGAGTTCCCGGAACGCGGGTTGCATTGGGCGAAAGAACAGTTCGAGACGGTTCTGAGCGAGACCGAGGATTACGTGCGAGAAAAACCAGCAGAATCTCTGCTGTGCGCGCTTGCGATGGGATACATCCTGAATCGGTTGCCGGTTGGCCGAATTCTGGGCGGCCTCTTTCGCCTCCTTATCGTCGCGTTGAAACCCGCGATCTTAATTTACGGCGCCACCAAGCTTTATCAGGCGGTGCAGGAAGAAAAATCGTAAAACCGCTAAATCGTTCAACGCTAAATGGGTCGGGCGTTTGAACGATTTTACTCTCACGCGTCTTCGAGGGTAAAACCAATCTTCAGTGTCACCTGCCAATGAGCGATCTCGCCGTTCTCGATGTATCCGCGGGTCTCAGCGACCTCGAACCACCGCATGTTGCGCACCGTTTTCTCGGCACGCATCAGCGCGTTTTTTACCGCCTCCTCGAATCCGTTCGGCGAGGAACCAACCAGTTCAATTTTTTTATAAATATGCTCAGACATTTGAACCATTATTCTCCAAGGAAACGCCCGAAAACAATAAAAAGTCGAGCTTCGCCTGAATTAGACTGATAGGCGTTGTAGACAGGCGCTGTGTCGCGGTGCCGCTGGCAACGCGCCC
The DNA here is from genome assembly GCA_046724585.1 of Verrucomicrobiota bacterium. Classification (GTDB taxonomy): domain Bacteria; phylum Verrucomicrobiota; class Verrucomicrobiia; order Chthoniobacterales; family UBA10450; genus Udaeobacter. Next base: position 1,603 of record JBKOWV010000095.1, read on the forward strand.
GAACGCCTCGACATAGCGAGGCGGCTACGACATGGGCGCGGACGTTGTAGCCCGTGGACTGATATTTTGCTTTACAAAGCCACTTTTCTTTCGGCACCCTCCGCGTTGTGCGAAAATCGCCTGGTACTTGTTTGCTGGTCTTGATCGCTCTCTCTTGCGTCCATGCTCAGGACCAGGAAAGCAAACTAGTCGACCGGCTGCTTAGGCCCAACACGACGCTGGGGAACAGCGCGCAGAACAAAAAATTTATCGCCGATGGCGCATCCATAAATAAAAAGGCAAGCGTTGGCACATTTTATGTGCGGAAAAAGTCCAACTCGAAAAGTTTTGCCGGAACTCGTGACTTTTCGGCCCGACAATTCAATTCTCAATCTTTCCAGGGCACGCGCAACGCACTTGGAATTTCTTCATGGCAAGCGATCGGAAATTCTCATCCTGCTTATGCAACTCGCACGGCGCGCGGTCCGCGCGATGCCCCCCGATCTGACAAAAGGATCGCCAGCCGCTCTTATGCCGAGAACCGGCCCTTCCTTGATCAAGGTAAAAGTCAAAAGTCGCTTAACAGACAGAATGCGCCGCTCACAATCGAGCAGGTGCGCGAGTTGCTGAACAAAAACAAGTAGCGCCCGGGCCCGGTGCGCTATTCTGTGGTTGATCATGCAACCGGATGAAGCTCTCGCGTTATTAAAACATGGCGCCACGCAGATCATCAGCGAGGATGAACTGCGCAAGAAACTCGCGCTCGATCGTCCCCTCCGCGTCAAACTGGGGGTCGATCCGACCAGCTCCGACATTCATCTTGGCCACAGTATCGTTTTGCGAAAGCTGAGGCAGTTTCAAGACCTGGGTCACAAGGCGGTTCTAATCATCGGTGATTTCACCGGAATGATCGGTGATCCGAGTGGTCGTTCCACCACCCGCCCGCAATTAACGCACAAGGAAGTAATGGAAAATGCCGCCAGTTATCGTGAGCAGGCATTCAAGATTCTTGATCCGGCGCGCACGGAGACCGTCTGTAATGGCGACTGGTTTCGAGCGATGTCGTTCGAAGACGTCATTCGCCTGAACAGTCGGGTTACGCTGCAACAAATGTTGCAACGCGAGGATTTCCGGGCCCGGATTGACAGCCAACAAGCCATCCGCGCACACGAAATTCAGTATCCAATCATGCAAGGCTGGGACTCGGTGATGGTGAAAGCGGACGTCGAGCTCGGAGGAACGGACCAGCTTTTTAATATTTTGGTGGGGCGCGACTTCCAAAGGGAGGAAGGTCTGCCGCAGCAGATCGTTTTTCTGCTTCCGATTCTTGAGGGCTTGGATGGCTCCAAAAAAATGAGCAAGAGCCTCGGCAATTTTGTCGCGATCAACGAGCCCGCTGGAGACATGTTTGGGAAGTTGATGAGCGTCTCCGATGGGTTGATGGCGCGCTATTATCCATTGCTGCTTGGTCGTCCCCTGGCAAGCGATGCGCATCCGCTCGACGCCAAGAAGCAACTCGCCTTCGAAATCGTGAAGACCTACCACTCGGCTGACGTAGCCCGAAAAACCCTCGACGAATGGAACACGCGTTTCAGCAAGCGCGAGCTGGAACATGCCAACCTGCCGATCTTCTCAGCGAGTTCGCTGGAAAAACTTGAAGCCGTCCGGCTCGTCTCGAGCGTCTATCGGGAAGCATTCAACATCGAAAAATCCCGCAGCGAGGCTTCGCGTCTGATCAAACAAGGAAGCGTAGAACTCGATGGAGTAAAGATTCGCGACGCCAAGGCGACAATCACGCTGAAGGCCGGCCAGGTTCTCCGCCTCGACAAGACGCATGCGGTGCGAATTGGATAAGAAATCCGCGTACAGCAAAAAGAGCCACGCAAGCGTTGGCCTGGTGGCTCTTCGAATTTTTCGTTTACTCAGGCCGCAGCCGTTTGCAGCATCGGCATGACGCGCGCGTGCTCCAGATAGCTCGCTGCGATGCCTTCAAAGTGCGCCCGGATACTGCGTAGCTCCGCGGTCACGAAACTATCGACGAAGCGCAACCGCCGATCCAGCCAGGCAAATAGCTTGTTCTTGATCTCGTAGTGAACGGCGAGCGTGACCTCAGTGGAGTTTGGGCGAATCTCAGCGAAATCAACGATCCCCATGAGATTGATATTTCCACCCACGGATTCGAACGCATACTGATTAGGCGAGTCGCTTTCCACCGACAATAGGACCGTGTGAGCCTCAAATCCAAGCGGGCCGCGAAAACTAAAATCGACCGTCTTAGACGACGTAACGGTAGCCCTTGTCACCATCAGGAACTGTCGTCGATACGACTGAATGCTGGCTAAACGAGCCTTGCACTCCGCCAACGGCTGACTCATGTGTAAGGTTTTTTGTAGGAGCATAGGAATAATGAGTTGTTTGCGTTACACTAAGCAAAAGTGATGCCATCTCCCTCCCCCTCAGAGAAACCGGCGAAGTGACGTGCAATTAGTGTATTATTTCTTTACACTCTTGTATCCGGTCAACACGCTAAACCCGCCTGGTTGAATCGATCATAAGTTGCCAGTCAGCGGGCAATTCCGTCAGATTTTCTCCTAATCCACCGAGCAATGGAACGTTAAGGATCTTTCTCAAAATATCGGTATTGGTGAGGACGGCTATATCGTCGGTCACCGGAACGCCGTTTAAGGCGACACCGACGCAACGTAACTCGTGCTGGAGAACGCTACGCACGGTGAGCGCCGTGTGGTTAAGACAACCGAGCCGGTTCTGCGCGACAACCAAAACCGGCAACTGCATCTCAACGGCCAAATCGCTCACGAAATAGTCAGATCGAATTGGCACGAGCCAGCCACCAACTCCTTCCACGATGACATGCTCAACTCGACTTTGAAGCGCGCGAAAAGCAGCCAGTATGTGCCCGATGTCGATGTTCACCTCTTCCATGAGGCTACCGACAACGGGCGCGGCCGGTGTCTTCAACCAGACCGGGTTGACATCATCGATTGTCAGGCCATCGCTACCGGCCGCCAGCAAAATCTCCGCATCTCGACGGTCTCCGCAACAGATCGGCTTCATTCCCGCGCAGCTTGTTCCCGCCGCGCGCAATAGACGCAACAGCTGGACCGCAGTGTGCGTCTTGCCTACGCCGGTATCCGTCCCGGTAACAAAAACGCTCACGCGACCTGTCTGGCAGCTGCCAGACGCTCGGATGTGGGTGTCCCTCGACTCGCGCCGATCGTTTGCATCATCGACCGGAAAATCTTCGCGCCATCTGCGCTGCCCAGCCGCGCGTCGGAGGCGCGATCAGGGTGAGGCATCAAGCCAAATACGTTTCCCTCGCGATTGCAGATACCGGCGATGTTCTCAATCGAACCGTTCGGATTCGCTTCGGGAACAATCCGGCCGTCCCTGTCCGAGTACCGCAAAATCACCTGTCGATTGGCGTTAAGCTGACGCAACGTCTCGGGGTCCGCGAAGAAGCAACCTTCGCCATGCGCAACCGGCATGCGGAGCAGCGAGCCTTTCGGGCAGCCGTGCGTGAATGGCGAGTCATCTATTTCCACGCGCATCGTCACCATGTCGCAGACAAATCGCAGCGAACGGTTTCGCACGAGGGCGCCGGGTAAAAGGCCGGCTTCGCACAGTACTTGGAACCCATTGCACGTGCCGAGCACCAGCTTTCCTGCGCGCGCATCGCTGACTACCGCCTGCATTATAGGCGAGAAGCGAGCAATAGCGCCGCAACGAAGATAATCCCCATACGCGAATCCGCCTGGTAACACGATCGCGTCGAAATCATCAAGCGATGTTTCCTTGTGCCAGACGTATTCAGCGCCCAATCCGTCAAGCCCGTTAATCGCCGCAATGCAATCCTGATCGCAATTTGAACCGGGAAACTGGACGACGGCGAATTTCATTGTCAATCTAATGTACGCTGGCGCGTTGCTCAGCGTGATAATCGTTCACGACCAGGCACGCGTGAATGACTCCTGGAATCCAGCCGAGCAAAGTCAAAATGAGGCTGAGCAAGAAGCTTGCAATGCGGCCGGTCATAAGCACCGCCAGAGGTGGCAGCACCACGCAGAAAAAATATCGCAACGCTTTCATTTACTGTCTCTTCCTCTTCCTCTTTGCCTTAGTCTTCGTCTTCCTGCCTTCCTGCTTTCCTGATTCGCCCTTCTGAAGCTCGTAATCTTCGATCACCGGATTCGAAAGCAGATCGCGGCAGAGACCGTGCAGACGTGATTCGATTTCGCCATTTTCGCCATCGACATCGATCTCCATGTATTTGCCGATCCTGACGCTGCGCACCTCCGGCATTCCCAGGTGGCGCATCGCATCGCGCACCGCATTACCCTGCGGATCGAGCACAGCCGCCTTCGGCATCACAATGACTTTTGCTTTCATCAATTCACCATATTTGCGCTGCACAGCGCGAACAAGTGCAATCCGGAGATCTCTCTTTTAGCAGCGCTACACCTCTCGAATAACGTCGCTGGGCCTTTTATCTTCGCGCAATCCGAGGAAAACGGGGGCGCGTAATTTTTTGTCCCGCGTCCATTCGGCGAACTTGATTTCGCAAACGAACACCGGATTTAGCCAATGTATCTTGCGCATCATAGAAGGCGTGATTCCCAGTACCCATTGCCCATTTTGCTTCGATGGCAGATCGGCAAAGGGACAACTGTCCCTTTCTTGTTGCTGAAATTTCCTGTGTAAAGTTGCAAGCGATTTTGCCGTGAAACCGGTCCCCACTTTGCCGGCAAAAACGAGCTTTTTGTCCTTGTTGTAATAGCCAACCAGGATTGCACCAAAATGCTTGCGCGATCCCTGCGACGGTGTGTATCCGCCGATGACGAACTCCTGTTCGTTGACGCATTTGAGCTTGATCCATGCGCCACTTCTCCGCCCGGGTTCATAAATTGAATTGCGCTGTTTGCCAATGATCCCTTCCAGCCCGCGACGTTTCACTTCGTCCAGCAATGTCTTTGCGTCTCCGCCGATATTGCCCGAGTAACGGATCGGATCGCCAACGCCGGCACAAAGCTGTTTCAAAACACTTTTTCGAGCCTCCAACGAGAGCGAGATCAAGCTTTTGCCGTCGACCTGGAGCAGGTCGAACGCGTAGAAGTAAACGGGAGATTTCCCTCCCTCTATCTCACGCGCTTGCAGCAGTTGAAACGAGGAGCGGCCTTCCTCGTCAAGCGCAACTACTTCGCCGTCGGTCACGCATTCGCGCGCTGGTAAATTCTTTACCGCCTCGACAATCTCAGGAAAGCGTCCGCCTAATTCGTTCTCATTTCGCGACAGCAGCGACACTTTTTTGCCGGTCTTGACCACGATCAGACGAATACCGTCGAACTTGAGTTCGTAAATCCAATCGCCCGTAGCTGGCGGGTTCTCCACCAGCCTTGCTTTCATCGGTTCAATGAATCGCGCTTTGGCGGAAGGCAAATCGGAGAACGATCTGGTTGCAGGGCGACCGCTCCGGTTGCCCGGTTTTGTGTTCGGCAGGCGATGCGCCTGCGCTACAATTTCATCTTTTGCGCCGCCGTTTTCTTTTTTTTTAATCGCCGTTCTGATGCGGGCTTTGAATTTCGACGTCGCACTCGCATCTTTTTCCTCGCGATTCGATTCCCATTCCGCATCGCGATCTTGCGCGATTTGTTTCATCGTGCGTCCCGTCTTGACCGACTGGTCTTGGAGTTTTTTCGAGATCGGTTTGGCATCCGCACCGGTTTTCAAGATCAGCCACTGATTCTTTTCGCCGTCGCGGCTACGGATGCGCACGAGCGTCCATTCGCCTTTTGCTTTTTTTCCGTCGAGGACGAGATGAAGTTTGCCTTCTCGCAACGATATCGCGGGTTGCTCTCCGTAAACGTAATAGGCGCCGCTGTCCCAAACCATCACCGTGCCGCCGCCATAGTTTCCTTCCGGAATGACGCCTTCGAAGGTTTCGTATTCTATCGGATGATCCTCGACTTCGACCGCCAGATGCTTTTCACCTTTCTTCCAAGGAAGACCTTTCGGGATCGCCCAGGATTTCAAGACGCCTTCCATTTGCAGCCGGAAATCGTAATGCAGCCGGCGCGCATCGTGTTTCTGGATGACGAAGCGGGACGCGCCTCGCACCGCTTTGGGCAGCGGTTTGCCGCCTTTTGGTTCAGCCGTTTTTCGAAAATCGCGCTTCGCCTTGTACTCGGCAAGTCCCATGGTTTTAAACTATCCACGGATCCGCCTACGCCAACATCCTTCGCATAAAGTCACGGCGAGACGGAAAGCTGACCATGATCGTGTTTGTTCAGATGGAAACAGTGAAGAGGAGGAGCACAAAATAGATTTCGAATTGAAGCCGGCGAAAGACGGCGCGTCCAGCACTGCCACTTTGACTTACACGCAACCGGCCGTGCCCGAGAAGAATCGATCGGCTCGGTAATTAACCCGCCGTGGCCGTCGTTTCGCCTGAAAGCGGCTCGCCCACAAGGTAGCGGGTGAAGCGCCGGATCACGATGTTCTCGCCCAGTTCGGCGATCTTCGATTTGACTAAATCCTCAATCGTCTGGTCCGGGTTCTTAATGAAAGCTTGCTCGAGCAGGCATACTGTGCTGAAAAATTTATCGAGCTTGCCGTCGACAATCTTGTTCATGACGTTCTCCGGTTTGCTTTTGACCTGCGCCTTGTAAATCTCGCGCTCGGCCTCGATGAGATTGCCCGGAACATCCGCGCGGCTTACGTAAAGCGGGTGCGCGGCAGCGATGTGCAGAGTGATGTCCTTCACAAACTCGCGAAAGTTTTCATTTCTGGCCACAAAGTCGGTTTCGCAATTCACTTCCACAAGGACGCCGACCTTTCCTTGCAGGTGGATGTAGGACGCCACGATGCCCTCCTTCGTCGCGCGTGATGCCTTTTTCGTCGCTCCGGCGATGCCTTTCATTCTTAAAATAGCCTCGGCTCTATCCAGATCACCGCCGCTCTCCGCCAGAGCGCGCTTGCAATCCATTAAGCCGGCGTTGGTTTTTTCGCGGAGTTGCTTGACTAGTTGTGGGCCGATTTGCATGGGAACAAAAGATTAGAAG
>JBKOWV010000049.1:0-2639 GCA_046724585.1 Verrucomicrobiota bacterium
GGCGATGTGGCCGTCGCTGAACCCGTCGGGCGCCCTCGTTGCCCATGACGCGTACACGCCGTCCATCTCGCCGATGACCCCTTGCGGGGCAAAGCGGCTGATGATCGCGACGTAGTCGGTCATCCCCGCTGCCAGGAAGTCCGACAGCACCGGGAACTCGTCTTTGGCTGCGGCGTTCAGGCGGCGGCGCAGAAACGAGTCGCCGGTTTGTACCATCCGGTAGTGCGGGCTATTCCGCCAGCGCTGCGCCTGCTCCACATCCGCCGGTGCGGAGCCCGATGCCGCGAGCCCGTCCTGGCTGGTGCGGCCATATTCGAGCAGCGGCGACTCGGTCGGACCATAGCCCCAGCGAAACAGGCGGCCCTCGTGCACCGGATGCAGCGTGTCGACAAACATGAGAGCGCGAGCAAGCGGAAGGCCGGCGGCGACGCAACGGTCGCAGAATCCAGACACGATGTCGGTTTCCGGCGTGCCGGCCAGTCCGGTCTGGGTCAGCCATGCTGACAATTCGGCGAAGAACGCTTCGTTCACACGGCGACTATACAGCCACCCGTCCGGTTAGGATGCTCCGGCGATGATACTCTGGCGCGCCCACTTCCGCGCGGTCGTGAGCAAGATGCAATATTTCGATCGCTGCTTGAGCATCTCCCGACCCCGCAAGCAGCGGCACAGTGATCAGGTGCGCTAGCGGCGCGCCTGACGGTGCACTTCCGAAGGTCGATTTTCCCGAAATCGCTTTCTGTTGTGGAGCGCGGCTCGAGGCTTTGCGTGCGCTGTGTCGAGGGTAGCCCATGATCCGAGCCCCACTCACTTCGACGCTAGTTGGCAGTGACCAACAAATCTTTGGCGCAGAGCAACAAGTCCCCGGATAGATGCGAAGCGACTAAAGCATGAAGAAGGTGAAGATGGACGGGACAAATGCTGAAGTCATTGATCATTGCCGCCGTGCTATTTCCGATGCTCGCCTTCGCGCAGCCACTTCCGCAGCCGCGTCAGCCCGGACAATGGTGCCCTGAGGGTTGGAGCGCGAGCGGCAGCTATTGCGTGCCGGGTTCTGACAAAGCCTCACCTGCGCTTCCCAAACCGAAGAACGGATGGTGCCCGGCGGGCTGGCGCGCGAGCGGCAGCTACTGCATCCGGTAGGAAGATTCTCCTGCCAGAAGACTGATTAGTATCGAGCGGCTCTAAACACAAAATACGGATGCAGAAAACATGGCCAAAGATTCAAAGCGCGATTTTTGCGACATCCGGCTCCTTACGTTGCCGGACCGCAGGCACATCCTTAATAATATGGACGTGAACACGCGAGCGCCTCTTCCGTCTATGCAGCTTTGGGAAGTGGAAGATGGTCCCGTCGTCATCGAGGCACCATCAGGAAAGAGCCGGATTTTTACGGACGGAAAATGGGGTCGGATGGACCCATGGGAAGCTGTTTTTGAAGGGTGGCCTATGTCGTTTCAAATGTTCGAGGAGAAATGGCCCGGTCTTGTTTCCATGGACGAATATCTCGGCTCGTTCGAGCATAGCGGCACTGTCCATTGACCAAGGCAACTGTACTAACCGACCGCTTTGATCGCGCACTTCGGTACGCAACCCATGTTCTTGGGGGACAGATCCGTAAAGGAAGGCGGCAAAGGCCGTGACTAGCACGATTCCCATTGTCTTCAACACCGGCATCGAGCCGGTCCAGGCCGGCCTGGTGCTTTCGATTGGGACCTGATCCGCGCAGAGCATTAGGGCCAGCGGCCATCCGTGCCGCATCAACAGGCCGGACGCATGACCTCACCCGACCAATGCTGCATCAACGTAAGAAAGCTCTTGTCAATCAGGCGCCGTCCACACATGACCCGGAGCGGCCAATCGGTAGTCAAATTTGCTGTGATGCACAAAGGACCCCATGATGTGGTAGGGTCTGATGTTGGCCCAAGGGGAGCGCTAGGTGACTCGGCGGCGCACTATAAGCCGCAAACCAGCAAAAACGGCGCACGGCGAGCCGTCGAAGCCGAAGCGCAACAAGGCGCCAACGGCCGCGCGCCGACGCAGCTCCTCTGTTGCCAATCTGCAGGAGCAAGTCACCTTTCTTACCCGTGAATTGGCGGAGGCGCGAGATCAGCAGATCGCGACCTACGAGGTGCTGCAGGTTATCTCGCGTTCGTCCGGCGAACTGGAGCCAGTGTTTCAGGCAATTTTGGAAAAAGCCGCGCAACTTTGCGAAGCCAAGTTCGGCACGATATTCCGGTACGATGGTGAATTCGCCGACCGCGTGACCAGCGTGGGCACGCCGTCGAGATTAGTTGGATTTCTAAAGCAGAGAGGCCCATTCAGGCCGCCCCCTGAAGGAAATTTCGCCCGGTGCCTGCGCACGAAAGCCGTGGTCCACTCGGCTGACGAGTTGGCAGAGCCGAACCCAGGAGCAGCTGCCAGGCATGGTGGTGCTCGATCCACGCTGTATGTCCCGATGTTGAAGGACAACGAGCCACTCGGCGAACTCGTGATTTATCGTACCGAGGTCCGGCCATTTACGGAAAAACAGATTGCGCTGGTGCAGAATTTCGCCACCCAGGCCGTCATCGCCATCGAGAACACGCGGCTACTCAATGAGCTGCGCGAGTCGCTGCAGCAACAGACCGCCACCGCCG
>JBKOWV010000040.1:0-14577 GCA_046724585.1 Verrucomicrobiota bacterium
CCTTCCCGGCTGCGCGCGCGCTGTGCAAAAATATCCAGGATCAATTGGGTTCGATCGAGAACTTTGCGCGCGAATAAGTTCTCCAGGTTCCGACCCTGGGCGGGTGAAAGTTCATCGTTAAAGATGACTGAGGTCACCTGTTGATCCTGACACGAATCTTTAATGGACTCAGCTTTGCCGCGGCCGATATAGTACGGAGCAGTCGGTTTCTGCAACTTTTGGGTGACAGTATCGACCACCTTCGCACCGGCGGAGTTCGCCAGCTCTCGCAATTCGTCGAGCGAATCCTGCAAATCCCACTTCGAGACGCCTTCCTTTTCCAAGCCAATCAGGAGCGCGCGCTCCTGTGTTTTTTGCGGATGCGTTTCAATCATCCTGCGCCGAAAGCTTTCGTGGCTCCGAACGTTTTCGGAGCAGGATCCTTGCTTCGTTTGGACTGAGAAGCGACAAGTTCAGCGGTTGAAAATTAGTTTGTCGCCGAAACCAGGTCAACTGTCTTTTGGCATAACGCCGTGTCGCTTGCTGAATCGCGGCGACACACTGCAAGATCGACATCTTGCCTTCGAGCAATTGACGGATCTCGCGCAAACCGATCATCTGCGATGCACCCAAACTCATCGGCTCAGCGGCGCGCACTTCCTCGATGACCCCATTTTCGAACATTGCTTCGACTCTGCGATTGATTCGTTCGTAAAGCTCGTCTCGGTCGCGAAAGACGAAGACGCCTGTAGCCGGGATCGCTGATCCCGGCCGGTCGCGGTAACCGACCCCGGCTACAGCCCACTGGGTGCGCTGCTCAGACGCACGCTTTCCAGTGGTGAGACAAATCTCCAGAGCACGCATGAGACGACGCCGATTTTTTGGGTCGATCTTGCGCGCGGTTTCCGGGTCGAGATCGGTAAGTTGCGAGCGCAACGCATCTGTGCTCAACGCATTCAACTTCGCCCGCAGCTTCGGATTGACTTGTGGCAGAAGTGCCAATCCATGGGTAAGCGCTTTAATGTAGAGCCCGCTGCCGCCAACAATGATCGCCGGTTTTCCGCGTGAATGAATTTCATCAATCGCGTGCGACGCGGCGCGGCGAAATTTTTCCGCGTTCATCTCTTGGTGAAGCGGCGTCGTGCCAATCAAGTGATGCGGAGCTTTCGCAAGCGTTGCTGCATCGGGCTTCGCGGTCAGAAGATCGAGCCCACGGTAAATTTGAAACGCATCCGCGCTGACAACTTCAGCACGCATTTCGCGCGCGACATCGGCCGCCAACTCGGACTTGCCCGTAGCGGTCGGGCCGACAATAAAGAATGCGTCCTTCATAAATTGTACGGCGTTTCTGTCAACCAGACGCCATACAAACAAAATCGGGAGACGCGCGCCCAGTTGCGACACGTCTCCCGATTGACGTCAGAAGCCGGTTAGCCTCGCACTTGATGCTCGCTGGATTTTGCCCCGCTCACGACCAGTCTTCGGCCGAGGAATTCTTTGTCGTGTAATTCCTGAACGGCCCGCTTCGCTTCCTCGATGGTTTGCATTTGAACAAACGCAAAACCCTTCGAGCGCTGGTTGTGCCGATAGCTTACTACCTCCGCATTTTGCACGTGCCCGACGCCGTTGAACAATTCGAAGAGATCGCTCTCGGTGGCGTCGAAGGACAAGTTGCCCACGTAGAGACGCGGCGAAGTGACTTCGACCGTCTCAGGTTTTCGTGGTGGCCGGGAAGGCTGGGCGCCGTTGCGCGTGGCCGTCGCGGTTTTCCTTGTGCCGGTGCCGTCTCCGAAAAATGCGACCACACGCTGCCAGAATGTCTTCTTTTGAGGTTTCGCTTTCTCCTGCTGACCCCGAAAGCGTTGGTAGTTGTCCCTGCGGCGGGCCCCGCCGCGCGAACGGCGCGAGCGTCTGCCAGATGAATAAGAGTTCATGTTGATTCCTAAGGTTGACCCAATTGTTAAATGGGCGGAGCGCATCGATCGATGCACGGTCCGCGGCGCGCGAATCACCCAGGGTCCATTCAAACAGTTTGCAAGCACTCTGCGACGCCGCCGGAAACTCCACCTCGTTAGGCCGGAAATGGACTTGTCTCGAATCGCAAGCCGATGTCCTTAACCAACGAAGCAGCGAAGATGCAAAAGTTCGCATCCTGGTCTCAAAAAATCTGAATCGTCGGAGAAGACGGGGGCTCGGAAGATCAAAGAAGATTCCCGACATCTCGCGGGAGTATGGCTCGCAGCCTGCGCGATTGCAAGTACGCGTCCCGACACAGCAGTAACCGGATCATTCCGCCGATCGGCGTATCCAGTTGTCGCGCAGTGAGTAGAATCGCGATTTGAGATATTGCCTGGGCCGCTCGTACCGAGAAGGTTTCATGAAGTGTCGCCACGAGCGTTCGCCAAGCCTGGGCTCGTAGCCAAATTCCGGCATGAGGTCACGGCAATGCCACTCTACCCAGCCGATTTCGTCCTCTGAAAGATCGTTTTGCCAGCGCGTCAGCGGTTCGGTGCTGATCCGGAAAAATGCAGTTTCGGTGGCGGAATTGCCTTCCCAGAATTTCCCGGCTTTTGTCGGCGTCAGGACAATAGCCGGATCGTATTCTATCGCGAGAAAGGAGCACACTCTCTTCATCCATTCGCCCGGCTCAAGAATAAGCTTCTCGTACGGCACGAGGAACAATGTCGTGTCCCCCTCCTCCCTGGCGCGAAGCACTATTTCCGCCACTTCGCGCCAGTGCCTGATGCAATAGTAGGTGGAGAACGTTCCCAGTTGCCGGGTTTTTTCCAAGGCGATCTGCGCGGCAAAAATGGCGCGCGGATCACGCATCGTTACAAGAATCCTGGCATGCGGAAACCGCGAATGGATCGCAGGCAGGCATCTGCGGTTGGCCGGTGTCTTCTCGATCCAACGTGTGATTGAATCGAGTGATCGGCCCAATGTTGCGGCATACGCTTCCAGCATGATTACGAGCAAATCTCTCTCCATGTTCACCGGATCAAACGCCATCTGCTTAAAAGTGTGGAGAAAGCGCGAGGTCGGAAAATAGGAGTAATCGCGTTTGCCCCATTTGCAGGGCCCGCCAAATAGCACGTTCGAGAGCGACTCCCCGGTAATGTAATCAAACTGCGCGCGCCGGCCGCGGGGCGCATATTTTGTCAGGACAGTGGGGAAATAGGCGGTTTCCTCCGGCAACACGAGTAGCTCCGGATGGTTATCGAGCAACGCCACTAAGAGCGTGGTGCCGGATTTCGCCTGGCCCGCTATAAAACAGGCGCGTTGATCAAATGGCAGATCTTTCGTCTTCATTTCCCGCCAAGCGATCGAAGAAACCAATCAATGAACCGCGGTAGCCCGTCGCTAAAGCGAGTGGTCGGGTTGTACCCAAGTAATTTTCTCGCTTTGGAAATATCGGCACAGGTCAGCGGCATGTCGCCGGCTTGCTCCGGCAGCCGATTGATCTTTGCCTTTTTCCCCAGCGCATTCTCGATTGCCCCGATCAAATCCTGGAGCCGAATTGTTTCACTCTCGCCGAGATTAAAGATGTCGAAGAGGGGGCCGTCATATTTGAGCGCGGCCATCGTCCCTTGAATCACATCATCGATGTAAGTGTAATCGCGGCGCGTGCTACCATCGCCGAACTGATCGATTGGCTGGCCCGCATGGATGCGTCGCGTGAATTGATGAATCGCCAGATCGGGCCGCTGACGCGGACCGTAAACAGTGAAATAGCGCAATGCGACCACGCGTATTCGATGAAGGTGCGAGTAAGTCGAGCAAAGAAATTCAGCAGCTATTTTTGTCGCGGCATAGGGACTCAGCGTCTGAGTAAGATGTTGATCTTCAGAAAATGGGACTGTCTTCGAAACGCCGTAAACGGATGAGCTGGACGCGAAAATGAATCGCTCGACTTTGGTTACGCTCGCTGCATCGAGAAGATGTAACGTGCCGCTGACATTTGTGTCGTAATAAAGTTGCGGATGCTGAATGGAGGGGCGAACGCCGGCGCGAGCGGCCAGATGCGCCACCGTCTCAAATTTTTCGCGATGAAATAAATTTCGCACTGAGGCGCCGTCGCGAAGATCGACGTGGTGCATAGTCACGTCCTTGGCGAAACCGGCAATGTTTGCTTGCTTTATTTGCGGGTCGTAAAAATCGTTGAAGTCGTCGAGCACGGCGACTTCTTGGCCGGCCGCGAGCAGCTTCTCGACAAGATGCGACCCAATGAAACCGGCGCCACCTGTCACCAAGATTCGCATGAGGCCAAATTAGCCACAGATGCACACAGATCGACACAGATTTCGCCGCAAGAACCCTCGGCGTCTGACACAGACGCCCTACAGTTCAAAAATTGCGCCAGTGTAAAAGCAGATAAATCCAATTTAGCGCTAACGCGCTAATGACAATTCCTCGCGCGAATTTCTTTTCGCGTTGGCCGAACGCGATCCGCAGGCGCGGCGCCCGCGTAGCCAAAACGATGAACGCGTATGCATTAAAGATGGACAACCCACACAGAGCCGCAAGGACGAGCGGATTCCATTGGAAGGCCGCGAGCAAATGTCCATGAAAAAATTCAATCGCTGACCGCGTCATACCACAGGTTATGCAGGGTCGACCGGTAAGGTCGTGAAATACGCAGCGTGGCCACGGCAAGCCGAGCACAAACCAGGTAGCTGCGAGGCTGAGCGATACCACTGAAACGCTCAGCCAGATCAGCTCATGATCGGTTTCTTCCGGATCAAGCTGACGAAAGCAAAGCCGCATTGGCTGCTAACTAATGTTGCGACGCGCTCCACGCCCCCAACGCGCCAAACATCATAGCAAGGAGGAATACGGCGCCGCAGCAAACTACTAGTGGAAGGAAAACGGCGAGGACGGCGCGTCCGGTGCTGGTCTCATGCGCACGCGCCAACCCGATGCAGTCGCAAACGAGGGCCCAAACGGTGGCGATCAGGCCACCGCAGATCGGAATGATTTGCAGGGGACCGGTCGAGCCCTGGGAAAATGCCAGGACGCGGAACGTAGCTTCGAACGGCTTGTTTGCGCCACCCACGATCATCAAACAAACATGAACAATCGCCGCCCCAATAAACAACGCGATCACGATGAATACCGGCACAAGGACGATCAGCGCGATCGAGCCAACGCCCAGCCCGGCCAGCGCGGCGAAAGTATCTCGCTGGTCCGCAAAAAGACCCATCGATTGAAGACCGAGCGAGAGAAGAAGCGACACTATTCCGCCCACGCATCCGCCGATCAAAGCGTAGATAAGGGGTTCAGCCAGGCCGCCCTCCGTCTTCATCGTTCGGAAGGCCAGATCGGGTTTGGTCAGGACCATGGCCAGCGTCTCGATAAAAGCGTTTAAAAATCCGCGCTCTTGCCGGTGCTCCCACGGCAATCCGCTGCGCGCGACGGCAGTTTCGGATGTTGGTGCTGCGCCTGTTTGTGGAGGCGGTGCAGCAGGCGCAGCGGTTGCAAATTCTGAAAACTCCGAGAGCGGCTTCCAACTCGGCATTCCTTCGCGCCAGCCGAGATCGGTGGAAGCGAAACGGCCGGTGCGTAGCCCCTCGCGAACTTCTTCTTCAGGAAATGCGCCCAGACTCGTTGCGCCCCGGTTAACGTGGATCATTGCCATAATCCCCGCGTTTTAGTGAGGCGCAGCGCTGCGCGCAAGTTAAATGGTTAAAAGAGTTACAAAAGTTCAAAGAGTAGCCTCGTTAAACCGCGTAATTCTTGTAACCCTTTTAAGTTTGTAACTTTTCCGGCGCATCCAACGCGCGCCAGAAATACCATGCCGCAACAGAGCGGTACGGGCGCCATTTCTCGCCCAACTTGATGAGCTGTTTCGGCGTGGGCAGTTTTCGTTTGCCGAAGATTTTGGCGAAACCTTTGCGCACTCCGTAATCGTCAACCGGCCACACATCGGGCCGGCCGAGATCGAAAAGGAGAAGCATCTCGACTGTCCAGCGGCCAATGCCGCGCACGGTGGTGAGACGCGCAATGATCTCGTCATCGCTCATTCGGATGAGTGCGCGCCCTGACGGCACCGTCCCATCGATTGTTTTCGCCGCGAGATCCTTCAGTGCCGCGGTCTTGGCCCGCGAAAGGCCAGCCGCCCGAAGTTTTTCGTCCGGAGTTGCGAGAAGTTTTTCGGGATCGAGCCATTTTCTTTTGGGATAGAGAGCGCGGACACGGCCAAAAATAGTGGCCGCGGCTTTGCCGCTCAACTGTTGGTAGGCAATGGATTCGGCAAGCGCGTCGAATGGACGGATTGAAACCGCTGGCTTGATTTCATAGCGCCGCGACCGGGCGATGAGCGCGGCCAGACGCGGGTCGCTCGCATTGAGATGGCGATGGGCGTGGTCGTAAGTCACAGGTCCTCAATTAAAATGACGAGTAACGAATGTCGAATGGCTTCCCGCGTTGAATCGCAAACCCGTTGAAGAGTTCAACCACCCTTGCTCCAACAAAAGTTTTCGGTTTCGTCACTAGCATGGAAACACAACTCACTTGGTATGGCCAATCGGCTTTCAAGATCGTGAGCCCGGCTGGGAAAGTTCTTCTGATCGATCCCTGGCTCACGAATCCGGTTTACGACAAAGGGAAGGACGAACTTTCGGCGCTGAAAGATGTCGATCTTATTCTGGTTTCGCACGGGCATTCGGATCACGTGGGCAATGCGGTGGAAATTGGAAAGAAGACGCGGGCAAAACTCGTGGCCACATTCGATTTATCCGCGGCGATGGTTGCGGGTCTGGGTTATCCGAGCGAACTCGCCGATATCGAAACGACCGGTCATTTGGGCGGCATGCTCAACCTGCTCAATGGCGAGGTGGCGGTCACATTTGTTCCGGCGTGGCATGGGGCCGGAGTTGAGACAGACGAAAAATCGCCGCCCGTTTACGGCGGAACGCCGAGCGGACTCGTCATTGCCATTCGCAACGGACCGACAATTTATCACACGGGCGATACCGATTTATTTTCGGACATGGCGCTGGTCTCGCGATTTAACAAGATCGATGTCATGCTCGTTTGTATTGGCGACCATTTTACGATGGGACCGGCGCGTGCGGCGGAAGCGGTGAAGCTAGTCGATCCGCGCATGGTTATTCCGATGCACTACGCGACATTCCCAGTGCTGACTGGCACACCTGAAGCGTTCGGGCGCGAGCTGAAAGAGCGGAGCGCAAAAACCAACCTGCGGGTAATGAAGATCGGTGAGACGATTGTGCTGAATAAAGGTTAAACTGTTACAAGTGTTACAATGTTAAAAAAGGGAACCGGCCCGACAAATTCCAGACGCGGTTTTAACACTGTAAGGTTTGTAACTTTTTATCTGTCCAATTCACACGACCGCATGCGGCAATGAAGCCGATTAGGGAGAGACAGTGCCAATTCGGGAAAAGGGACAACTTTTGGCAGCGCAACTTATACCTCAGGTCTTAGCCAACGCCGCAACGACGTTCGTCGATTCCTTAAAGCTCACCTCGATCTGCGAGAAAGTCCGTCGTGCCCGGCAAGTCGTGATTAAACGCCGTCATATTTACGGCGATCAATTGGCCGATCTGGCCAACCTGTACTTTCGCATGTCGAACATACCACTCCGTTTTTGGAGCAAAGCAGAAGATTGGAGGCGCTGGGAAATGGAGTGTTTTCAAATGCTGAATGGCGACCGTTTTCGGGTTTATCCTTCGGCAGCAAAGACGGTCTGCACCGACAAACTGCCGGGTGAAAGCCTTTGGGAATACATGAACCGTGGCACCCTGACCCGGTCGATGCTGGAAGCGGCAGGCCGCGAACTTTTCCGCGCGCATCAATTTTGGAGCGATGAATTTGGCGGCCGGTGGTCTCACGGGGACGCGACGATGACCAACGTTATTTATGACGATAAGACTCGCCGGACGAGACTGGTTGACTTTGAGATCGTGCACGAGAAATCGCTCCCGGCGCCGGTGCGACACGCGGATGATTTGCTCGTTTTCCTGCTCGACATCCTGGCAATCGTTCCCAGCCGCCAATGGCTGCCTTTCGCGCTTTATTTTCTGAACGCCTACGGAAACCAGCGTGTGGTTGCCGCGTTGGAAGATCAACTGGCGCTTCCCAACGGCATGGCTTGGATTTGGTGGGGCGTCCGCACAAGCTTTGCGAAGCCCGCAAAAGTAAAGCGGCGACTGGCCAAGCTCCAAGACGTCATCGCTAATCTGAGACGTTATCGAACCATTGCTGCCCGGCGAGTGCGCAAAAGACGTCGCGCTTCAATCAATTGCCAGGAAATGAGTCCCGGGATGCCGAGCGCGAGTTCCCGCGCTCTTGCGACCAGCGACAGGGCGAAAGCCGCATCTCCGGGGATGCCAAGAAGGTTGCCTACGAAAAGATAACCGCCTTCCTGGACGCCCAAACCTGCAGGAACCGCAAAGGCCGCTGACCGAATCGTCAAGAGCATGCTTTGCAAGATGAGCGCGTGAACGAACATCGGGTGGAGATTGAGCGCGTAAAGTGCGATCCAAATTTCGCCGGAGCCAGCGACCAGCGAAATAATCGTCGACAGACAACAGATTATGACCGCACGCCGCCGCGCGTAAAGCGTGCGAATAGTGCGATCGAGCGTCTCGCCACTCCGCACTAGTGATTGCCACTCCGGCGAATTCGCCAGGCGAGCGACAATGAGAGCGAGAAACCGGAATATGCCTCGCCGTTGCACCAAGTAGAAGCCCGCAATCCCAACAACGCCGGCGAGGATTCCGACCAGGGTTGGGCGAACAAAATCTCTCTGGCCAGTCGCATTCACAAGCAGCACCAGACCCAGCACAGCAAAAACGGCTTGGGTGAAAACTCCCAGCGTTAGATCCACCAGAACGCTTCCGGCCGCGACTGGCACTGGCGCGCCGTTTATCGCCGCCAGGCGCGCCCGGACAATGTCTCCACCCACCGCAGCCGAGGGCACGAGGGTGCTCACCGACTCACCGATCCAACGCATCCAAAGTAGCTTTCGCAGCGGCAGACGATCGGATTTCGGAAAGAGAACCCACCACGCCAGCGCGTCGAGAAACAACGGCACCGCGAAGTGGTAAGCGACCACGGCGACGATAAACCAGCCGGCGGCGACAAATGCCTTGCCAACCTGCGACGCGCCCTGGTGAATCAGCAGGAAGGTGAAAAGCGCCGCTCCAGCAAAGCCAAGCGACCATATCGTTATTCGGATTTTGCCCGGCGCTTTCATGGTTTTCGAGCCCAATTCGGGCGCGGGCGAGAAGATGCGCCTACGTCACGACGAAAGCCAACGCCCGCGCAGATCTGCGCCGAGCGAATTCTGATCAACCCAGGAGACTTTGTGCGGGTTGTTGTGCCTCTTCCGCGCGCGCCAGGGCAGGTTCGCCAACGAGAGGCACATCAGAGGTCAGAACGACGACGCGTCGCAGCGGCTTACCAGCAATCAGACAGAACGCCAACCATAGAACACCGAAAATGATTGCCGCTAATACGTCGGTCAAAAAATGCGCACCCAAAGCGATGCGGCTAAATCCCACCAACGCGACCAACAATGCCGCGCTGAAAATTGTCAACCCCCGCCAGTGGCGCGCCTTCACCGCCGGCAAAATAAAAAGAGCTAGTTGGCCGTAAAGCAAGGTCGCCCCGATGGTATGACCGCTGGCAAAACTGTAGCCCGACCAATCCACGAAGGGGCCAGCCAAAAACGGCCGCGGCCGCTGGACGATAATCTTGAGCAGCTCGTTTAGCAGCATCCCGCCCGGTACCGCAACGATCAAGGTCACGAGCGACGGCCACCATCGTTTCCAGATAAAAAACATAACCAGGAAAAACAGAACAGTACCGATCCACTCACTTGAGCCGAATTCCGTAACCGCCCGCACGACGGTCACAAATGGCCCGGTCAGGTGCGTGTGGAACCATGTCGCGAGTTCGTGATCGGGTCCCGCAAGAGGATTGACCATGGCCAGGGCCACGGAATTCTGGGGGAGAATGAGGGGGCTAGTCACAAGTAGCCCCTGAAAGTAATTCCGATTTAATACCCGTCAAACGGGAAAACATGCAAATTGCATTCTGATCCCACCACTAAATCGCGGTGATGTCGCGATACTGCTCGGCGATGTGGAAAATCAGAACGTGGCCGGGGGAGTTCTGGTTACCCTCGACAAACCGAGCAAACCGATGCGTGAAGAAGCGAGCGACGCCGGCCGTTATACATCCAAGCTTTAGCACGATAAGGATTATCGGCGTCTCCAGATTCTAACAATTGAAGGTTTGCTCAAGGGTACGGAGCGCATCGACGCGCTACCGCGGCTCGGTCCGTTCGCCATGGACGCGCGCGAATCGACGCCGCATAAACAAACGGAGATGACCATTCCATCTCAAGATTGAGCAACTGCGGAGCGTCTCGCGGTTTCTCGAATTACTCCTTGCTAAAATATTTCCAGCCCGATACACCGATCTCGCGCCGCGCTCATTCGATATTTCGATATCCGCTCGCCCTAACCACACTATGAAAAACATTCGGGTATTTTTTATCGGCCTCTTTCTAAGCGCCGCCTCAGCCTTTGCCGGCACGACAACCTTCGAGGCTCAACCTTCACCCAAACCGGAGGAGGAAACCTCGCACGACCTCTTCTCTTTCGAAACAACCTACACGTTCCGCAGCGACTTTAAGGAATCCAAATTGGGGCATGTCGATTCGCTCTTTAATGATTTTAGTTACGACCATCGTTTTCTAATCACCGGCAGATGGTACTTTCGCGCTGGCGTCGAGTACGAACGCTATGATTTCGGCGGAACGGACAACGGGCTGCCTGATCATCTTCAAGCGGCCATGGCTCACGTGGCGGTTGAATACATTATCAAAGACCATGCTGGCGCTAGTATCGAGATCGACCCAGGCTTTTACTTTCAAGACAACGTGAGGGGTGATGCTTTCGATTTCCCGTGGAAGATTTTTGTGACCATGCCACTAAAAAAAGACAAAATCTTTGGCGTTATCGGTTTGGGCGGCGCTCTTTATCAACACCCGCCTGTCGCTCCCGGTGGCGGCATCATCTGGCTGATCAGCGATAAGCTCCGGCTTCTAGGCATTTTCCCGAGACCCGCGTTAGTTTACCAGCCCAATGACGATTGGGATGTGCGGATCACAGGCGAGCTAAACTACACCAGCTTTCGCACCGACGATGTCTTGACGACCGAGCGCAAATTGCAATTACACAACGCCGTCGTCCAATACAGCGAGAACCGCGCTGGTGGTCAGGTCACTTATTCCGGTTTCAAACCTTTCAAGATCGTTGCGGGGGCAGGCGTCACGATCGCGCGCGAGTTCAATTTTTTCCGGGCCAACCAAAAGAAGAAAATCGATCCGGCTCCCTACATCAGAATCGCCATGGAGGCGCAATTCTAAGGGAGAATTTCGCCCAGTTTTCTCTCAAGCCCCTGATCGCCACGTATTTTTAGTCGGCCAGTCAGATACGCCCAGATGCTGCCGAGTTTCCCGTTTGAAACGGCGACCCAATCCTTGTCACTGGCCACAAAAGTGACATTTGGATCGGAGATCTTTCCTTTCCCCATCTTGTACTTCCCACCGTTCACATCGAGCCACCATTGGTCGCCTTGCGGACCACTAAGCTCCCGTTGATAACGAGCATGTAATCCTCTTTGCCTTGTTGGCCTGGAAACTTTGGCGCATCGAATCGAATATTTCCTGCGGCGTCGCCAAGAGCAGGCATTCCAATCAATACTCCTTGCTAAAATATTTCCACTCTGATACACGGAGATCGCCTTGTTCAATCGATTAGTCGATGGTTGCTCGCCTTAACCACAGTATGAAAAACGTCAGAAAGTTCGTTGTCGCCCTGCTTTTCAGCGCCGCGACTTCAGTTGTCGCCGGCACAGCAGCTTATGAGGTCCCACCGCCGGCTGTCGCCAACTCAGCGGTCTTTGAGGTCCCACCGCCCCTCACGCCAGTCGATGAAAACTCTCACGAGCTTTTCTATTACGAGACGACATACACGTTCCGGAGCGATTTCAAGGAGTCCAAACTCGGGCACGGTGATTCGCTCTATAATGATTTTAGTTACGACCATCGTTTTCTGATTACAGGCAAATGGTACTTTCGCGCCGGAGTCGAATACGAGCGCTACGATTTCGACGGAACGGACAACGGGCTGCCTGATCACCTGCAAGCAGCTATGGCTCATATGGCACTTGAATACGTCGTCAAGGACCATGCTGGCGCAGGCATCGAGATCGACCCGGGCTTTTACTTTCAAGACCACGTCAGCGGCGACGCTTTCGATCTTCCGGGCAAAGTGTTTGTGACGTTCCCCTTAAAGAAAGACAAGATTTTCGCCACGGTCGGGTTCGGCTGGGGAATGTTCCAGGATCCGGTTGTCGCGCCGGGTGGTGGTATTACCTGGCTTTTTAGCGACAAACTGCGCTTGCAGGCTGTCTTTCCAAAGCCCGCGCTGGTATATAAGCCAAATGGCGACTGGGACATACGGGCGATCGGGGAACTCAACTTTATTGGAGCTCGTACCGATGATGTCGTCACAACGGAGCGGAAATTGCAAGTCCACGACGCCCTCGTTCAATACAGCGAGTATCGCGCCGGATTGCAGGTCCGCTACACCGGCCTGAAACCATTCAGCATCGTCTTGGGCGCGGGCGCCACAATCAGACGGAACTTCGATTTTTTCCGTGTTGAGCAGTCCAAGAAAACCGATCCGGCTCCTTACGTCAGAGTCGCCGTGGAGGCAAAATTCTAAGGGAAGATCTGGCCGAGCTTTCTTGCCAGCCCCTGATCGCCGCGAATCTTTAACCGACCGGTCATATACGCCCAAGTGCCGCCGAGTTGCCCGTTTGAAACGGCGACCCAATCTCTATCCCTGGCTACGAAAGTGACGTTTGGATTGGAGATCTTTCCTTTCCCCATCTTATACTTCCCATCGTCGACGTCGATCCACCATTGGCCACCTTGTGGGCCGCTCAGATCCCATTGGTAACGCGCGTGCACTCCTTTTGCCTTGTCCGGTTGGAAACTGCCGCGCATCGAATCGAACACTTCCTGCGGCGTCGAGTCTAGATGTTCGGCTCCTGCTGCGGCAGTCGCTGCGCCCGAACATACTGCCACAACAATTGTTACAGCGGCCACGAACAAATGCGTTCTCATCAGTCCACAAATCCTCCAAAGAAATATCGTGTCGTCCATACAAGATGGCTGCGCAGAGAGAATGACGGAGGAATGGCGAAGTCCGAAATGCCCAGGCCTTTTTATTGCTCAATTCGCCTCAAGAGAAAGGCCGCCCCGATAAACGTGATCAAGGCTCCTGCCAGCAGCACGATAAGATCGACAGCGTAAAATCCGGCGCTGGCGTGATACATATTCACGAGCCGAAAAGCGCGGCAAAAATGAGTCAGCGGAAACAGCTCGGAGACGTAGCGAATCGCCTGGGGAAGTTGTTCCACCGGGGCGAACGCGCCGGAAAGAACAAACACCGGCAGTAGAAAGAAAACGGAAAATTGGATAGCCTGGGTTTGGGTGCGCGAAAACGCCGAGATCAGCAAACCGAGCCCAAGTGAGCAAAGCAGGAAGAGCAGACAGATCACGGCAAGCGCAGATGGTTGATTAAACGCCACTCCAAAGTGCCAGGCACTCACCACCATGATCACCACGACCAGAAAAATTGAAACGACTAAATAGGGCAGGATTTTTCCAATCACGATTTCACGTCGCTTTAGCGAAGTGACCAGCAATTGATAGAGCGTCCCCGATTCGCGTTCGCGAGCGATCGTGCAGGCCATCAGGGTGACGGTGAGCAATTGCAAAATCAATCCGATCACGCCTGGCACGACGTAATCGATGAAGCGCGACTTCGGATTGTACAATTTCTTCGCCTCCCCACTCCACGCCGTCATGAGCGAAACGAATTGTTTACGGATATCGACGGGCAATTTCTTGCCTAACTCGATCACGTCTTCCGGGAGCGACTCCACAATTAGGTCGCGCTCTTTGGCCTGGAAAGTACCCAGATTCTGTTGGACAGCGCCTTCGACTGCAGTGGCTGTGTTCGTATCGCTGTCATCGAGATAAAGAGGCAGCCGCTTCGGATCGCCCTTGTTCAGGCTATCGGTCCAACCAGTCGGGATGACCAGACTCGCCTTCACTCCATTTCCGATCAGGTCCGACTCACCCTGAAAGTCTGGCCCCGGCATTCTCCAGTGAAACGTCTTGTCCTTGGAAATGATCTCGATGAAACGAGCGGTGCGCGGCGTCTGATCGCGATCGATTAGCAAGGCCGGGACGTCGGTGAGCTGAGTATTCTCGAAAGCGTGCCCGAAAATTAGGGTAAAGACCGGCGGAAGAATGATGACTAAAAGCAAGACGCGCCGGTCGCGGTAGATGTGCAGGAATTCTTTGTAAGCGACGCTCGTAATCGCGCCCAGAGATGGCCATTTCATAAGTCTGATCTTTTCAGAACGCCATCGTAGCCCTGCGAATACGCGGTGAAAACGTCCTCCATGTCCGGTTCCATCCAGCGTTCGCCTAACAAGCGAATATCTGGAAAGGGCCAGTTCTCGCGCCACTCGGCCATCAATTTC
>JBKOWV010000158.1:0-17904 GCA_046724585.1 Verrucomicrobiota bacterium
GTGCGAGTTCCAGGCCGGTCACCCTGACTGTAGGTTTTAACCCCGCGCTCGCGGGACTAAAACCTAAAATCCAAGGTTACTGCGGCCTGGACTGCTGTTTGTGTATGTTTCTAACTTACCTCTAACTTCGAGCACTCAACGCGTGAACCTGCTTCTAAAGGATCGGCGTGTTTACTTGCGCAGGTTCAGCTTGTCGATCAGCTCCTTATAGCGATCAGCCTTCGCCTTGCTCAAATAATCAAGCAAACTCCTGCGTCGCGCGACCATCTTAAGCAGACCGCGGCGCGAGGAATGATCTTTCCGGTTAGTCTTGAGGTGTTCGGTCAAATGCTCGATCCGGCGGGTGAGAAGCGCGACCTGCACATCTGCACTGCCGGTATCTTTTTCATGCAACTGGAACTCCTTTAAGTTCACCGTTTCCGTGCTCTCTGCCATTTGGAAGGCGCTTACTCTAACGTAAGAATATCCTTTCGCAACTCCCGGCCAAGACAGCTTTGCGCAAGCAGGTTAAAGCCAAAGCTTTACTCAGCCACTCCGCGAGCGGGTTTGCGTCGAGCGCAATGACTAACGTGAGCAATTAGCGCTTCGCCATCATCGAGAGCCACGCATTGAAGAACCCTCTCCCACAGGGCCGCCTGCCTGGGGACCATAGTCGCTTCCCCGTCTATCACCTCGAGCGGCTTGAGGGTTTTGAGTGCGTAGCCCAGCGCGACCGGACTGCACTGTCCTCTCTGCATTGTGAAGTCGATCCACAATGCTGTCAGGATCTACCCTGAGTTGTTTCGATACGCTCGCCCAGCTTTTCGCCCCCTTCATGGCGAGAACGTCATTCAACTTCTTGCTACTGCCCTCGGCGATCGAGTTTGCGGTGAGCAACTCTCCATAGCCCAGATGTGTTGCGCTGATCTGCGATTGCAACGTCTTCTCTGGCAGCCTGGTTTGCTGCGAGACCGCCTTTAGCACGAGCCTCCTGTCTGCGTCGCTCCTGGCGCGGGCATTCAGGGAAATAATCGCTTGATTCAAACTCTCTTCATTGCTTGCGAATGCGACCATGCTGCCGCAAAGGGAGCAGGTGACGAACAAGGAGATCAATTTCTTCATGGTCCGCCTTATACAAGCGTTGGGCGAATTTGGGAAGAGCTAAAAACTGGCGAGCGCAACTGGCACATCCTTTCCCAAACTCGAAATGCGGCCCCGAGTCCATGCCGGTCCGGTCTCGCGCTTGCCGTCATATCACATGTCGAGGCTCGAACACTCTGGACAACCCAGTTGTCGAACAGCATTGGCGAATTGCCGGCCGAACTGGTCGCAGTGTTCGCTATTCCTCTGGAGCCTCTGAACGAGGTGCGTTTCCCTGAGCTGCCCGCACTGTCTTTTCTGCAGTAAGAAGTCGATTCACGATACTGTTCGGGTCGATGCGGAGCTCTATCGACAGCCTGGCCCAGCCTTTGCCTTTTTTCATGGCAAGCACCTCATTCAAATTCTTGCCGCTGCCCTCGACGAGTGAGTTTGCGACGAGCAGCTCACCATAACCGAGATGTGTGGCGTTCATTTGCGATCGCAGCGTTTTCTTCGGCACTCTGGTTTGCTGGGAGACGGCAGTCAGCACCAGCTTCTTGTCTGGATGGACTGTGACGCGAGAATTAAGGGACTTAATCGCTTGATCTATATTCGCTTCATCGCTTGCCGATGCTGCGGCCACGCCATAAAGCGAGCAGGTAATGAGCAGGCAGATCAACCGTTTCATGTTTTGGGTTATGTCACTTTAGGCGCCGCGAAAAGCTGAAACAGGCGGCATCCAACCGACAGCGCAAAGCTTCGCTGCCCGAATGCTTCGACGAGAGTCACGATCCGGTCTCGCGTTTGCCGTCGTACCAGAGAGGCAGTTTTGCGCGTGAACGGGCCACCCGAGGGCCACCGAGTATGACAGTAAACGAGTTTGCCAGAATCTGCTGCGCTGGATACATGCGCAATTTCCGGCCCGATGTCAGAATCGGTTCGCGCAGGACCTTGAACCGTCCAAGTTTTCTCAGGGCCAGACTAAAATAAACTTCTTCGCCGATGAAATATTGCTCATCAAATCCGCTGGTTGCATTGAAGTTGCGGCGGGTCGTGAAAAGAAATGCGCCCGCACCGAGATTGAACCCGAAGTAAACGGCGCAAAACACGCGCAGGAAAATGCGGCCCCATAGCGGAACGAAACCATCTGTGAGCACGCGGGCGCTGCCGCCCGAGTAACCGGCTTCGAGAGCAGCGATGGCTTCAGTAATATGCATTCGGTTGATCCGCGTATCGGCATCCACGAAGAAGAGATATTTACCCTGAGCAACACTCGCTCCTGCATTGCGGGCTGCCGCGATTTGACGCCGGTTGATCGATATCACGCGCGCGCCAGCCAGGCCCGCGACATGGGCCGTGCCGTCGGTCGAAGCATCATCGACCACAATGATTTCATACGGCTGTGCTGTCCCGGTGGCCGCGGCATGACGAATTGCCGCGATAGTCGATGAAAGCTCCAGCTCTTCGTTGTAAGCCGGAATGATAAACGAAATCATGAGCGAATATTGTAGCGCCAGCCGTGTCGGCTGCACGACGAAACC
Organism: Verrucomicrobiota bacterium; assembly: GCA_046724585.1. Classification (GTDB taxonomy): domain Bacteria; phylum Verrucomicrobiota; class Verrucomicrobiia; order Chthoniobacterales; family UBA10450; genus Udaeobacter. The sequence continues at coordinate 2,601 of JBKOWV010000158.1, forward strand.
CCGCCCATCGTAGTTCAAATAACAGGGAAGAGATCTGGCTCAGCAACCTTGGCTACCAGAGTTGACTTGGTCCATTGCAAGCACCGGTGGTTAAGATATTCTTCCCCGATAACTGCGCCATGTTCCAAAGATCAGCGCAGGCGCCTTCGCATCAAGCTTTACTTCGTCTTGGCGTAAAGCAGCGAATCCAGAATCTGTCCGTCTTTAACGACGTTCTTTCGCAATCGTCCTTCCAGAACGAAACCGGCCTTCTCGAGCACACGAGCCGAAGCAGGATTATTCACGTAGGGCTCGGCGTAAATGCGATTCAGCTCAAAGTTCGCGAAACAGTAATCGGTAAAGGCGGGCACGGCTTCACTTGTGATGCCGTGTCCCCAGAAGTCTTCACTTAGCCAATATCCAAGTTCGGCGCGGTGGCGGTGAACATCTTCGCCAAGGCGAATGCCGATTCCGCCGACCGCCGCTCCATAGATGTCAATGCAAAAGCTGGTGGCGGGTTGCGCGCTCAGGGCGCGCTGCAAAAATTCATTCGCGTCATTGATCGTGTAGGGATGCGGAAAAAGGTCGCGCAGCCCAAGCCAGATCTTTCGGTTGTTCGCATTCTTCGCCAGGGACGTCGCGTCGTCCGCACGCCAGTAACGAATCGTGCAGCGTTCGAGCTTGAGCGGCATTTTCATCGCGTTGCTTCAAATTTAACTCAGCTTTGTGCGCTTCGCGACACGCTCCAAGGGAACACCGACGTCCAGGTCTGCGCGTCCAGCGGAGTTGCACTTCCGCTGAAATTTGGGGAGCGGGGTTCAAACCCGCTGGGCACACAGGCTACGAGCATATGTTCCGATTCTTTGATGACGCACGCCCGATTTAGCTCTACCATCCCGCGCGCAGATGCCGCGGAATAACGAGCTGAAGAAGATCCTGCTTATCGGCTCCGGTCCAATCGTGATCGGGCAGGGCTGTGAATTTGATTATTCCGGCGTGCAAGCATGCAAGGCGCTCCGCGAAGAAGGTTATCAGGTCGTGCTGGTGAATTCGAATCCGGCCACAATCATGACCGATCCGGAGTTTGCTGATCGCACCTACATCGAGCCGATCACGGCGGAAGTGATCGAGGCAATCATGGAGCGAGAAAAACCGGACGCGATTTTGCCGACCCTCGGTGGACAAACTGCGCTCAATGCGGCGATGGAATTGAACCGCAACGGCGCCCTCGCCCGCCACGGCGTGAAACTAATCGGCGCAAACGCGCAGGCCATCGCGAAAGGCGAAGACCGGCAATTGTTCAAAGAAGCGATGTTGCGTATTGGCCTTGAAGTGCCGCGCTCTGGTGTCGCGCGTTCGCTCGCAGACGTAGATCGGGTTGTTAGTGAAATCGGAACATTTCCGCTCATTATTCGGCCGGCGTTTACTCTTGGTGGGACCGGCGGCGGCATCGCCTACAATCGCGAAGAACTCGACACTATCGTCGCCCGCGGCCTTGACCTCTCACCAGTCCGGGAAGTGTTGATCGAAGAATCGCTTCTAGGGTGGAAGGAGTTCGAGATGGAAGTGATGCGCGACCGGATGGACAACTGTGTCGTCGTTTGCTCCATCGAAAACTTCGATCCCATGGGTGTGCACACCGGTGATTCGATTACGGTCGCGCCCGCGCAAACGCTCACCGACAAGGAATACCAGATGATGCGCGATGCCGCGTTCGCGGTCATTCGCGAGATCGGTGTCGAGACTGGCGGGTCGAACATTCAATTTGCCGTTCATCCCGAAAACGGCCGGATGGCTGTAATTGAAATGAATCCGCGCGTCTCGCGTTCGAGCGCACTGGCATCGAAAGCGACCGGTTTCCCCATAGCGAAAATTGCAGCAAAACTCGCCGTCGGTTACACACTCGATGAAATCAAAAACGACATCACGCGCGAAACCCCGGCGTGCTTCGAGCCAACCATCGATTACTGCGTTGTAAAAGCGCCGCGCTTCACCTTCGAGAAATTTCCGCAAGCCGATGCAACGTTGACGACGCGGATGAAAAGTGTCGGTGAGGCGATGGCGATCGGTCGCACGTTCAAGGAAGCGTTGCAAAAAGCGTTGCGCAGTCTGGAGATCAAACGTTTCGGCTTATGCGGCGACGGCGCAGATCGATTTGTTGACCCGGAAATGCTGCGATTGAAGCTCTCAATCCCCAACGCCGATCGGATTTTTTATCTCGCCCAGGCATTCCAGGATGGCATGTCAATCGACGACGTCTTCGAGTTAACAAAGATCGACAAGTGGTTTCTGCGAAACATGCAACAGATCGTGGCGGAAGCGCAGGCACTTTGGAGCACAAACTTGCAATCTGCGGGCACAGGCAGAAATGGCAGCGTTTCACGCGCCAAGAAACTTGGCTTTTCCGACCGGCAACTGGCGTTCGCCGCAAACACGAGCGAAAACCAAATTCGCACACAACGAATATCCGCAGGTGTAATTCCCACTTACCGTCTTGTCGATACCTGTGCGGCAGAATTCGAAGCTTACACCCCTTATTACTACTCCACCTACGGCGACGAAAACGAGCGGCGCGAAAGCGGCAAGCGCAAGATTATGATCCTAGGCGGAGGGCCGAACCGGATCGGCCAGGGAATCGAGTTCGATTACTGCTGCGTCCACGCCGCCTTCGCCCTGCGAGAGCTCGGATTTGAGACGATCATGGTCAACTCGAATCCGGAAACCGTCTCGACCGATTATGACACCAGCGACAAACTTTATTTTGAGCCGCTCACCCTTGAGGACGTGCTCAACATTTATGATCAGGAAAAACCGGAGGGCGTATTCGTCCAGTTTGGCGGTCAAACCCCGCTCAATCTGGCCGGTGGGTTGAAGGCCGCCGGCGTGCCAATTCTCGGCACACAACCCGAAAGCATCGAAACCGCGGAAGACCGGCAATTGTTCGCAGCCATGCTCGACAACCTTGGGCTGCGGCAGACTCCGAGCGGCTCAGCCATTAACACCGACGAAGCGGTCGCCATTGCGACGAAAATTGGTTATCCGGTCTTGGTGCGGCCCTCGTTCGTCCTCGGCGGTCGCGCGATGGAGCTCGTTTATAACGAAGAAGATCTTCGGCGCTACATGACAAGTGCAATCGAAGTGACGCCTGATCGCCCAGTGCTCGTTGACCGCTTTCTCGAGGACGCGATCGAGGTCGATGTCGATTGCATTTCCGACGGCGAAACGACCGTGATCGGCGCAATCATGGAACACATCGAAGAAGCGGGGATCCACAGCGGCGACAGCGCGTGCGTAGTTCCAACATTTTCCTTGTCGAAAAAGGTTCTCGACGAAATTTCGGCGGCAACGAAAGCGATGGCGCGCGAATTAAAAGTGCGCGGTCTCATGAACGTGCAGTTCGCGGTAAAAGGCGATGATGTTTATGTCCTTGAAGTCAATCCGCGCGCGTCGCGCACCGTCCCGTTTGTCAGCAAAGCGATCGGTGTCCCGCTGGCAAAGCTGGCCGCCAATGTGATGACCGGGAAATCGTTGCGTGAACTCGGGTTTACGCAGGAAATCGTGCCGAAACATTTCTCGGTGAAGGAGGCTGTTTTCCCGTTTCTGCGCTATGAGGGAGTGGATATTTCGCTTGGTCCAGAGATGAAATCGACTGGCGAAGCGATGGGAATCGACGTCGACCTTGGGCTGGCTTATGCGAAATCGCAGATGGCAGCGCCGCCGCCCTTGCCGAAAAAGGGCAACGTTTTCATCAGTGTCAAAGACAGCGATAAAGAAGCGGTCATCCCGGTGGCGCGCGAATTCGTGAAGCTCGGTTTCGGAATTATTTCAACAAGCGGTACGGCGGCGACGCTGGCCAAGGCAAAAATCAAGGTGAAAAAAGTTTTCAAGCTTCACGAAGGTCGGCCGAACGTGCTCGACCGCATCAAGAACGGCGACATCAATTTCATCATCAACACGCCGAGCGGAAAAATTCCGCGTGAACACGAGGTCATGATTCGAAACGCAGCGCTCGCAGCAAAGATCCCGATCATGACCACGGTGCGTGCGGCGCAGGCGAGCGCCAACGGCATCCGATCACTGCAAAAAAGCAAAGTGCACGTGCGCAGTTTGCAGGAATACCATGCGGACAGAACCACGTGACAGATCCGCGCGTCCATGCCACAGATCATTATGAAATTGTCGATTGTCCTGGCTGTGCTATTGAGTTCGGCTCTCTTTGCCGCAGAAGAGAAGAAAGAGGAGAAAACCTCCGTGAATACATCAAACGAAGTCGCTGTGATTAAAACGAGCGAAGGCGAAATGGTCGTACAGTTTTGGACCGATGCCGCGCCCAACACGATTGAAAATTTTAAGAAGCTGGCGCGTGAAGGTTTTTACGACGGGACTATTTTTCACCGCATCGTCAAAGGGTTCATGATTCAGGGCGGCGATCCGAATTCGAAAGATCCGGCGAAAGAGAACAGCTACGGACAAGGCGGGCCGAGTTACAAGATCAAGGCCGAATTCAATGATCATTCTCACGAGCGCGGTGTCATTTCGATGGCGCGCAGCTCCGATCCGGATTCGGCTGGCTCCCAATTTTTCATTTGTCTCGCACCTGTTCCGCGTCTCGATCATCAATACACCACGTTCGGAAAACTGATTAAAGGAGACGATGTCCTCGAAAAAATCGGCGATACTCCGGTCACAAGGAACAGCTCAGGCGAAAAGAGCAAGCCGACGAAACGAGTCGTAATCGAAAGCATCAAGATCGTGCCGGCAGATTCAGCGAAGTAATGAATTGTTGTAGTCGCTTCGCTCTGCGAAGCGCGGCGCTGACTTCCTAAACATCCGCGCCCTGCGCGGCCTAGAGGTCGGCGGCTACCGCATCAAAGATCACTTATCAATGGCCAAGCCGGACAAAACAAAAATCGCGCTCATTCAGATGCGCTGTGCGCCGGAGCTTGAGAAAAATTTCGCGCATGCAATCGGATTCATCCGCGACGCGGCGAAAAAAGGCGCGCAGATCGTTTGTTTGCCCGAGCTTTTTCGGTCGCAATATTTTTGCCAGGCGGAAGATCACAAAAATTTTGAGCTGGCTGAGGAGGTGCCCGGAAGATCGACGTCGGCACTGGGAGACGTTGCACGGGAAACCGGCGTCGTAATCGTCGCGTCACTTTTTGAGAAGCGCGGCCCCGGGATTTACCACAATACCGCCGCAATTATCGACGAGAACGGCGAACTGCTCGGCAAATATCGCAAGATGCACATTCCGGACGATCCGCTTTATCACGAGAAATTTTATTTCGCGCCGGGCGATCTCGGATTTCAGGCCTGGACAACGGAGCGTGGAAAGATTGGCGTCTGCGTTTGCTGGGACCAATGGTACCCGGAAGCGGCGCGGCTGACGGCCTTGCGCGGTGCGGAAATTATTTTTTATCCAACGGCAATCGGCTGGCATCCGAGCGAAAAAAAAGAATTCGGCGCGGCCCAATATTCTGCATGGGAAACAATTCAGCGCAGTCACGCGGTTGCGAATGGCTGTTACGTCGCGGCCGCGAATCGCGTCGGCCATGAAGCGCCCGCCGGCGGAGACGGAATTGAGTTTTGGGGGCAAAGTTTTGTTTGCGGGCCGGATGGCGAGATCATCGCAAAAGGTTCAGTGGATCGAGAAGAGATTGTCATGGCCGACGTAGAGTGGAATCGCGTCAACGAACAGCGGACGCACTGGCCATTTCTGCGCGACCGCCGAGTGGATGCTTACGCCGGGCTTGAGAAGAGAATGATAGATTGAGCTGCCTGGAGGTCAGGCATCCCTGTCCGCCAGTCGGACGGACCCGTGGCGAGCCTGACTCGGCCGGCAAGCGTCTGGCTTGCTGGGTGCTCGACATGTTGGAAGCATGTCAACCGAGAGAGACTGGAAATCTATCCTCCGAGAGCGCGGGTTGCGACTCGTGATAGACTAAGAAGGATGGACTTAATGACGCTTACCGAAATTCGCAGAGCAGCGCAAAATGGCGCGGTCCCCGCGCGTGTGCATGTGCAAGTCGAGAGCGCGACGCCAAAACTGACGCGGGAACAACAGCCCTACTGCGAGCTTGTTCTTGCCGACGCATGCGATCGCATGACGCTGCGCGTCTGGAGCGATCATCCCGCCTATAAAACCTGCAGCGCGCTCACGACTGAGAATTTCATCGAGCTCACCGGCGAATTTCATAGCCATTCGCAATACGGCCTCGAAGCGCGCAAATGGACGGTGCGTCCGCTCACCGATCAGGAAAGAAACGAGCTGCTGCAAGGTCCAGCCGAGTTGCGCGCCAAGCAGGGCGCAGACTGGGAATTCATCGGGCAAACGATCCAGACAATTGCCGATCCTCGTTTGCGGACGCTGTGTGACGCGCTCCTAAATGAATGGGGCGACCGGTTCCGTCGAACTGCGGCAGCGCGTAAATATCATCACGCCCGGCGCGGTGGCTTGGTTGAGCACACCGCGCAGATGATGCGAGTTGCGAAGGAGATCGCGCCGCTTTATCCGCAGTTGAATCTGGATCTTCTGATCGCCGGCATCCTCTTCCACGATTCGGGAAAACTTTGGGAGAATGCTCTCCCCGAAAATGGCTTCGTTATGGCTTACGACGAACTCGGCGAATTGGTGGGACACATTTCTATCGGACTCGAGCTGGTCAATTCGCTCTGGCGAAAACTCTATGCCGAAAACGCAGACGCCTGGAAAACCTATTTGCCGCCGTCGGAAGATGTGCGCATGCATCTCCTACATCTGATTGGTTCCCATCACGGTGAGAAGGAATTAGGTTCACCGGTTTTTCCAAAAACGCCCGAAGCAATGGCGCTGCATTACATCGACAATCTCGATGCGCGTCTCGAGATGTTCGCCGCCGGCTACACCACGGCCAAACCGCTGGCCGCGCGCGTTTTTGATCGCGTCTGGCCGTTGCCGGGAAATTTGGTGAAATCACTCGAGAAATTTGTGATTAGCGAGAAGTGAGAGTTGACCAAATCACTTCTCACATCTCACCTCTCACGCACTCTCCGCTTAGCTTCGGCGAGATACGTCTCGTCAATCTCGAAGCCGATAAATTTTTTCACGCCGCATCTTTGCGCGGCGATCGCTGAGTTTCCAATCCCGAGAAAGGGGTCGAGCATGGTTTGGACTTTGGTGGCGCCATGCAGTTTGATGCACCATTCGGCCAGTTGCACGGGAAACGTCGCGGGATGCGGTCGCTCTTTCGCGCGGCTTTGAATTGTCTCATAAGGAATGAACCAGGTGTTGCCCCTGCATCGCAGATCGCTTCCGCGTGTATGCCGCCAGCGTACAATATTGCTCTTATCCTGATAGGGAACTCCCAGGGCGAGCCGGTCGATTTCAACGCGGCCGGTTTTCGTGAAATGAAAAATGTATTCATGGCAGTCGTTTAGAAAGCGCTTGGAGCTGATCGGTTTGAAATGGCCGTAGATAGCTGCACTCACTTGTGCCCTCACCTGGCGCTGCGCGTCCTCCTTTCCCTCAGGGAGAGGATTGAGGTGAGGGCTGCGCTCTTTATTTGGACGCGGCGTATCGACCGCAATCGATTTGATCCAGTGAATTGTGTTCTGTAAAATCAATAGATCACGTAACTCCATGACGATTTCATGTGGCAACATCGGGTTGGATGGCGCGGAGCCGATGTTGAGAAAAATTGAGCCGTCCGGTTTTAGAATTCGTCGCACTTCCCCAGCCCATTCTCGACACCATCGCAAATAGAATTGTCGATCTTGCCGGTCCGAATATTTCTTGTAATCGACGCCGAGATTATACGGGGGCGACGTTACCACAAGATCGACACTTTCATCCTGGAGCTGCGACATTCCTTCGACGCAATCTTGCTGGCGAAACTCGAACCGCTTCATTGAAGTTGAATGTGGCGTGAGTATTTAATTCGTACAACCGGAAAATGGCGCGCGTTCTGCGTTTGGGGGGAGCACAGGCTGGCAGTCCCTGCTCCCCGGAGATCGACACTCGCGCGTTAGGTTGAACTCGTTTAATTTGATTTAATGGCGGACAAGCCTTCCAAACTGAAGATCGATGATCGCGAGTTCACGTCGCGACTTTTGGTCGGCACGGGAAAATTCGCGTCGAACGAATTGATGCGCGACGCGCTCATTGCCAGCGGGACCGAACTGGTGACGGTGGCGCTACGCCGCGCCGATCTTTCCGGTAAACACGATCCGTTTGCGAACATTCTCGATTTTATCGATCCGAAGCGTTTTCTTCTCCTGCCGAACACGAGCGGCGCGCGCAATGCGGCTGAGGCGGTCCGCCTGGCGAGGCTAGCCGCAAGCGCAGGTTTGCCTACCTGGATCAAGCTCGAGATACATCCCGATCCACGGTATTTGCTGCCTGATCCGGTGGAAACTTTGGCGGCGGCAGAAGTTCTGGTGAAAGAAGGATTCACAGTCCTTCCCTACATCAATGCCGATCCGGTGTTGGCGAAACGATTGCAGGACGTGGGCACCGCCACCGTAATGCCTCTCGGTTCACCAATCGGGAGCAACCGCGGAATCGAAACGCGGCCACAGATCGAAATCATCATCGATCAGGCGACCGTGCCCGTGGTTGTCGATGCAGGACTCGGCGCGCCCAGTCAGGCGGCGGAAGCCATGGAGATGGGCGCTGACGCGGTGCTGGTGAACACGGCCATCGCAATCGCTTCCGATCCCGTTCGCATGGCCAAGGCATTTAAAAAAGCAATTGAAGCCGGACGCGAAGCCCGCGAAATCGGGTTGGCCGAAAAACTGAGCGCAGCCGCGGCGACCAGTCCGCTCACCGGATTTCTGTCTTAACGACTTTCCAGAAATCCCTTGCCTAAAGCGAAGCCACGTTACAAGCTCGCAGCGCAATGAGCACGTTCGCGCGTTCAGTAAATCATGGACGCGCGTTTGTTGCAGTTTGCGTTTCCGCGGCATTTCTCTGCGCGCTCGCGTTGAGTGCTTCCCCGCAATTACACCAGCGCGTCCACAAGGATGCGAATGGTGTCGAGCACAATTGCGCCGTGACAATGATCGCCTCGGGAAACTACGATCATGCCGCTAATCCGCCACTGATCAGCGCTCCTGCTCCGTCCGTTCACTTTTCCGAAATTCCGGCGTTGACTCCGCATTGGGTCGAATCGCCGTTTCTCGGCGCATCCATCTTCGAGCACGCGCCACCTGCGCGCGCTTAAAATTGTAGGGCGTTCGTCGCGGGCGCCGGCCCAATAAATCGGCGTTTCACAGAAACGCTCTACAAATCGTCGCGCCGCATTCACGTGCTTTCGCGTCCATCGCGAAGCCAATAACCCAATCACCATTTTGAAAAATCCATTTGTTAAAAATCTCAATGAAAAAAGTTCTAAGCACAGCGGTCGCGCTGCTCTTGGGGGCGGGCATAGCGATCGCGCAAGAAGCCGTCTCAACGGCGGCGACCCCGAAGCCCTCGCCATCGCCGGGCACGGCTGAAGCCGAACGCGTCGTCGTCACTGGTGGCGCGATCGAGCAAAGCGAAACCGACAAGGCGCAACCAGTCACGGTTCTCAGTGAAAATAATTTAAAGCTGCGAATAGAACCGACGTTGGGCAATACGCTGGCGGCGCAGCCGGGCATTGGCGCAAGCGGCTACAGCGCAGGTACAAGTCGGCCAATCATTCGCGGGCAGGCGGACAATCGGGTCCGCGTCCTCAACAACGGCACCGAACTGTTCGACGTTTCGAATCTTAGTCCCGACCATGCCCCAAGCGTCAGCACGTTGCTCAGCCAAAGCATCGAAGTGGTGCGCGGCCCGGCGACGATTTTGTACGGCTCGGGCGCAATTGGCGGTGTCGTGAATGTGACCGACAACCTTATTCCAGTCGAGCAACCGCCGGAACCCATCAGCGGCGAAGTCGATGGCCGGTTCGACAGCACCGATCTCGAACGCAGCGGCGCTGGCGCCTTCACGCTTTCACCGTTCCAGCATTTTGTCGTTCACGCGGAGGGCTCGTTTCTGCGCACCGACGACCGGCGCATTCCCGGTTTCGCCTTGGACGAGCGCATCCGCGCTTTGCTCACGCCGGAGCAACGCCGCAACAACGGCTTTGGCGGCAATCCTTTTGGCGAAGTGCCGAACACATTCATCAAAACAAAAGATTTCGGCATCGGAGCGTCATACGTTTGGGACAAAGGCTACGTCGGCGCTTCATACAGCCGGTTTCTCTCCGAGTATGGAATACCGGACAACCCGGGATTCGATGAGCCCGGTGTTCCGCCGGAGCGCGTTCACGCCAAAGACCGCAAAGATCAGTACAACCTGCGCAGTTCGATTGTCAATCCGCTGCCGTGGTTCTCAGTCGCGAATCTGAAATTCGTTTACACCGACTACAAACACGACGAGATCGTTGACGAAACCGTGGGCGCCACGTTCAGGACCAAAGGCGTCGATTCGCGCATCGAGCTGGTGCATCAACCGATCGGCCCCTTTGAAGGTTCAATCGGCTCACAAGTATTTTACAAGAAGCTCTCCGTCCTGGGTGAGGAAGCTTTTTTGCAACCTACCGAAACGTTGGCTGTCGCCGGATTTATCTTCGAAGAAGTGAAACTGAATCCAATTCGCCTTCAATTTGGTGCGCGCGTCGAGTCTAACTCGGTCAGCATCGACTCGAGTGATCCCGAGCTAACCTCGCTCACGTCGCCCAGTCAGAAAGATCAGGAATTCTGGCCAACCAGCGGCGCGGGCGGCGCGATTTACGATTTCGCTCAAGGCTGGCAACTGGCGCTCAATCTCAATTATTCGCAACGCGCGCCGACAGTGGAGGAACTCTTCGCGCGCGGCCCACACGAGGCGACGTTTCAATTCCTCATCGGCGATCCAAATCTCGACGTGGAGATCAACCGTAGTGTCGATCTTAGTCTGCGGAAAACTTCTGGCGTGATGACTGGTTTCATCAGCGGTTTTTACACCAGCTACGACGGCTTCATTGACTTCACGCCCACCGGCGAGATCGAAGACGGCTTCCAGGTTTTTATCTACACTCCAAAGAAAGCGACTTTCTACGGTGCCGAAGCCAGGGCTGATTTTCATCTGCTGCCGTTGACCATCACAAAGATGCGCGAGCAGTCCGATTCGAAATCGGTCAAGAATGTTATCACCGGAGGAGAAGAGACGACGCAAACGAATCCGAATGATCTTTATTTGCGGATCCAAGCCGACTACGTCCACGCGGAGGATGCAGATAGCGGCGAACCATTGCCGCGCATCACGCCTTTCCGTTATAGCGCATCCCTGAATTATGAAGGCGAACATTGGACTGCCAGCATCGAAGGTCAGCGGGTGAACGATCAAAATCGCGTCGCCCAATTTGAAACTACAACGGCGGGTTACACGTTTTTTAATGTGAGTCTCGGCTATAAATTTCAATGGGGACGCACTTACAATTTCCTTTATGTCCGTGGCACAAACCTGACCGACGAAGAAGGGCGCAATCATCTTTCGTTTTTGAAAGAAGTGCTGCCACTGCCCGGGCGCGGCGTCACCGTTGGTCTGCGCACGACGTTCTGAATGCGCGGAAGTAGCCACGGCGCTGTGTCGCCGTGTAGGCGGCAACGCGCTGAGCGCCTCGACACAGCGAGGCGGCTACAACAACGCTCAACACATACGGGCGTTAGTTCCGGGCTTCCGATATTAATCGGAGCCAGCCTCGGGAACGAAGGAGTGAGGGAGCTATTCGGTACATTCTGTCGACCTTCCGGGGCTGATTTCAATGAGACGCCAATCCCCCGGGCTTACGCTTGGGGCTAATTATCGGTCGTGCCTCCGGCGCTTTGAGCGGTTACAGGTTTCATAAATCGCGCTAATCTGTAGCGGTGGATGAAGAGGATGGCCTTTGAGAGAAGCAAAGAGATCGTGCGCTCGTTCAAGCGTGAACTGATCGTGTATGGGCGCGTTTTGCGAGATGAACGTACCCCGCGTTCCGCGAAGTTGTTTCTCGCGTTGGCCATCGGCTACGTCTGTATGCCGTTCGATTTGATTCCAGATTTCATTCCGGTAATCGGTCATCTTGACGATGCGATCATCATACCCGCGTTAGTTTTTGCTGCCCTTCGCCTGGTGCCGCGCGAAATCGTTTCAGAGCACCGAGAGCGGGTCAAATGTGAACAGGCCGCGACCATTGGCACGGATTAAACGGTGCTGCTACCGACATAATTGAGATATCTTGAATAAGATGCATCGGACGGATCATTCCCATTTCACGAAGGCACACGATTTCGTTCCGGATTTTTCCCACGCGGAACGGCGGACCCGCATGGTAATCGGTATTACCGCCGCAATGATGGTCGTCGAGATCATCGTTGGATTGATGTCGCACTCGATGGCGTTGCTGGCCGACGGCTGGCACATGAGCACGCATGTGATTGCATTCTTGATCACGGCCGTGGCCTACTATCTGGCGCGGAGGCATGCCGCGAACGCACGGTTCAGTTTCGGCACGGGAAAAATTGGCGTGCTTGGCGGGTTCACCAGCGCGGTGGTACTCGCCATCGTGGCGTTCTTAATGGCCGGCGAATCCGTGCACCGGCTATTTGCTCCGCTAACAATTCATTTTAACGAAGCAATCGGCATCGGTTGCGTTGGATTGCTGGTGAATCTCGGTTGCGCAATGCTCCTTGGTGATCACGATCAAAAAGGCGGGAACGGCAGCCCTCGTCATCGTGATTTAAATCTGCGCGCCGCCTATCTCCATGTTCTGGCCGACGCATTCACCTCGGTCCTTGCGATTCTGGCGTTGACCGGTGGCAAGTTCTTCGGCTGGGCGTGGCTCGATCCGGTCGTAGGGATTGTCGGGAGCGGCGTTGTTTTCTCTTGGGCCTACAGTTTGTTGCGCGATACCAGTGGCATTTTACTCGATCGCACACCGCCATCGTCGGATTTACCTGACCAAATTCGCCGCGCAGTGGAGAGCGATGGCGATTCGCTCGTGACCGATCTGCACGTTTGGCAGGTGGGCATTGGAAAATTTGCGGCGATGATTTCCGTCGTGGCGCATCAGCCAAAGAGCTCGGACTCCTATCGCGATTTGCTCCGCGGGCACGACGAACTCGTTCATGTCACTATCGAGACGCAGCATTGCCGCGAAGAACATCCCGCGCCTGCGGGACTCGCCGGCCCTTGAATGATCAGTCCGCTCTGGCAAGTCGTCGCGGCTTATGTTTTCGCCCTGGCCGGCGGCTCCATCAGCACATCGTTGCGCCTGGAGCACAAACCGCTTTGCGCGTTGATCAGTCTGGCGGCCGGCACACTCCTAGGAGTAACGCTCTTTGCGATTGCGCCGGAAAGCCTGGAGGCCACTAACTGGTGGGCGGCAACGCTCGCGGCGGCTACCGGATACGTCCTTTTCTTTTTTATCAGCAAATACATTCATCACGTTTGCCCAGCCTGCGCCGCCAGCCATTTCGACGCAGATGCGACGCGACATTTTAGCGAAATCGCGACAGCGCTAATGATTGCATTGGCGATTCACAGCACGACCGACGGTTTGGCCCTGGGAATTCAAGGGGAAAATCCTGCGATGGGCGCGACAAAATGGTCGCTGTTCTCGGCTCTGTGCATTCATAAAGTTCCAGAAGGCCTTGCCCTCGGCAGCCTTTTAATTGGCGCTGGATTGCAACGCAGCGGTGCGCTCGGCTGGGTTGCGGCAGTTGAGGCAACCACGCTCCTTGGCGGCGTGATCGGCTTTTTCTTTCTGGCGCAGGTTTCCACATTTTGGCTTGGATTAATCATGGCGCACGTGGGCGGCGGATTTCTCTATCTGGCTACCCACGCGGTGCTCGGAGAAATGCTCAAGCATGGAAAGACACTTGTTCTGACCAGTTTCCTGGTGGGAGTGGCGCTGATCGGCGTTCTCAATCTCGGCCTGGGAATGCTTGAGTAACGCGCGCGCCCGCTTTCGCACTTTGCGCTTCGCACAGCGAAGCGGATACAGTGTTGCGTGCATTTTTTCCGTTACCGTAACGGCAAGCTTCACTGTGAAGATGTCGATCTTGCGCTTGTCGCCGAGAAATTTGGCACGCCGCTGTACGTTTACAGCGCGGGAACGATTCTCGATCACTACACGCGGCTCGATGCCGCGCTCGCCCCGCTGGATCATCTAATTTGTTACGCTGTCAAAGCGAACTCGAATCGGGCGATCCTACAGTTGCTCGCCGACGCGGGATCCGGCTTCGACATCGTATCCGGCGGCGAGCTGCATCGCGTCCTGGCCGCGGGCGGCGAGCCGGCCAAGTGCACATTCGCCGGCGTGGGCAAATCACGTGAGGAAATCGAATACGCGCTCGATCAGCGCGTTTACAGTTTCAACGTCGAGAGCGAAGCGGAGCTGGAATACATCGATCGCATCGCGGGCACGAAAAATTTGTCCGCGCCGGTTGCCATGCGCGTCAATCCCGACATCGATCCACGCACGCACGAATATATCTCGACCGGTTCACGCGAGAACAAATTCGGCATCCCGCTGGATCGCATCCCTTCGGTTTACGAACGCGCCGCGACAATGCGCAACATCGACCTTGTCGGCGTGCAGATGCACATCGGCTCGCAAATCACGGAGGCTCAGCCGTTCGCGGACGCGATCAGGAAGGTCGCGCCAGTCGTGCGCGACTTGAAATCGAAATACGGAATCAAGTTTTTTAGCGTCGGCGGCGGGCTCGGCATCGTTTACGAATCGTCGTTCGAAAGCGGCGCCAAGGAATGGTGGGACGCCACTACGACTAGGAGCGGGAGTAAGAATAAGATTGCATTGTCGATCCAGCAATATGTCGATGCAATTTTGCTGCCGCTGCGCAAATTGGAGTTGCGAATCTTGCTCGAACCAGGGCGACTACTGGTCGGAAACGCCGGTGTCTTGCTCACGCGAATTCGCTACATCAAGCAAAGCGGTGAGAAGAAATTCGCCATTGTCGATGCGGGCATGAATGACCTGATTCGGCCCGCGCTTTATCATAGCTACCATGAAATTGTGCCGGTCGAAGCGCCAACTACACGGTCTGTAGGGGAAGCTGTCAGCTTCCCGTCGAGGAAGAGCAGGAGCGCGAACAGGAGCAGGAGTAAGAGTGAGAACAAAACAGAAAAGATCGACATTGTCGGTCCGGTTTGCGAGAGCGGAGATTTTTTCGCGCTGGATCGCGAGATGCCGGAAGTCCAGGAAGGAGAACTGCTCGCGATCATGAGCGCGGGCGCCTATGGATTTGTGATGGCTTCAAATTATAATTCGCGTCCGTTGCCGGCGGAGGCGCTGGTGCGCGGCGACAGGTTCGCCTTGATTCGGAAACGGCAGACGTG
>JBKOWV010000200.1:0-4834 GCA_046724585.1 Verrucomicrobiota bacterium
TACTTCCTTCGTACCAAGTAAAGGCCCGCCATGGCCAAGGAGGCCGTAATCGCCGAAACAATCAAAAATGAAATCGGCGCCGGTAAATTAAGAAGGAATCGCATGACCTGTTAGTTTGTTGAAGAGTCTCGCCTGTTTTCCGCAATCTGCACATGCCGATCAATTATGGGCTGACATGTTATGGCTTTGGGTGCGCGGAAAATGCGCGAAAGATGCGCAGCTCGCCGATATCATACTTGCCTCCCACCAGCGCACTGATGTCGGTAAGTTTTCCATCGATTACCTGGCGGAATGCAGCCCCGATTTCCTTCTCCTGTGCGGGGGTGAAAAATCGGTCCCCCGATTCCGGACCGATCTTTCCGCACTCGATCGCAGCCAGCAGATGCCCGTAAATAGTGCTGCGGACAAAGCCGCGCGCCCGCGCAATTTCATCCACCGATTCGCCTTTTCGAAACCGCCGCAATGTTTCGGCTTGGCTGTCGTTCAAGCCGGGACGGTGTTGCCGGAACGGAACATCGACATCGTCGGAAAATGTCCGGCGCGAGTTGTTCACGAGATAATCTTTTATTTCGATGAGGAACGGCTCGGAGAAATCTTTCAATTTTTGTTCGCCGACCCCGGGAATTTGCCGGAACTCATTCGTCGTCGTGGGATAACTGCGCGCCATCTCGCGGAGCGACACGTCAGAGAAAATCACGTAGGCTGGCACGTCGCGTTCATCGGCGAGTTTGCGACGCAGGCCCCGCAGGCGGTCGAACAAAGGTTCGTCGCATTCAATCGCCCCGGTGCGCGCCTTCCTGGTCGTATCGGCAATGTCGATCTGCTGCGTTAGCGTGATCGGTGTTCGCTGGCGCAAAGCGTCCAGGCCGGCCTGGGTAAGGGCCAACGTAGCGAACTTGCCGGGCGCACATTCGACAAGGCCTAGCCGCAAGAGTTCGCGCCCGATCGCCTGCCAGGCGTCGCGTCTCAATTCCCGGCCAATCCCGTAGGTCGACAATTCGTTATGGCCCCGTTGCCGGATCGCTTGCGTATCTGCGCCAGTGAGCACTTCGACCACGTGATTCACTCCAAAACCGAACCCGCTCTTCCTGTGAATCCGGTGAACACAGGAGAGAAATTTCTGTGCCGGAATCGTGCCATCGAAAGTTTCTCGTGGTTGCAAACAATTATCGCAACCATCACAGGATGGCTGCGAAAACTGTTCGCCGAAATATTTGAGAAGCGTCGCGCGCCTGCACTCGCGGGTCTCGGCGTAATGCACCACCTGCCGGAGTTGCTCTCGTGCGATCCGCGCTTCGCTCTCGCTCTTTTCGTCGATGAAATGCAACTGCTTGGCCACATCGCTCGGGCTGAAAAGCAATACGCATTCGCTGGGCAGACCGTCGCGCCCGGCGCGTCCCGTTTCTTGATAATAGCTCTCCAGATTTTTTGGCAGATCGTAATGCACGACGAAACGCACATTCGGTTTGTTGATGCCCATCCCAAACGCGATCGTTGCAGTGATGACGCGTGCATCATCCCGCAGAAAAAGTTCCTGATTTTGAGTGCGTTCTCTCGTCGTCAGCCCCGCGTGATACGGCTTCGCGCTGATCCCATCTTCGCACAACCGAACCGCAAGTGAGTCCGCGCCTTTTCTGCTCGCGCAATAAACGATCCCGCTCTCGTTTGGCCGGCTGCGAATGAAGGCGAGCAGTTGCTCGTGGGCCGCCGATTTGGGCACGACACGATAATTCAGATTGGGCCGGTTGAAGCTGGCGACGTAACAGCGCGGTTCCCGCAGTTGCAGTTGCTTGACGATGTCGCTCCTGACCCGCTCGGTCGCGGTCGCGGTGAGCGCCATTACCGGCACGTCCGGGAAGTGCGTCCGCAGTTTTTTCAGCTCGCGATATTCCGGCCGGAAATCGTGGCCCCATTCGCTGATGCAATGCGCTTCGTCAATCGCGATCTGCGCGATATTCCAATTGAGCGCGCGCTCCAAAAACGTATCGAGCATCAGTCGCTCTGGTGCCACGTAAAGCATCCGGTACTCACCGCGATGAAGTCCCCGCAATCGCGCCACTGCTTCCTGTCGACCCAAGGCCGAGTTCAAAAACGTCGCTGCGATCCCGCTGGTTTGGAGCGCATCGACCTGATCTTTCATCAGCGAGATCAGTGGCGATACCACGATGGTCAGCCCGTCGCGGATCAACGCTGGCAATTGGAAGCAAAGCGACTTTCCGCCGCCGGTTGGCATCAGCACGAACACATCGCGCCCCGCGAGCGCATCACGGACGATTTCCTGTTGCAACGGCCGGAACTGGTCGTATCCGAAATGTTTTTTTAATGTTCGGATCAGATCCATTTCGCTCCTTTACGTCGTTGTGAGTGGTTGTCGCAGCCGGAATTCTTTTGCGGCGAGACGACTCGGTGGCAACCCGGCAGTTTACTTCTCCCGCTTGAGACGGAAACCGTCGGCCTTCGCGCCGTACCCGCTCGCATACTCGACGAACCCAACTCCTTTTTTCGAAACAACCTTTTTAAAGTGACCGGATGGCTGGTATGGACTGGCTCCTCGAACAGAAACGGCCAGCAAGATCGACAGCGTGACAGTGGCGATTCGGCAGCGGTTCACGGCACAAACCTAGCAACCAAAGGATTGACAATGCACGCCCAAATTCTTCAAATCGCTTCCAGCGAGCAAAAGAAGATTCCGTCGGACGTGAAAAAGAAATACTAAAACTGCAAACCCGCCCCCATGTGATCAAACCATCTCTTATCGCTTGCATTCTTTTGCTCTTCATTTCTGTGAGCGGTTTTGGGCAAGAAAACTCGTGGACGGGCGCAACAAGCACTAGTTGGAACCTCGCCACCAACTGGAGTAGCCTGACTGTCCCGGGAGCTTCGGATAACGCCGTTTTCAACAGCACTTTCATCCTCGGCAGACAGCCGAACTTGACTGCAAGTGCGACGGTCGGCGGTCTATGGATGACGACCGGCGTTGGACAGAACGTTACACTCTCGTCTTCCATGGCTAACGTACTCACGCTCAACGGCAACACGATCAATGGCATTCCCAACCTGGGCATCCTGGTTGATAACAGCAGTGCATTTACGCTAACGATCAGTGCCCGTCTCGCACTCGGTAATTCCCAAACCTGGATTAATAACTCGGCTAACCTTCTGTCCATTATCCCCGGCGGCCCCCCACTCGCCACTAATGGGAATTCCCTTACTGTCAGTGGCAGCGGAAATACTTCTATAGGCAAAGTAATCAGCGGGACGGGATCGCTTACCAAGGAGGGTGGCGGGACTCTTACTCTGAGCGGCGCCAATACTTTCACCGGCGGAGTGACAATTAATGCCGGTACATTGACGGCAGGCAGCACCACGGCGCTTGGCCCGGCCGCGAACGCGACGCTTACTTTTGGCCCGGGCAGCACAGGCAAGTTCCAGCTTAATGGGAACAACACCACCGTAATTGGTTTCAATACCAACGCCACGGCCGGCACAGCAATTGTTGAGAATGGAGCAACCGGGGCCGCGACGCTGAGCGTCAATACGGCTACCTCCAACACTTACGCGGGCGTCCTTCAGAACGGCGGGACCGGAGCACTGTCCCTTGTGAAATCTGACACTGGCTCGCTCACGCTTTCCGGCGCGAATACCTATAGCGGGGGAACCACACTGAGCGCAGGCACATTGAACATCAACAACGCTACTGCGCTCGGCACGGGCGCTTTCGCCATCAACGGCGGCACGATCAATAATACCAGGGGGAGCGCCATTATTTTGACCAACAATAATGCGATTACCTTGGGAGGTAACTTCACATTTGGCGGGACGCAGAATCTGAACCTAGGCGCCGGCGCGATCACCAACGCGGGCGATCGCATCATCGCCCTTAATGGCTCGGCCAGCACGCTCACGCTGGGCGGCATCATGACCAACACGTCGAATGCAGTCCAAACCACCACGGTCAATGGAGCGGGTAACACGCTGTTTTTGGGTGGCTACGCGTTAAGCAACAATGCCACCAGCCGCATCGATGTCATCAACGGCACTGGCAACGTCACCTTTACCGGTCCAGTGACCAATGGCGGCACTGCCACTGCCAGCGGACTCACTTACAGTGGCAGTGGCGTCCTCACTCTCCAGGGCACGAATACCTACAGCGGCGCGACCACAGTCGGCAGTGGAATACTGAACATTCAAAATGGGAGCGCATTGGGCACGATCGCTGCCGGGACGACGGTCTCAAACGGCGCGACACTGCAATTGCAGGGTGGCATCTCGGTCGGTGCTGAAGCGCTAACGATTAACGGAGCTGGAGCCGCTGGGCAGAATGGCGCTCTCGTTAACGTCAGCGGAACAAACAATTATGGTGGTTTACTTACTCTGGGCGCTGCTTCGACGATCTCTTCCAACAGTGGCACGCTCAATCTTACCAACACCGGAACAATCGCTGGCTCCGGGTTGAACCTGACCCTCACCGGCTCTGGCATTGGCAGTATTTCGAGCATCATCGGAACGGGCACCGGGATAGTAACAAAGAACGGCAGTGGACAGTGGACCTTGAGCGGCGCCAACACCTACACCGGCGGCACCACGATCAGCATTGGCACGCTGCAGCTTGGCAACGGCGGTACGAGCGGCTCGATCGTGGGCGATGTGGTGAACAACGGCACCTTCGCGGTCAACCGTTCCGACACATTCACCTTCGGCGGCGTCATTTCCGGCGCGGGCGCGTTCCAGCAGCTTGGCACCGGGAGCACGGTCTTCACGGCAGCCAACACCTATACCGGCGGCACCACGATCAGCACTGGCACGCTGCAGCTTGGCAACGGCGGTACAACAG
>JBKOWV010000078.1:0-4253 GCA_046724585.1 Verrucomicrobiota bacterium
TTGGCAGCAGCGAGATTACTTGGATTATCCGGCAAACACAGTTATCCAGTTAATCTGATAGCCATGGCAACTGAAAAGATAACAGCCGAGTTGAACGAGGAGGCAACGGTCTCGTTGCAGCGCAGCATTTACGATCCGGGATACGTCAATGCGATGTCGCATTTTTATCGCGGCGAGATGGGACGGATCATGGTCTGGCGACAGCGGCTCGACATTACCACGAATTGGGCGATTACCAGCAGCACGGCCATCATCACGATCGCCTTTACCACGCGTGAAGTGCCGCATATCATTTTCTTTTTTAATCTGGCCATTGTCTGGGCGATGCTTTGGATCGAGGCGCGCCGTTACCGCTTCTACGACGCATTTCGGGCGCGCGTCCGCATGCTGGAAGCGCATTTCTTGGTCCCGATGGTGATGGAAAATCGGGAGATGCTCCAGGGCGAATGGAAAAAGCTGGTCTGCGAAGATTTGATTTTGCCCTGCTTCAAAATCAGCAAGCTGGAAGCGGTCGGGCGACGATTGAAACGCAACTACGTTTTCATTTTCATTCTCATCATGATCGCGTGGGTGACGAAAATATTCTTGCACGCCAGCGCGGCGATCGACGACCTGCCTTCATTTTACCAGGCCCTGCGCATCGGGCACATTCCTTCCTGGCTGGTTGCCTTCGTTTTCGTCGGCACTCTCGTCAGCGTGACCGGAATCACGATTTATGTCAGCAGGAAGTCTTCCGGCGAAATTTCTGAGTTCGGCACACATCGCTCGCTCTGGCGGATCTAATGAAATGTTTGATGTTCGAGGTTTGATGTTTGATTGATTTTGAATGGATCAATCAGGAGCCGATCACTTTGCGAAGCTTTGCGCGATTGTCGCGAAACTGCGCGCCCCGGGCGGTTGCCCTTGGGACCGCGAGCAGACCCACGTCTCGTTGCTTCCGCCGTTGATCGAAGAGGCTTACGAAATAGCCGGGGCGCTGCGCGCCAAGGACGATGCAAATTTTCGCGAGGAGCTGGGCGATCTTCTTCTGCTCATCGTGATGCACGCCGAAATCGCGCGGGAAGCCGGCCGCTTCAATATCGACAATGTGCTGGCTGACGTGACGAAGAAACTGATCCGGCGTCATCCGCATGTGTTCGGCAAAAGCGATGCGCCCGATAGCGGCGCTGTGTTAAAACAGTGGGAATCAATCAAGCGCACGGAAAAAACAGGCAAATATTACCTCGAAGGCCTGCCGGCGGCGCTGCCCGGATTGATGCGTGCGCAAAAAGTGCAATCCAAAGTGGCCCGGGTGAATTTTGACTGGGCGGAAGTGGGTGACGTGATCGCGAAGGTTGAAGAAGAACTTGGCGAGCTGAAACAGGCGGTCGCGTCGAAAAGTCGCTCCGGCAAGGGACGGATTCATCCGAAATCCGACCAGGCGATCGAGGACGAGGTTGGCGATTTGTTGTTCGCGGTGGTCAATCTCGCGCGCAAATGCAAACTCGATGCCGAAAGCGCGCTGCAAGCCGCTACCGACAAGTTTATCGGGCGATTCAATCGACTCGAGGACGAGTTGCAAGCCAAAGGCAAACGTCTCGGCGATGCCGACCTGGCCGAGCTGGACGAGATTTGGAACGAGATTAAGAATGACGAAGCTCGAATGACGAATGCCGAAGGAATGACGAAGCTCCAATGACCACGTGCTGCGCTGCGGCGCCTGCGTTGTTTCGGATTTCAACATTCTGGTTTCGTTCGTCATTCGTTATTCGACATTCGTCATTTAGTGTCGATATTCTCCGTCCCGATGAACCTTCTCATCAATTTGCTTTTGGGAATCTTCGTGCTGGTGGCGTTGCTGATGGTGCTTGTTATCCTGATGCAACGTCCAAAGAGTGAAGGTCTGGGGGCGGCCTTTGGCGGGGCGGTCACGGAAAACATTTTCGGCGCGCAAACCACTAATGTGCTGGTGAAGTTTACGGCATGGCTGGCTGGCATTTTTTTTGTGCTCACCCTTGTTTTGTCGGTCCTCTACGCTCATCAGAGCACGGCCGACAGCGCGTTCCGGCGTGAACTGATGAAATCGCAAGCGGCGCCGCAGACTTCTCCTGCACCGACAGCTGCTCCGCAACCTTCGCCGGAGTCTTCTCCGGCGACTACGCCCCTGCAGACTTCACCTGTTTCCTCTCCAGCGCCCGATTCCGGCGCCGGCGTTTTGCCCGCCGGCAGCGCGGCACCGGCGGCTCCGTCCCCAGTAGCTTCTCCGGGACCTTAAACCGAAGACGGCGCTGACAGATTCCATAGTCAGCGACGGCGGCTACCACGGGCATTGTGCTCCGAAGAAAGCTGGCCGAGCGCGCGCAGTAGCCCGTATTGAGCTTTGTTGTAACCGGCGACGATGTTGAGATAATCGTTCCGGACACGGGACAATTCCTGTTGCGCCAGGATCGTCTCCAGAACGATGCCAACGCCGAATTCTTTGCGCTCCTGCGCGAGGCGCAAAGCTTCCGCTGCATCCGAAAGAGATTGCCTGGCTGTGTCGATCTGGCCGGCTAGCGACTGGACGCGCGTTCTGCCAGTGACGACTTCATTTGCGATTTGATCGGTCACCTTGCTGGCAGTGAATGCGGCGCTCCGCAGGCGCGCCTGTTGTGCGTGAATGTTTCCGAAATCGAAAAAGCCACCCGGACCGATGCGCCAGGCGAGCAACGCCACGTAGTCCTGAGATTCGCCGAAGTTTCCAGTCTCGCCATTCATTCCGCCGCCAAGCCCGCCGAAAAACGCCTGACCGCCGACGGTTGGAATGAGCGGGCCGTAAGTCGCGCCAGTCTTCGCATATTGCGCGGCGCTGACCAACGCGGCGCTCTGCCGCGTTTCAGGGCGCGCGGCTAACGCTTGCGCGACAAGACTGCCGAGTGGCTCTTTTGGGGAGATCACCGACAATGGCACCACGCTCGTATCGCGCGGAAGGAGCTCGATCGCTGGATCGAGATGCAAAATCTGAACCAGTGTCGCGGAAGCCAGGCGCGCGTTTTCTTCTGCTCGGCGCAGGGCGATGTCGTCGCGTTGCTGCTGCACTTTGACGCGCAACGCGTCCCCTTTGAAAGCGATGCCCGCGCTGACGGCGCGATCGATCTGGCACGCGTAATCGCTCGATACTCGTAATGCTTCCCGCGCAACCCCAATCGCTTCACGCGCCGCGGCCAGATCGAAATAACCCTGCGCGGCAGTGAGAATGGTTTGCTGTCCTTGCGCGTCGAGACCGTGACGAGCCGCTTTTGTAAGCTGGCGCGCTTCGAGTGATTTGAAAATTGCATCACCGATGTCGGTCTGAGCAACAATCGTCCCCCCGGGTGCGTAACTCTGTTTGTGTACTTCTAGAATTTCACCTTCCGTGTCTTGGATCAGGTTATCGTGCCGGCGATACGTCACCCCCGGGGCGAGCCACGGAAAAAACTGCTCGATCGCGATCTCCTCGAACGCACGCGCCTCGGCAAGCTTTTCGCGGGCGAGTTGGATGTCGATGTTGCGCGCACCGGCCAGCCGCAACGTCGTTGGTAGATCAATTGGCAGGACTTTGCCAGTTGTTTGCACATCGGCGGACTTGGCTTGAGAAGCCGCGAACAAAAGGACGACGCACACCAATGCAACAGATCTGGGTAGCGCACGCGTCTCGCGTGCTGGTTTCGGCGTCGTGCCGAAACGAGCTTTTCTTTGGTCCCTTTCGCCGTGGAGATCGAAATCGCCGGAAAAGTTCGCGATCGCGAGGACGCGCTCGCCAGGCACACGAGACGCGTGCGCTACCCAGAAAGAACGCGTTCTCATTTTGCTTCCACCGGTTGAACTTTCTGTCCGTCCGTGACGGATTCCTTCCCGGCGGTAATGATGGGGTCTTGGGGTCCGCAGCCTCTAACAATTTCCACGTTTACGCCATCATCGAAGCCGCATTGTACCATCACCACGTCGAGATTGATCCCGTTGATCCGCTCCAGGATCGGTTTGAGTTGTGCTTTTGATTCCTTCGACAACGGCAATCGTGTTCGCGCCCGGCTGGCGGTAAATGGGAATGTACACCTGCCGTTTGCCTTGCAGGCGCACGATGTTGGTCTGGATCTGATGTGAATCTTCAACCTTAGCGACATCGCGGATGTACGTCGTCGGGCCGTTGCCGACCCGGAGCGGCAAATCATTCAGTTGCGCGACAACCGGCACCATGCCGTTGGCGTTGATCTGATAATCGAGCGCGCCGAACTTCGCGTTGCCGGTCGGAATCA
>JBKOWV010000006.1:0-10226 GCA_046724585.1 Verrucomicrobiota bacterium
GAGGCGAACCCAAATCCCATTCTCGCGAACGACGAGGACTTCGCGCTTTCAGCGGAGAAAGCGGGGCTGCCTTATCCGCAGTTGATCGACCGGATCACCAGGCAGGGGATGAGGACGGTTCGAGCTTGAGAGAGGAAATCTGGCCACGGCCGCTTGCCTCCTCATTCTGTCCGCAACGCCTGAAGCGGCTCAACGTGAGTGGCGCGACGCGCTGGGAAGAAGCAAGCGAGCAAAGCGGCGACGGCGAGGAGCGCACCGGATGTGACTAGAGCGAATGGATCGCCCGGACTGACCTCATAAAGAATCTGAGAGAGAATGCGGCCCGCAGCCAGGCAGAGGAGGAGGCCGATAGCCACAGCCAATGCGGTTTGCATTGCACCCTGGCGCATGATCAACGCAAAAATGTCGCGGCGATGCGCGCCGAGCGCCATTCGAATGCCGATCTCGCGCGTGCGACAGGCGACAGCGTATGCCTTTACGCCATACACACCAATGACGGCGAGGAGCAACGCGATCCCGCCAAAGGCTCCGAAGAGGAGCGCGCCGAGACGCACGATCCAAAGGCCAACGCTCTTTTCGGTCAGATCGACGAAGGGCGCGATGCTTAGAACTGGCAGGTCGGGATCGAGGCTGCGCAATGATTGACGCATAGTGGGAATGAACGCGGCGACCGCCTGCCGATCTTTCGTGGCAAGACGCACATGCAGGTAAACGTTGCCGTTGTAACCTTGCGCCAGCGGCACAAACAGTCGCCGATTGAGGGTGTCGTTTTGCACATCGTGGCGATGGCTGCTGACGACACCGACCACCAGCAAGTCGTTAGGCGATCCATCTTTCGGCGCTTGGGTGTACCGAATGTGCTGACCCACCGCTTCCGTATTCGGGAAAATCTTCTTTGCCATCTCGTCATCAATAATCGCGACACGGGGCGAATCTTTGTTTTCGGCTTCGGCCTGGGTGAAATCGCGGCCACGGAAAAGCTTTACACCGATCGCATCGAAATAACCTGGAGTCGTCGCAGTGTAGAGCGCGCCAGTGCCGGGATCGGGCGCTTTCGGGTCGGTCGGCAATGCTTCCCGCATTGACATGATCCGACGCGTGTTGGTGAAATTGCCATAGGGCAACATCGTTCCGAGCGCCGCGGTCTGGACCCCTGGTAAATTGCGCACCCGTTGCACGGCGGCGAACATCAGGCGTCGCGCTTCAACCGGATCTTTTTTGAGCAGCGAGAAATCCATCTCGGTAACCAGATCGCCCGCGGCAACAAAACCGGGATTGAGTCCGCTCGCCTTCAGCGCGCCTCGGAAAAATAATCCGGCGCTGAACAACAGCATGAACGAAAGCGCAATTTGCGCCATGACCGAGATGTGGCGAGGCGCAAAGAAACGGCTGAAACGGCCGACCCGTGCCGGCTCGCCGATTTGCTGCTTGAGCTCGTTCACAAGATCTGCCTTTGTCGCTTTCAAAGCGGGTCCGAGACTGAAAAGAACGGTCGCGAGGAGGCAGAACAGAAACGTGACGGCGAGGACGGTCGCGTCCGGTCGCAGTTTCACGACAAAAGAGAAATTCATCGAGCCGAGCAGCTGCGCGAGCGAGTGGAGCAGAAGGTCGTTGCACCAAACGCTGACGACGAGCCCGACCAGGCCGCCGCAGATGGCGAGGAGTAGACCTTCGCAGAGTAATTGGCGCACGATTCGCCAGCGCGATGCGCCAACCGCGAGACGGAGCGCGATTTCCTTGGAGCGCGCAGTGCCCCGTGCGAGCAGCATGTTGGCGAGATTCAGACTGGCGATGAGCAGCACCGCGCCAGCCATTCCCATCAGGAGTGTGCCGATCAGCGTGACCGGGCCGTCGTCTTGCGGCGTTGTGCTAATACTGAATCGAGACGGTGTCTGAATCTGCAACTCACGGGCGCCTTCCGCCGTGGACGGCTGAATGGCGTTGAATCGCTGAGTGAGCGCCGGCAGACGCGACTTTGCGGTGTCGATCGTGAGACCCGGTTGCAGACGTGCGGTGAGATTGAGCGCGTAGTTCTTTGGCTCTGCCAGATCGTGCAAATTCTCGGAGTCGGCGAACGCGGAGCCGAGGTGTGAATGGACGCCGAGCGGCAACCAGACATCGGGCGCGACGAGCGCGCTCACTCCGCTAAATCCGTCGGGAGTAATGCCGATGACGGTGTACGGCTGTCCGTTGATCTGGAGATTGCTCCCGACAAAATCGCTGCGACCGCCCATTCGTTTCCAAAATGCATAACTGGCCACCACTACCGGCACGTTCGCGTTCGGCTCGCATTCCTCGGCGTTATAAAACCGGCCCCGCTCCGGTTGGACGCCCATGAGCGAGAAAAAATTCTCTGAAGTCAAAAAGGCAAAACTCCGCCGCATCTCGCGATCGCGACCGATGCCGGCGACAGCGAACTCAAGCGCGCCAAGATCGACAAACACATCGCCGCCGTTCTCGCGCAGGTCGCGATATTCGGTATGCGAGAATTGGCGGTAATCGCGAGTCGCGTTCTGACGCGCACTGAAAACGTTTACGACTTCCTCGGCCCGCAGTGGAATCATCGGCCGCAACACGACGCCATTGACGAGCGCGAACATGGCTGAGTTAACGCCGATGCCGAGGGCCAGAGTCAGAATCGCAACGGAAGTAAACCCCGGCGATTTACCAAGCTGCCGCAGCGCGAATCGAAAATCGTTCATCTGATTTGTAACCTCGGTTGTAAGTCTCACTCAGGCCGCGAGTCGGTCCTCCACGACTCGGCCATCAAGCAAATGCACTGCGCGTTCAGCGTGGCCGGCGAAACGTTCGTCGTGCGTGACCATGCAAATGGTTGCGCCACCGGTGTGCAGCTCCTTGAGTAAATCCATCACCGCTTCACCGTTCCGGGAGTCGAGGTTTCCGGTTGGTTCGTCGGCAAGCAGAATCGCCGGTTTACCGGCAAGCGCCCGGGCAACGGCGACGCGTTGCTGTTGTCCGCCGGAGAGCTGACTGGGCAAGTGTTTGGCTCGGTGCGCCATGCCCACCCGCTCGAGCGCGTCAATGACAGCGGTTTGCGCTCCTTCGCGCTTAATCCGCGGTAGGTCAGCGGCAGCTCGACGTTCTCATAAACCGTCAGATCGCCGATTAAATTAAAACTCTGGAAAATGAAACCGATCTGGCGATTGCGAATCCGCGCCCGATCGGCAAAGGAGAGGTTTGCGACCTCTATGCCCTTGAGCGCGTAACTTCCAGCCGAAGGCGTATCGAGCAGTCCCAGGATCGAGAGCCGGGTAGTCTTGCCGCAGCCTGACGGCCCTGCGATGGAAACATATTCGCCATCGCGGATATCGAGATGAACTCCGGAAACCGCGTGTGTCTCCACCTCGTCCGTGAGGAAGATCTTTCTCACGTCGGTGAGACGAATCAAAGGAGTCGATCCGTTTCTGGCTGGCGTTTGCGTCGGCTGATTTGAAATGAGTGAGGTTGTGGTCATCTGTGGCGTGGTTCGATGTTTGAAATGAGATGCGCCCACCGCCGTCCGTGGATTCAAAAAAATTGAAATCGCCGTTGCGATTACCGGTTACGAGACCACAGCGATGCTTAGCCTAGACTAGCCGGAGTGCGATTTCTTAGTGTCTTGGCGACACACGAGGCGAAGTTGTTGGCGTAAGCGTCGGGCTTACCCGTCCGGCAGCTGCCGGACCAGCCGGACTGGGAATGGGAAATGCAAATGTTGCCGAGGGCAATGGGGACGCTGCCGGTGATCGACCTGGAGATGGCGATTGCCCCGGAGACGATGTCGGTATTGCGCCGGGAGACGGCGAAGGACTCGGCGTAGGAGTGGGAGTTGGCGGAGGCGGGATGATATTTTCCCAACGATGCAGCGGCACACTCGCGCCGCCGATTTCTTTTACCAATGCTTCGCAACGCGCCTGAAGTTTATCCAAATCCGGTGGGCCAAACGGCTTGTCGGCCGTTCCAGGGAAGATCAGGTATGTCACTTTCAGATCGCTCACCGGCCGACTGTAAGGCGTGGACAAGGCATTGATTTGCTTTGCGATCCGGAGCGAGGCTTCGCCTGCCTTGTCATTCGGCCCAACGTCGCCGACGATGGCGGGATAAACTGCGTCTGCAAAAATGACCAGGACATAATCTCCCACTTTGGGTGCGTCCTTTCCGTGCGCGAAACCCCCCGGAATAACGATGTACGGATCGGTCGCACCGATCAGGAAGCTAAATTTTTTGAGTGTGCCGACTTCGGCGCGCAATTGCGCGATCGCATCGCGCAATTCGCGTTTGCGCTCCGATGTGGTTGTCTTGAGCGCATACTCATCCTCGGCCTGTTTCAATTTGCTTTCCGTCGAAGCGAGATAGGGATTGGGCGCTGACGTAGTCTTTAGCCATCGATAACTGGTGGCCGGTTTGAAATTGACCGGAGATCCGGTGCCAATCGGCATGCGGTCGGCATCGGAGCCGTCTGCGTCCACGTCCATGTCAGCCTGGATGAGGAGCGCCTTGCGATGGCTCTGCAGGTGCTCCAACTGCAGCACGGTCTGGCAATCGAAAAAATTGTGGCGGGAAGGGAGTCGATCGAGACGCACCAAATTCTCCCGCAAGGCTCTGATTTTTGTGTCGTAAAGCTGAGCGTAAAGGGGTGAAACCGGATCAGAAACCAACATCGCAGCCAATCCCGGCAACAGGGCGGGCAGCTGGGGGCTGACTTTGGCCAATTCCTCGATCGTCTTGTTTGGCGACGGCACGCGCGCCTGCAATTTCAGATCCAAGACGTAACTGTCCGGTTCGGCCCGTTCCGTGCTGGCGTCGGCGCCCGGCAGGGTCTCGACCGTAGAGTGAAGTGTGATCCCGTTGAACAATTTGCCCGTCTCTAATTTTCCGGTGACGACCGGCGGCCGCGTTGGTGTTGGCTCGGGTATTGGCGTTGCGGTCACTTCCACGGGGACGACGCGCTGCAGTCGCTCGAGCGAGATCCACCGATAAACAATGGCGGCAAAGATCGCGCCGAATAACACCAGCACGAGACGCCGCCACGTCCGGAGACGAATTCTTGCCACGCGATTACTTTTTTACCAAGGCGACAATTGCCGTGATGACCCCGATCACGCTCAAGATTGACATCATCCCTGCCGGCATCGCTCTCCCGGTGTGCAGAAATTTGGGAACGAATTGCCCGGCGAGGACGAGAGAAATCACCAACGCGGTCGCCAGTCCCACT
Organism: Verrucomicrobiota bacterium; assembly: GCA_046724585.1. Taxonomy (GTDB): domain Bacteria; phylum Verrucomicrobiota; class Verrucomicrobiia; order Chthoniobacterales; family UBA10450; genus Udaeobacter. The sequence goes on from JBKOWV010000006.1 coordinate 5,216, forward strand.
CCGCGATGCTGCGGTAGAAGAAACACCGCCACCAGCAGCAAGACTCCGGTGATTGAACCGGCAATGACTGACGCCACGCTGCCCGCTTTAACGTAGCCAACGATCCCTCCGGCAATCGTCAGAACGGCGAAAAGAAAAAAATAAATTTTTGTTGCTTCCATTGGTTGCCGCTGGCGCATTGGTAAGCCAATAGGTCGACGCTGTCCAGCGGCCGGTTATAGCCGGGATCGTCGATCGTGGCGGGGGTCCACAGAGAGGGGAATCCAACCCAGGCGTCGCAAGCCGAACCCCCGAAAGATTGCGAGGTTGTTACAGCCCGCGCACCCCGGCGTCATTATAAAATTCGATTTGCCGTCCCCCGAGGCGCCTCACCACGCCCCAGCCGTGGCTCGCCGCGAAATTTCGAACGTCCGCTTCGGACATTCCTCGGAGGATTCTTAGCTCTGCCGGCTGAGTGACGAAATACTCGGACTTGTCCGAAAGTATCGCCGCGATCTTTGCCGCCAAGGCTGGCAGGTCCTCGTGCATAACGTTTGTCGATCTACCGGCCGGCAGTGCGGCGTCCGGTCGAGAGATTTTTCTTCACCAGCATAGGCGGCAGCTTCTGTTTCCGATTTAATCTTTCTCTCAAAGCAAGATGCGCTTTGCGGCTTGGGGAAGGTCCGCGTGCGTTTGGTTTTTCCATCGTGTTCTAGGCGTTTGTGCCAAACGCCGGTCTAATTAACTTCGGCGCTTGGCACAAGCACCGCCACAACAATTCTTGACCCACTGGCGCGGCCGCTTCCGAAGGCTAAATTCTCCAAATGTTTTCGGAAACGATCGAGTTACGCGGTCACATTATCGATTCGCTCATTTTGCCGAAGGTGCTGGATCAGATTCTGACTCACGGCGCGAATTTTAAGATCGCTGAAATTAATATTGGCAAAAAGCGGGCGGACCAAAGCTTCGCCCGAATCGAGGTCTCTGCCGAAACGAGCGAAGCGCTCGACGAACTGGTCCTGCGCCTGCGGCAGCACGGGGCCGAGGTCGCCAAATCTGCCGATGTCCAACTGGCGAAGGCGCCGGCGGACGGAGTTTTTCCGTCCGATTTCTACGTGACAACGAACCAGCAAACATTCGTTCGATCCGATGGCAAAGAGATCGAAGTCCGGCCCGCCATGATGGACAGCGCAATTGCGGTTGACCGAAAGAAACGCACAGCCCGGGCGGTCAAGTTTTTCGATGTCAGTAAAGGCGACGAGATTGTGGTCGGGCATGAGGGGATTCGTGTTGTTCCGGTTCAACGCTCGACCTCGGGTACTGACCTCTTTCAGTTCATCAACACAATCGTTGATGCCGACGAACCGAAGTCGGCAATCATCCGCGAGCTCGGTCACGAACTGCAACGGACGCGCGCAACGAAAGCGAAGATCGCGATCGTCGCCGGACCGGCAATCGTGCGGACAGGCGCCGGTCAGCATTTGGTCCGCCTCATCGAGTTGCGATATGTCGATCGTCTCTTCGCCGGAAACGCATTTGCGGTTTACGATGTGGAACGGGCGCTCTTTGGAACCTCCTTGGGAATGAATCCCGATCTTGCCTTTGCGCGGGGCGGCCATGAGAACCACCTGCGTGCGATTAATACCATCCGCGAGGCGGGCGGCATCGCCGCGGCCGTCCGGAAAAACGTACTGAACCACGGCATCATGCACACGTGCGTCCGCCACAACGTCGATATCGTTCTGACCGGCACGATCCGCGACGAAGGACCGATTCCCGGTGTCACCACAGACGTGCTCGAAGCTCAAAAAGTGATGCGAGAGAAACTCGCCGATGTAACCCATGTGCTGCTTCTCGCGACGCTCCAGCAGTCGCTCGCCGTAGCCAGTATGCTGGCGCCACGGGTGAAAACCGTCTGTGTCGATATTGATCCGTCGGCAGTGGAACGAGCGGTCGAACACCAGCCCCTGCAATCAATCGGCCTGGTCACAGATGTGGAACCATTCCTGCGCGAACTCGCCGAGTGCGTCGCCGAGAGCGAAGCGAAACCGGGCGATCGCAAAGAAACAATGAGCCGCGAATAAAACGGTCGATCCCATGCGCGAGCTGCTCCTTTGTCCGCCGGACTATTACGGCATCGAATACGAGATCAATCCATGGATGAGCCGCGCCCGCGGCGCAGAGGCGGCGCTCGCCCAGAAGCAATGGAAAGAATTGCACGCAACGCTATTGAAATTGGATTGCCAGGTCGATTTGGTTCCGCCCCAACCAAAGCTTCCCGACATGGTTTTCACAGCCAACGCAGGGCTGACCGTCGGTCACAGATTTATCCCGAGCAATTTCCGGCACAAGGAGCGCGCTGGGGAAGCGCCGCATTTTGCGCGCTGGATGAAGGAGCATGGCCACGAGATCTTGTGGTTGCCCGATGATCTTTACTTCGAAGGCGAAGGCGACGCTCTTTTTAGCGGAGACACACTTTTTTGCGGCTACAAGTTTCGCTCCGATATCCAATCGCATCGCGCCGTTGCGGAGATGCTTGGTTGTCTTGTTATCTCAGTCGAACTGGTCGACCCGCGCTTTTATCATCTCGATACCTGTTTTTGTCCGCTGCCCGATGGCGCGGCGGTTTGGTTTCCGGCAGCCTTCGATGAATACGGGCAGCGCACCATCCGCGAACATGTGCCCCAATTGATCGATGTCTTGCCGGAAGAGGCGATGCATTTTTCGTGCAACGCCGTGGTGATCGAGCGCGACATCGTGTTGCCCGAAGGCGCGCCCAAGCTTGTGGCCACATTACGTGAGCGTGGCTATGGCTGCCACGAATTGCCAATGAGCGAATTCATCAAGGCCGGCGGCGCCTGTAAATGTCTCACGATGTTTATGCCGCAGCGTTTTTCGATAAGTGAGACGTGATTCGTGAGGCGTAATTACTTTTTTCCTTTCTCACCTCTCACTTCCCCGCTTCTCCTCGTCACCGATTGTTGAGCACTGTTTGCGGTAGCGGTTTGCCCACTTCAATCTGGGCGCTCACCTTTTGGATTTGCGTCGCGTGTTGTTTGAGAGTTGCAGCGAAAACTTCCATCCCTTTCTTGAGCTGGCTGATCGTAGCTCTTGTTCCTGAATTCTACGGTGCGCTTTGAGGAACAAGATGGGACCATCACGCAATTGAAGAAGGATTTTCGAGTAACCGTAGCGCAGCAGAAGAAGCAAATTGAAGCTCTCACGGCGGGTCTCCAGAAGGTGGTGACCAGCTTGAACTGAACAAACCTGCACCGGGTGCTGGCGGTCAATAATTTCTGATTTTCCACGATGTCGCCAAGAATCCCAAACTGACATTGGATGTATGCGTGGTGCCATTCATAATCCAGATAAGGCGCTGACCAGTAGAACTGTTTTGCCAAAGAATGTCCGCCTTGCCGTCCCCGTTAAAGTCACTCGAACCAGCGATGCTCCACGATGTCGCCACCGTTTCCAAACTGACAGTGGATTGAAGCGTGGTGCCATTCATGAGCCAAATACCGCGCTGGCCAGTAGAACTGTTTTGCCAAAGAATGTCCGCCTTGCCGTCCCCGTTAAAGTCGCTCGAACCAGCGATGCTCCACGATGTCGCCACCGTTCCCAAACTGACAGCGGATTGAAGCGTGGTGCCATTCATGAGCCAAATACCGCGCTGGCCAGTAGAACTGTTTTGCCAAAGAATGTCCGCCTTGCCGTCCCCGTTAAAATCTCCTCTGGCTGTCGTAGCGGAAACTATAGGACCAATGTATTGGGTCGCTATCACTACGTTGTCATACCACTTTTTGTTGATGCGCTCGCTGTGCCAGGCGTGCAAACTGATATGTGCTTCGTCAATCTTAAGCGTGCTTATGGAGCGTACGTTTAGGTTCGGGAAGGCGCCTACCAGTGTTCCGTCAATCCAAAATTTCACTTCACCGTTATTCTGCCCCGGCGTGTTCGCGCGTACCATCAGCTCGTAGCAATACCATCTATCCCGTTGAGGTAGGAAGTCCGCCATTGGCCTAAAGTCTGGATACTGACTCGGAAAGGCCAGCCAGTCGCCACGATTGGCAATCTGTTTTCCGTCTTCGCCTATTCCGCTGCCAAAAGGAACCACAAATCCGGTAGGGTACCAATGGTCGCCAAACGCTGACCGCTGCCGTGGCCAGTAAGAAGATAAGTGCGTGAATCCAGGAGCGCTTTCTCCGATATCTGGACTGCCTAAGATCTGATTCTGGAGAAGGAACAGAAAAAATCCGGTGCCATCTGGCGGGGGCCGAATGCCAGGACCGGGAAACTTCGCGGACAAGCGGAGTCCGTTATGGTTGGACCCGCTTACTGATACCCGGGGTCAAACTTCGTGTAAGCACGAATGAATACCGTATCCTGCGTTGGATTAATAATCTTTTTAGCTGAGTTAGAAACTTCCTTTGTGCTTATCGGCAGGGAAAATTCAAGCGACTTGTTCCGGAGAACACGTTGTTGGGCTCGGTCGCGATTCTGATATTCGGCAAATGATATGCAGCATCCCACTTATTTGTAAGTTGACTTGGCGACGTGTATGACTCGAAATCATCCGCAAAGATAACTGCGGGGTCGCTAGCAATATTTTTGTCACCGGAGTAACGCGAGGCAATTCCACTGCCATTAATTGGTGTTGCGGTCGGGATCCCTTCGCCATTGTTGGAGCCGGGTATGGCGCCGTCCGTGTTGGGACCCACCGCTTGCGCCATCGGTGCAAGCCCAAAACAGACCAGTAGGAGCGACAGCGGGATGAGAAGAGAACCGCGTCGCAAAGACGGCCGGCGAATGGAACTTCTTGCGCAGAGAAGGATTGCTCTCATTTAATAACCTTTCTTTTCCCAGGTGATTAACTGCGTGTTTCGGATCTGAGAGAGAGCAGAAAGACCTACTTGGGAAAAAGGCTTCCTCGGCCCGGTTCAGATCAATTCGGTCAAACCGAGTTTGGAAGCAATGCGCCAATCTGCCAAGAGCAAAGATCGAACACTTTTCGCGACGCTCGCGGGTCGTGTTA